>NZ_JBHVPZ010000041.1:0-22556 GCF_042887135.1 Kitasatospora sp. NPDC057965
GTATAAGAGACAGGCACCGGACCGCGCGGCGGGGGGGGGCGGGAGCCCGGCCCCCGCGCCCCCCCCCCGCCCCCCGTGGGGGCGGGGGTCCGGGCCGGGGCGCCCCCCCGCCGGGGGGCCGGGGGGGGGGCGGGCCCCCCCCGCGGTTCCGTGTGCGGGGCCGGGTGTGCCGCCGGGGCCCCCGCACGACTCACGCGGCTCACGCGGCTCAGGCCGCGACGAGGTCCGCGAGCTCGCGCAGGTCCACGCCGCGGCGCAGGGCGCGCAGGTCGTCCTGGAGGTCGGACGGCGGGACGGCCAGCACGGTGCAGCGGGCGTGGGTGAGGCAGTAGCGGCTCACCGATCCGCCCTGGAACAGGCGGCGCACCGTGGTGCGCAGGGCGCCGTGCCGGCCCGCGCCGACCACCAGCAGGTCGTCCGGCCGGTCGGCCAGCGAGGTCAGCACCGGGCCGACCTCGCCGCGCACCACCTGGGGCTCCACCCGGATGCCGGCCGGGAGCCCGCCGAACGCCTCGTCCAGGGCCTGCTCCAGGCGCGCGTCGGCCATGCCCTGCCAGGCGCGGAGCAGCGGCGGGCAGGGGCGCAGTCGGTAGTTGTACTCGCCGCCGGCGGGCGTCCAGGCCAGTACCGGCACCAGAACGGCGCCCCGGTCGCGTGCCTCGTCCGCCGCCCGGTGCAGGGCGGTCAGGCTGTGCAACGATCCGCTGACTCCGACGATGACGCGCGCGCCGTCCGACATGATCCTTCACTTTCCGGTGTTCGATTCGCTGAATGCTTATGGATTATGGTTCCACAGGGCGCGAAGGCCTGCAAATCGAAGGCTTTCACTGTATATGACCTTGCATCGCGCGACCCGTCCACGGGCGCCCGCCCGGGTGCAGTGGGACCCCGAGCGCGACCTGCACCTGCGGCCGCTGCCCCACCGCTCGCGGCAGCTCGGACTGGCGGGCGAGGCGGCGCGGCGGTACGCGGACGAGTGGACGGTGTCCGTCACCGACGTCACGCCGCTCGTACGGCGGATCCACGGCCATCTGCGCGACGGCGAGCCGGAGGCCGCGCGGCTGCTGCTGCCCGACGAGCGGCCGTACCCGGTGGCGGACGGCCTGCCGGCCCACGTCGGCGGGTGACCGGCCGCCGACGCGGCATACGATCAGGGCGTGTCCAAGTCTCGTGATTGCTCGTCAACGACCGCCACGGCCGCCCGCACGCCCGGGTGGGCGGCGTGTTCCAAGGACTCCCTGCTGTCCATCGGGTCGGTGGGATCGGTCCTGTCCATCGGGTCGGTCGGGTCGGTGCTCTCGATCGGGTCGGCCGGCAGCTTCCTGTCCATCGGCTCGGCCGGATCGGCGGCCTCCGTGCTGTCGGCCGGATCGTGGCTGAGCGTCGGCTCGCTGCTCTCCGCGAACTCGCGCTGGTCGGTGCTGTCCTGGCGCTCCCGGGGCGGGGTGCTGGCCGCCGGTGCGGTGGTGCTCACCGTGGGCACGGTGCTGACCCGCGGGGCGCGGA
Organism: Kitasatospora sp. NPDC057965; assembly: GCF_042887135.1. NCBI lineage: Bacteria > Bacillati > Actinomycetota > Actinomycetes > Kitasatosporales > Streptomycetaceae > Kitasatospora > Kitasatospora sp. NPDC057965. Next base: position 1,507 of record NZ_JBHVPZ010000041.1, read on the forward strand.
CGCCGCGCCGCGGCCGGTAGGGCCCCGGCGTGGGTGCGCGGCTGCTGCGCAATCCGGCGTTCTGGTACGTGAGCGCGCTGGCCGCGATGTGGCCGGTGCTGCGGCTGCTGCCGGCCGAGCGGGTGCTGGCGCTGCGCGAGTGGGCGTCGACCGACCTGGACAATCTGCGCCCCTGGCCGGACGGCCACCCGGTCGGCTCGCTGACGGTGTCGGCGTTCGTCCCGCAGGACACCGTCTGGATCTGGCCGGTGTTCGCGCTGTCCGTCTTCGCGGTGGTCGGGGCGCTCGGCGGCCGGCGGGCGGTGGCGCTGCTGGCCCTGGTACACGTGGTGGCGACCGCGCTGACCGAGGGTCTGGTCCGTTGGCGGATCGACCACGGCGCGCTGCCGCCCGAGGCGGCGCACGCCCTGGACACCGGCCCCTCCTACGTGGTGGTCGCGGCGCTGGCGGTGGCGGCCTGTCGGGCCCGCCCGGTGTGGTCGCGGGCACTCTGGCTGCTGATGCTCGCGGTGGCGGCGCCCACCCTGCTCGGCGGTGTCACGGACGGCGAGGTCGCCGCCGTGGGACACCTGGTCTCGCTCCTGGCGGGACTCGCCGTCGCGGTCGCGCACCGGCTGGGCCTGCGCCCGGTCGCCCGCCGCGGCGCCACCCCGTCGGCGCCGCGTCGGGCCACGGACCGCGTGCCGTCGAACTGAGGTCGCGAGCGAACGCGTGTCACCGCGTGCCGTCGAGGTAGGCGAGGACGGCGAGCACCCGGCGGTTGTCGTCGTCGGAGGCGCCGAGGCCCAGCTTCGCGAAGATGCTGGAGGTGTGCTTGCTGACCGCGCCCTCGCTGAAGTGCAGCCGCTGGGCGATGGCGGTGTTCGAGCGCCCCTCGGCCATCATCGTCAGCACCTCCCGCTCGCGCGGGGTGAGCAGCGCCAGCGGCCGGTCGTCGGCGTTGCGGGCGAGCAGCCGGGTGATCACCTGCGGGTCCATCACGGTGCCGCCGGAGGCGACGGTGCGCAGCGCGTCCATGAACTGCGCGGCGTTGGCCACCCGGTCCTTGAGCAGGTAGCCGACCGCCCCGGCGCCGTCGGCGATCAGTTCCCGCGCGTACAGCTGCTCGACGTGCTGGGAGAGCACCAGGACCGGCAGGCCCGGCCGGGCGCGGCGGGCGGCGAGGGCGACCTGGAGGCCCTCGTCGGTGAAGGTGGGCGGCAGCCGGACGTCGACCACCGCGACGTCCGGGCGGTGCTCGGCCAGCGCGGCGGCGAGCTCGGGGCCGCTGCCCACCGCCGCGACGATCTCGTGCCCGTGGGCGGTGAGCAGGAGGGACAGGCCGTCCCTCAGGAGGTAGAGGTCCTCGGCGAGGACAACGCGCACGGTAGCTCCATGGTCAGCCGGGTCGGCCCGCCCGGGGGGCTGATCAGCGTGAGCGTACCGTCGAACGCGGCGAGCCTGCGCTGGATGCCCCTCAGTCCGGAGCCCCGGCCGGGGTCGGCGCCGCCCCGGCCGTCGTCGGTGACCTCGGCGCGCAGCAGGCCGTCCACGTGGAGCAGCTCCACCGCGGCGTGCCGCGCGCCGGCGTGCTTGACCGCGTTGGTCAGGGCCTCGCTGACCGCGTAGTAGACCGCCGACTCGACCGGGGGCTCGGCCCGGCCGGGCAGCTCGGCCCGCACGTCGACGCGCAGCGGCACGTCCAGGGCCAGGGCGCGCAGCCCCTCGGCCAGGCCGCGCTCGGCGAGTACCGGCGGGTGGATGCCGCGGACCAGGTCGCGCAGTTCCTGGAGGGCCTGGGTGACGTTCTCCTGTGCCTCCGTCACCACCGTCCTCGCCCGGGCCGGGTCGCGGTCGATCAGCGCGGCGACCGCGCCCAGCCGCAGGCTCACCGCGACCAGCCGGGCCTGGGCGCCGTCGTGCAGGTCGCGCTCGATCCGGCGCAGCTCGGCGGCCTGCGCCTCGGTGGCGTCCAGCCGGGTCTCGGTCAGCTGCTCGACCCGCAGGGCGAGGCGGGAGCGCTCGGTGGGGCCGAGCAGCGCGTGCGTCCAGCGGCCGTGCAGGCGCAGCGCCGGCCGGGCCAGCGCCGGGCCGGCGGCGGCACCCGCGAGGCCGAGGGCGAGGGTGAGGGCGGGGGTGAGGGCGGGGACGGGCCGGCCGTCGAACAGGGCCCGGAGCGGACCGGGCTCTGGGCCGAGGTCCGGGCCGAGGTCCGGGCCGGGCAGCGGCAGGACGGTGCCCGCGAGGGCGTACAGGCCGACGCCGAGCAGCAGCGGCGGGGTGGCGGCGAGCACCCCGCCGACCACCGGGTTCAGCACCACCCAGAGCACGTCGCGCCAGGTCGCCGGATCCTTCCAGAGCCAGCGGATGTTGCGGGCGACGCTCGCGAACCAGCGGTTCTTGTGGTAGTCGTGGCCGGTCCAGAACCAGCCGTGCAAGGTGCGTTCGAGCCCCGGGCGCGGCAGGTACGGCGGTGGCACCGGCACCCCCGACCAGCGGCCGGCGTAGGCCCGGGCGAGGCCGGTGGCCGCGCGGGCGAGCCGGGTGGTGAGGGGGAACAGGACGAAGATCCCGAGGCCGAACCAGAGCACGAAGCTGCCGACGACGACCACCAGCAGCGCCAGTTCGGCGGGGACGACCGCCGTCAGCACCAGCAGCCGGCCGAGGGCGACGACGCGGCTCGGCCGGTCGGTGTGGCTGGGCCGGTCTTTGTCGCTGGGCCGGTCTTTGTCGCTGGGCCGGTCGGCGCGGGCGGCGGGGAGCGTGCGGTTCACCGGGCCTCCGGTCGCTGGTCGGTCGTCCTGTGCGGGTGCGGCCCCGCCCGGGTGACGGTCCGTCGCCCCGTCATGATCCCAGCTCCGCCGACGGGGCCCGGCGGTCGGGGCGGCCGGTGCGGTCGGTGTAGTCGGTGCGGTCGAGGCGGTCCGGCTGCTCGGGCCGGTTCAGCCGGTACGCCGTCCGCAGGCAGAACGCGCCGAGCAGGGCGAACGCCAGCGCCAGCGGTATCCCGAGCGCCCGGGGCAGGTAGAGCACGAGGAACCAGCTGCGCACGGAGGGCGCGAACAGCGACAGGGCGAGCGCCACCAGCCCCTGCGGCGCGATCAGCAGGATGCCGCCGGTGGTCAGCAGGCCGACCGCCGCCGAGCGTCCGCGGGAGAGTCCGGCCGCCGCCGGAACGGCACCCCTCGTGTCCGCCGCCCCCGCAGGCCTCGCGGACTCCGGGGTGCGGCGCAGCCCCTTCCGCAGCACGTCCAGCAGCTCCGGGCCGCGCGCCTCCAGCCGGCGCCCGGCCGCGCGGCCCAGCCCCCACGTGTACAGCGCGCCGGTGAGCAGGCCCGCCGGCACCCCGGCCCAGCGCAGCGGGGCGCTGGACAGCAGGGTGCCGGCCAGCACCACGCCGGCCGCGGGCAGCGCCGCGAGCAGTTGCAGCCAGAACGCCGCCAGGCCCTGGGCGCGGACGTGTTCGGCGCTCTCGTCGGCGAGGTCGTCCAGCGGGCCGCCGCCGGGGCGGTCGGGCGACGAGGCGGCGCCGAGCACCGCCAACAGCGGGATCAGCCCGGCCGCCGCGCCGAGCACGGCCGGCAGCACCGCGAACACCCACGGCCGGACGGCACCCGGGGTGACCGGGAGCGCGGCAAGCGTCAGCAGCACCGCCACCGGGGTGGTGACCAGCAGCCAGGCGGCCTGCCGGGCCCGGACGTCGGCCCGTTCCGCGCCCGGCACCACCAGCGTCAGCCAGAGCGCGCCCGCGTCCAGGCCGTACAGGTTGACGCAGAACGCTCCGGCGAACACCGCGGCGACCACCCCCGTCCACGGCAGTAGCTGGGCGAAGCCGTCGAGCAGTGGGAGCAGGCCGGTGAACACACCCGTCCAGAGCGCCGTCCGCAGGAACCGGGCCCGGCGCGGGTCGCGCCGCCAGAGCAGCAGTTCCTTGGCCAGGACCGCGCCCGCCGGGGTGTCGGGGAGCAGCCGGTTCCGCGCCCCGGGGCGGGCGGCGGACCGGTGGGGGCGGCCGGTGCGGCCGCGCACCAACTGCCGGGAGAGCAGCGCCGCCCAGGCCGCCAGCAGCAGCCCGCACACGGCGGCCAGGGCGCCGAGCGCGGCGGCGGCCGTCGGCCAGTCCGAGCGGCGGGCCGCGTCCACCGCGACCACCGCCCAGCCCGAGGGCAGCACCCGCACCGCGGTCCGCGCCCCGGCCGCCCAGTCACCGGTGCCGAGCCGGACCAGGAAGCCGATCGCGAACCACCCGGAGTTCAGGCCGGCCATCACCAGGCCGACCAGTAGCGCGGACAGCTCCCAGCCGAGGCGGAAGCGCAGCACCCCGCCCAGCGCCTGTGGGGTGAACTTCGCCAGCACCACCACGACGAGCAGCTGGAGCAGCACGGCGGGCACCGCGACCACCGCCGCCGCCGGCCCCTGGCGGACGCCGTAGGCGAGCAGCCCGCCGAAGGCCACCAGGGCGAGCACCGGGGTGACCCCGACAAAGGCGGCGCCGAGCAGCCCGACGGCCAGACTGCGCGGGCGCATCGGCACCATCGCGAACCAGGCCGGCCGCAGGGTGGAGTCGCCGCCGGTGACCAGCGGCCCGAGCGCCCACCCCAGGCTCCACAGCAGCTGGGCCAGCGCCAGGACGCCGAAACCGGCCTCCGGGGTGGCGTAGTCCGCGAAGCCGAGCAGCGCGGTGCCGACCGCCCCCGCCCCGCCGCACACCGTGCCGACGACCAGCCCGGCGGCGCGCGGGCCGGACATCGACCGCCGAAGGACGGTCGCCCTCATGCCGGTGAGCACGGTGATCGCCACACGGCCGCCCGCCGCCGGCGGAACCGTCAGGAGGCCAGCCATTCCAGCCCCTCCTTCCCCCCGGTCCGGGCGCCGACCAGCTCGACGAACACGTCCTCCAGAGCCCGCCCGCCCCGTACCTCGGCCACCGGCCCGGCGGTCGCCACCCGGCCCCGGGCGATCACCGCGACGTGGTCGCAGAGGCTCTCGACCAGGGCCATCACATGGCTGGAGAGCACCACCGAACCGCCCGCCGCGACGAACCGCTGCAGGATCGTGCGGACCGTCGCCGCCGACACCGGGTCGACCGCCTCGAAGGGCTCGTCCAGAACCAGTAGCCAGGGCGCGTGCAGCAGCGCGGTGGCCAGGCCGATCTTCTTGCGCATCCCGGTGGAGTAGTCGATCACCGCCGTCCGGGCCGCATCCGCCAGATCAAGCACGACCAGCAGCTCCTCGGTCCGGCTGTCCACCGTCCGCCCGTCCAGGCCGCGCAGCCGGCCCAGGTACCGCAGCAGTTCCCGGCCGGTCAGCCGCTCCGGCAGCGCCAGGCCGTCGGGCAGCACGCCGACCAGCGCCTTGGCCCGCAGCGGATCGGCCCACACGTCGACGCCGAACACCTCCGCCCGGCCCGCGTCCGGACGCAGCAACCCCACCGCCATCGACAGCGAGGTCGTCTTGCCCGCCCCGTTCGGCCCGACCAGCCCGTAGAACGATCCGCTCGGCACGGTCAGCTCCACCCCGTCCGCCGCCCGGTGGGACCCGAACCGCTTGCTCAGCCCCATCAGCCGCAGGGCCGGCACACCCTCGCCCTCCACCCGCACCGCTCCTCGCACCGCACCCTCCCGCCCGCACCCGGCCCACCCCCTCCGGGCGACCCGAGGCAACGCTAGGACGGACACGATCGAGGCGGAATCCACCCCGCCTCACTCTTCGGGGTGGGGCTGGACCCACCCCTACCCTGTACCTGCCATCCGGCCCCCGACCTGCGGCGCAGCACCCCGCCGCCGGCCGGGCCCCCGGACCGCTGCCGGCCAGTGGCCGGTACCGCTCCGCGGCGGGGACCACGCCCGGCAGCCGCCCCTCAGCGAGCGCCTGACGACGGGACCGACAGGACACCGCCCGGGTCCGCTTCGGCCCGGGGAGGGGCGGGCAGCGGTCACGGGCGCCGGCCGGCCCGACACACCGCCAACACACCCACCGGCGAACCGGACCGCGCGCATCCCGGACGGCCCCGGACGGCGCGGTCAGCGGGCGAGGACCCCGGCCAGGCGGGTCGCCTCCGCCCGGAGGCGGCGGGGCGCCGTGGGGGCGGTCAGGGCGTCGAGGGCTGGGACGGTGGTGCGGATGCCCTCGGCGGCCGCGCAGTCGGCGGCGAGGGTGAGGACGGCCGGCAGTCCGCGGCGCGCGGGGTCGGGTGCGAGGCCGGTGAGCATCGCGGTGAGCACGGCGAACACCTGCCGGCTCGCGCCGCTGCGGGCGGCGTCGGTGAGCACGGGCATGATCCGGTTCGGCTTGGCGACGGACAGCCGCCACAGCGCCGCCAGCCACTCGCCGAGCGCCTCCGGCCGCAGTCGGCCGCGGGCGACAAGCGCCAGCAGGGCGTCCAGGGCCGCGGTGCGGTGCTCGGCCCGGGCGGCGGTCATCCCGTAGGCGAGCAGGAGATGGCTCACCGGGCCCGGTTCGCCCGGGAGTTCCGCGAGCCGGGGCAACAGGGAGTCGGGTTCGCGGGGGCCGGGATCGGACACGTGGAGCGCCAGGGTGGGCAGGCCGTGCGCGGCGACGGTCTCCGGGTCCCAGGGCGCCAGCCAGGGCAGCTGGGCGAGCTGGCCGACCGACGTCGGGAACACGGCCGCGAACCACCCGATCCGGGTGGGGTCGGGCAGTGCGTGGAGCAGTCCGATCACCCCCTCGGACACGGCCGGGGCGGGGGCGAGCGGGGCGATGCGCGGGGCCGTCGGCGGGGTCCAGTCGTTCGGGTCGACCCGCTCGGGCCGGTCCGGGGGTTGGACGTGGAAGCCCTCGGGTGCGGGCGGCGGTGTGTCGGGCGGCAGGTCGCAGCCGAGTCCGGCCGCCGCCGCACGGACCGCCGGCAGCGCGGGCGGCGGCACCCGGAGCAGCGCCTGGGCCAGATCGGCGGGCCAGGGGCGGGCACCGGCCGCCCGGTGGGCCGCGAGCCGTTCGGTCAGCACGGACGGATCGAGGGTGCCGTCAGCGGCGGTGGGGGTGGCGAGGAGCACCGGTATCGGCGCGTCGGCGACGCCGCACGCCGCTTCGAAGATGCGGAGCGCGGGGATCAGGGCGGGGCCGCGGAACGGGTCCCGGAGGGCGAGCAGTTCGGCGCCGAGCGCGGCGGACCGGTGCTCGCGGCCGGTCAGGGCGTCGAGCAGGCAGCCCAGCGCGCCCCCGACGCTGCCGATGCCCGCGAGGAGGACCGGATCCCCGCCGCGGCCCCGGGCGAGCGGAGCGAGTGCGTCGGCGAGGGCCGCCCGGTCGCGGTGGTGCTCGGCGACCAGGGCGGCCAGCACCACCTCGAACTCCCCGGGGTCGGGCGTCCGGTCGGCCAGCACCGCGGACAGCCGCTCGGCGAGCTCGAACGGCCCGCCCGGCGCGGGCGGAAGGGCGGCGGGCCGACCGGGCCCCACCGCCACGGAGGGTTCGGCCGTCGCGGGCGCGGCGGCCAGCAGCTCGTGCGCGTCCGACCGCAGGGCGGGGCCGAGGGCGGTGGCGGCGGCGCGCACGGCCTCCGCCGTCGCCGGATCGGCGGCGTCGGGCAGGTGGCGGGCGACGAGGCGCAGGGCGCGTTCCTGGACCGCGGGCGCCGGGTGGGCGAAGGCCACGGCGAGGGCGGGCAGCAGCTCGTCGGCCCCGGCCGGGTCGCGGCGCAGCGCCGCGTCGGCCCAGCTCAGCTGGACGGTGGCGAGCGTCTTCTCCGGACGGGCCAGGATCCCGGCCGTCAGCTCGCTGAACAGCTCGGCGGCGAGCCGGGTGTCCACCGACCGCAGCGCCGCCTGGGCGGCCTTGGCGGCGGTCGGCGCGCCGTCGACGGCCAGCCGGACGTGGTCGCGGGCCCGGGCGGCGACCTCCTCCGGGTCGGGGGCCAGCTCCGCGTACAGCCGCAGGAAGCCGCGCAGGTTGCCGGGCCGGTCGCCGCGCAGCAGGCGGCCGAGGCAGCGGTCGATCAGCTCGGCGCGGTCGAGCACCCCCTCGCCCGCCAGGGCCGCGAGCGCCTTGGGCCACTCGTTGTCCGGTCCGAAGCGGGCGGCGTGGGGATCGGTGAACTCGGAGCCGACGTCCGGGAACTCGAACAGTCGGCGGACGAACTCGGCGAGCCTGGGCTGGGCGCGCAGCCAGGAGAGCAGCGTGTCGTGGTGCGGCACCGGCGGGCACAGGCCCTGATCGGCGAACCACTCGCCGATCTCCTGGTGGTCGTAGCGCATCAGGGTGCCCTCACGCAGCCAGCCGATCAGATAGCCGTCGGTGGCGGGAACCTCGGCGCCGGACCAGACGGCGAGGCCGTGGGTGATCAGCCAGCGGGAGACGTCGCCGCGCGCGGGCAGCCACTCGGCGAGCCGGACCGCCAGTTCACGCTGGAACGCCGCGCCGCGGTGCGGCAGCAGCAGGACCAGCAGGAGGTCCCGGGCGTCGGCATCGGTGGAGCCGCCGCCGGGCAGCGGCCGGGTGACGGAGAGCAGCCGGCGCGCGGTGAGCCAGTCCAGGGCCTCCGCCGGGGTGGCGGCGGAGAGGACCCCGGCGAACTGCAGGGCGGCGAGCTGGTCGTACGCGGCGGAGTAGCGCCGCGGGTCGCCCGAGGAGAGCTCGCGCAGCAGCTCGGTGCGGAGCCGGCGCAGCGGGGTGCGCAGATGGCTCAGCTCGTCGGCGGGCACGGTCGACAGCCGGTCGACCACCGCCTCCGGCACCCGTGAGGCGATGAGCGCGCTCACCTCGTCCCACTCGATCGTCCCGTTCGTGGGACCGGTCATGACGCCCTCCTCCGCCCGCTCCGGTTGGTGATCGCGAAGCTAGCGGATGGCGCTGACATCCGTACGGCCCCGCCGAGACGATCGCGTCGGCCGGGGGGCACCGGTCGGCACGGAGACGCCGGTCGGCCGGGAGGCGTCGGTCGGCGCGGGGGCGCTCGCCGCGGCCCCGGACGCCCTCCCCGCCCGACGCGCGCCCCGGGAACGTCGTGAGGCCCGCACCGGACGGCGCGGGCCTCGGCGTCGTGCCGTTGTCGTCAGGCCCGGCGGCGGGCGGTGCGGGCGGTGCGGACGGTGTGGACGAGGACGCCGACGAGCAGGAAGAGGACGCCCTGGTAGACGGCCTGGTAGCCGGCGCCGGCGACGAGCCAGGCGGAGAAGGCGAAGGCGCCGAGGGCGAGGGTGAGGTCGCGGACCAGGCGGGTCGGGGCGACCCGGTCGCGGTCGCCGGCCAGCAGCCAGCGGAGCTGGGCGGCGCTGGAGAGCAGGTAGGGGACGGTCGCCGTGAAGGTGGTGACCAGCACCAGGGTGTCGAAGGCGGCCTTGGCGCCGGAGGCGAAGTCGAGGACGGTGAGCAGCGAGGCGAGGGTGACGCCGGTCAGCACGCCGACGACCGGCACTCCGCGGCGTTCCTTGGCGAAGACGGCGGGGAACAGGCCGTCCTTGGCGGCGGCGTACGGGGCCTGGGCGGAGAGCAGGGTCCAGCCGTTGAGCGCGCCGGTCATCGAGACCAGGGCGGCGACGGCGACGGCCGTACCGCCCCAGGAGCCGCCGAAGACGGCGTTCACGGAGTCCGAGAACGGCGCGGCGGAGTGGATCAGCCGCTCGTGGGCGACGGTGCCGAAAACGGCGAGCGTGCCGAGCAGGTAGACGACGGCGGCGCCCGCGGTGCCGAGCACGCTGGCCCGGCCGACGTTGCGCTCCGGGTCGCGGACCTGGCCCGCGCTCATCGCGGCCGACTCCACACCGAGGTAGCTGAAGAGCAGGAGTGCGGCGGAGGCCGTCATCCCGCCGAGCCAGCCTTGGCCGGTCGCGTCGAAGGGGCCGAGGTTCGCCGGGTCGAAGGAGCAGAGCCCGGCCACCGCGACGATCGCCAGCGGAATGAACTTGAGGACAGTGGCCACGAGTTGGACGGCGCCCACGTACCGGGTGCCGGCCAGGTTGGCGAGCGCGGGCAGCCACTGGACGGCCAGCGCGCAGCCGAGGGCGAGCGCGGTGGAGTGGCCGACGGCCGGCCACAGCACGGCGAGGTAGCCGACGGCGGCGACGGCGAGCGCGGCGTTGCTGACCCAGGTGGTGATCCAGTAGGACCAGGCGGCCACGAATCCGGCGAAGTCGCCGAAGGCCTCGCGTGCGTAGACGTAGGGGCCGCCGGTGCGCGGGTCGCGGCGCGCCAGCCGTCCGAAGACCAGGGCCAGCGTGATGGCGCCGACGGTGAGCACGGCGAAGGCGAGCAGGCTGACCGTCCCGTACGGGGCGACCGCGGCGGGGATCATGAAGATGCCGCCGCCGATGATGTTGCCCATCACCAGGGCGGTCGCGGTCGGCAGGCCGAAGCGGCGGACGGCGGACCGGGGTGACGGCGCCGGGGGCGGGGACGACGGCCCGGGGGACGGCTGCCCGGGGAGCGGCTGCGCAGGGGACGGCTGCGCCGTGGGTGCCTGCCGGGTCACGGCCGGGCTGGTCTGCATGAGGGTGTGGTGCCTTTCTGGTCCTGCTCGCTCGGTGGAGCGCAGGCCCATGCTCATGCAGTGGACACCTTGTACCAAATCGGCGGTATTTGTCCTCCAGGGCGCCCCGCGAACCGGAAAACCTCCGGTCGCGCGACGGCGGGGCGGGCACTCGTCCGGCACCCCTCGGCGGGGAATACCGGCGACGCCGGGGATGCCGAGGGTGCCGGCCGGGGGGCATGGCGCCGGAGCCCGGACCTCGGCCCCGCCGCGTCTCCTCGTCAGCGCACCGAGTGCCGCAGGATCTCCAGCACCTCGCCGCCGATGGCGGCCTCGTTCTGCTCGAAGACCGGCCCGGTGAGCTCGTCCGTCCGCTCCGGAAGGCCGGTCAGCACGGGGGTGTGCAGATGGCCGCCGGGCAGTTGCGGGGCGAGTTCCAGGCGCAGCCGGTTGCTGCGGTAGGCGACCTCGTTGGAGAGGTAGCCCCCGCCGCCGCCCGCGACCGCGCGGGAGCCGGGGGTCGGGCCGTCCGCCCGGTCGACGGGAGCGGTCGCCCCGGCGGGGATCTCGGTGACGGTGGTGTTCAGCTTGACCGGGAACGGCTGCTGAACGGCCGCCATCGGCCCGGCGGGCAGGCTGGTGGCGATGAACTCCGCGCCGGGGCCGAGCCCGGGGGCCGTGACGGGGTGATCGCGGGTGCCGCCGGAGAGCACGCCGGCGTTGTCGGGGTAGGGGTCGGCGGAGCGGGCGCGGCCGGCCCAGGCCTCCAGGGTGAAGAGTCCGGGGTAGCCCTGGCTGATGGTGGTGATCTGGTCGGCCGAGCGGTGGCCGGGGGCGAGCCGGGGGCCGAAGGCGCGCTCGGCGATGCCCCGGTCGAAGTCGCCGTAGCGGACCGGGAACACCACCGCCTGGATCTCGGCGGGGGTGCCGTCGGTGAGGGTGATCCGCCGTCCGTCGAGCTGCAGGACCGCCGAGCCCGAGGGGTTGGCGCGGCGCGGCTCGGCGTCCAGACCGAAGGGGTCGAAACCGCTCACGAGGATCCGGCGCACCCCGGGGCGGGCACCGAAGCCGCTGTCGGCCAGGCCGCGCGAGGCGTCCTCGAAGCGCTGCCGCAGGGCCGCCGCGTCGACGGCGAAGTCCGGCTGCCAGCGGGCGAGTTGGACGGTCATGGCAACCCTTGTCCAGTACAGCGGACGGTCGTCGGCGGCCGGCAGGTCGCCGCCGGGGCGACGGCTCTGGGCACGGTCGACGCCGGCCCGCCAGAGCGCCTCGCCCCAGGCGTCGACGATCCGGCCCGCCCCCGCGGCGCCGCGCGCGCCGCAGAGCGCGGCGGGGAAGCGGCGGACGAAGTCGCCGAGGCCCCCGCGTTCAGTGAGGGCGACGGTCCGCGGATCCGCGGTGCGCGCCTGCTCCCGGTCGAGCGGCGCGGAGTCGACGGTCCGACAGGACGGTCGGGCCGGCTGCGCGGTGGCGGCGGTGGCCGCGGTGGCGGGGAGGACGGTGGCGGCGAGAGCGCCGATGAGGGTCGCGGTGAGGGCGAGCCGGCGCCGGGCGGTCGTCATGGCGTGGACACTACAGTCGCGCCCCCGCGCTTCACCAGAGCGCCTCATCGACGCCACGTTCGGTGACGGCGGGCGGCGCCGGTGGACGGAGATCCCCGGCAGAACGGGTTCCCACTCCCCCTGGCGGGTCACACGCCGTAGCGGTTTACTGGGAGTGAGCAGGGCAGGAGACGGAGGCCCGGCGATGGATTGTCCCCACCCACCCGGATTCCACGCCGAGGTCCGCGCACAGTACGCGGCCGCCGGAGCCGAAACGGCCCGGCTGCTGCGCTCGGTGTCCGAGGACCTCTGGACGGCGCCGACCCCGTGCCGCGACTGGGACGTGCGCACGCTGGTCAACCATCTGGCGGCCCAGCACCTGTGGGTGTGCCAGGCGGTCGCCGGCTACACCCCGGAGCAGCTCGGCCACCGCTTCGAGGGCGATGTGCTCGGCCGCAACCCGCTGGGCGTGTGGACGATGGCTGTGCAGAGCGCCCTGCGCGCGCTCAACCGCCCCGGAGCGCCCGACTTCCTGGTGCGCCTGCCGTACGGCCTTCGGGACGCCGGCGGGTACGCCCGGGAGCTGACCGCCGAGACCGTCGTGCACGGCTGGGACCTCTCCCGGGCGCTGGGCGAACGCGGGCGGATGCCGCCCGGCGCCGCCCGGTACGCGCTCGCCGAGTTCCGCGGCTACCGCGACCTGGCCGGCTCCGGCCGGTTCGACCCGCCGCGCGCCGCACCGCCGGGCGCCGACGCCGAGGACCTCCTGCTGGCCCTCACCGGCCGCGACCCGGCGTGGTCGGCCGACCGGATCTGATCCACCGGACCCGGTGGCCGACCGCTCCCGCCGATCGGCCCGCCTGCCGCGCCGCCGTCGCGGCGAGCGCGGCGGGCTCGTGGCAGCCGTCACCGCCCGCTACGTCGTGTACGTCGTGCGCAACCCCGCGAAGCTCTCCGGCCCCACCCGCGCGGCCCCGATCACCCGCCGACCCGCCGACCCGCGGCGGCCACCCGGTGATCACCGCGCGAGGCGGCCGAGCAGGGCGGAGGAGGCCGCGATGCCGAGGACCGTCGCCAGTACGAGCACGCCGAAGTCCAGCAGCAGGTGCGAGGGCGTGCCGATCAGCAGCCCGCGCAGCGCGTCCACCTGGTAGCTGAGCGGGTTGGCCCGGCTGACCGCCTGCAGCCAGCCGGGCATCAGGTCCACCGGGTAGAGGGCGTTGGAGGCGAAGAACAACGGCATGGTGATCGCCTGACCGATGCCCATCAGCCGGTCGCGGGTCAGCACGATGCCGGCGATGGTCATCGACAGGCAGGAGAAGAAGGCCGAGCCGAGCACCACCACCGCCACCACGCCGAGCAGCCGCAGCGGGTTCCAGGTCAACGCGACCCCCAGCAGCGCCGCGAGCACCACCACCACGGCGGCCTGCAGCACCGCCTTCACCCCGGCGGCGAACGCCTTGCCGGTCACCAGCGCGGCCCGCGGGGTCGGGGTGACCAGCAGTTTGGTGAGGACGCCGGAGTCGCGCTCCCAGATGATCATGATGCCGTAGAAGATCGCGACGAACATCGCGGACTGGGCGATGATCCCGGGGGCCAGGTAGTCCAGGTACGGGATGCCCCCGGTCGGGATCGCCTTCAGCCGGGTGAAGGTCTGGCCGAAGATCAGCAGCCAGAGCGCGGGCTGGACCGCCCGGGTGTACACCTCGGTGCGGTCGTGGCGCAGCTTCTGCAGCTCCACCGCGCACATCGCCGCGACCCGGGCCGGCACCTGCCGCCAGCCGGTGCGGGCGGGCGGGGGCACCAGCAGCAGGCCGAGGTCGGGCGGGGCGGGCGCCGCCCCGGGCCCGTCAGCCGACGCGGTTGGCCGTGCGGCGGGTTCGGCGGACATCGTTGAAGTCTCCTTCCCCGCCCTCCCCCGGGCCGCCGCGGGAGAGCCCGTGGCCCGAGAAGTGGCGGAACACGTCGTCCAGCGAGGGGTCGGGCAGTCGCGGGTCCTGCTCGCGGACCCGGGCCTTCAGTTCACCGGGCGTGCCGAGCGCGCGGATCCGGCCGCGGTCCATCAGGGCGACCCGGTCGCAGTGGCGGTCGGCCTCGTCCATGTAGTGGGTGGTCACCAGCACCGTCATGCCGGTGGCCCGGCGGACGGCGTCGATCCGCTCCCAGACGCCGGCCCGGGCGATCGGGTCCAGGCCGATGGTGGGTTCGTCGAGCACGAGCAGCCGCGGCGCGCTGACCAGCGCCTGGGCCAGCTCCAGCCGGCGCACCATGCCGCCGGAGTAGGTGCCGGCCAGCCGGTCGGCGGCCTCCGTGAGGTCGACGGCGGCCAGCGCCTGGGCCACCCGGGCGGCCCGCTCGGCGCGCGGCACGTCGAAGACCCGGGCGAACAGGGAGACGTTCTCCCGCCCGGTCAGCCCGGCCTCGGCGGACAGCTGCTGCGGCACGTAGCCGAGCAGCCGACGGACCTCCACCCGCCGCCGGGCCGCGTCGTGGCCGAAGACCCGGACCATGCCGGAGCCGGTGGGCAGCAGGGTGGTGATCGCCCGGATCGTGGTGGTCTTGCCCGCCCCGTTGGGGCCGAGCAGGCCGAACACCTCGCCGGCCCGCACCGTCAGGTCGACGCCGTCGACGGCCCTGGTGCCCCCGCCCTTCCGCCGGCCGCGGTGGAAGGTGTACTCCAGGCCGCGGCAGACCACCGCCGCCACCGGCGCCTCGTCCGGTCCGTAGGTCATCGCCCGGCTCTCCCTCCGGCCGTCGGCACCCATCCCGGCTCGGCCGCCCGCCCGCGCAGGCCCGCCGCGACGCCGCGCAGCGCGGGCAGCGCCGCCGCCAGCGCCGCCCGGTCGTCCGCCGACAGCCCCGCCAGCACCTCGCCGACCAGCGCCTCGCGCCGGGCCCGCCAGGCCGCCAGTCGTTCGACGGCCTCGTCGGTGGCGTACAGCAGCGCCGCCCGGCGGTCGCCCGGGTCCACCTCGCGGCGCAGCAGGCCCAGCGCGACCAGCTGGTTGACCAGGGTGGACACCGAATTGCCGGCCAGGCACAGCTCCTCCGCGGCGTCCGAGACCCGCAGTCCGGGGAAGTCCGCGACCAGGCGCAGCAGTTCGACCTGCGCGCCGCGCAGCCTCGGTTCGCTCAGACCCTCGCGCAACCGGCGTCGCACCAGGCGCTGGATGCCGGCGAGGAGGGTGGAGAACTCCTCGCCCAGCGCGGTGTCGGACGTGTCCGGGGCGGCCGCACTCATGGTCCGATTTTACCTCTCAGTGAGAGCCACCCGTCCAGGGCAGGCCGGAGCGAACCGGCCTCCGGAACGGTTGACGTCCGATTCTCGCCAGCCCAACCCCCCGTCCGCTTGGTGGACTTCGGGCACCGATCACCCGCCGCGCCCGGACAGGAACGCCGCCATGCCCCGCACCGCCGCCGTCACCTCGCGACCCCTGCCGGAGCCCCGGTCCCGGACCGGCGGGTGGCCCGCCGTCCTCGCCGTCACCGCGGGTGTCTTCGCCATCGTCACCACCGAGATCCTGCCCGTCGGCCTGCTCACCCCGATGGGCGCCACCTTCCGGATCTCCGACGGCACCGCCGGGCTGACGATGACCCTGCCCGGGCTGGTCGCCGCGGTGGCCGCGCCGGTGGTCACCGTGGCGACCCGCCGCGCCGACCGCCGCACCGTGCTCCGCGCCCTCCTGCTGCTGCTGGCCCTCGCCGACCTGCTGAACGCCTTCGCCCCGGTCTACGCGGCCGTGCTGGTGGCCCGGGTCGCGCTCGGCCTGGTCATCGGCGCCTTCTGGTCGATCGGCTCGGGACTCGCCCCGCGTCTGGTCGCACCGCACCGGCAGGCCCGCGCCAACACGGTGATCTTCACCGCCGTCCCGCTCGGCTCCGTCCTCGGCGTCCCGGCCGGCGTCCTGCTCGGCTCGCTCGCCGGCTGGCGCGCGGCCTTCGCCGCGATGGGCGTGCTCACCCTGCTGGTCCTGGCCGCCCTGTCGCTCTGCCTGCCCCCGCTGGCCCCGCCGGCCACCACCACCGGCCTCGGTGTCCTGCGCGGACTGCTCACCGGCCGGGGCACCCGCACCGGCCTGCTGGTGACGTTCCTGATCGTCCTCGCCCACTTCGGCGGCTACACCTACGTCACGCCGTTCCTGGCCGAGGTCACCCACGCCGGACCGGCCGTGATCAGCGGTCTGCTGCTCGCCTACGGCGCCGCCGGCCTGCTCGGCAACCTGCTCGCCGGCCACCGCGCCGCCCGCACCCTGCGACCCGCGTTCACCACGGCCGCCGCCCTGCTCGCCGCCGCCACCCTGCTGCTGCCCGTCCTCGGCACCACCGGCCCCGGCGCCACCGTCCTGCTGCTGCTCTGGGGAGTCGCCTACGGCGCCGTCCCGGTCTGCTCCCTCAGCTGGTTCCTCGCCGCCGCCCCGCACGCCCCCGAGGCCGCCGGTGTGCTCTTCACCTCCTCCTTCCAGGCCACCATCGGCATCGCCGCCCTGCTCGGCGGCGCCGTCGTCGACCGCACCACCCCCTCCACCGTCCTGCTCCTGGCCGGCGCCACCGCCCTGCTCGCGGCCGTCACCGCGCTGCTGACCGCCCCCGCTACGACATCGCGATGAGCACGCCGGTGGGCAGCAGGGTCAGCCCGGCGCTCACCGGCCAGTACGCCCGGCCGCCGCCGGAGCGCCGTCGCAGACCCTGGTTGGCCAGCCACCAGAGCGCCGCGGACGCCAGCACGACCGGTCCGCCGAGGACCAGCCACGGCAGCGGGCCGTCGTTCTCCGTCGGCTCCCCCACCGTCCACCCCAGGGCCTCCAGCGGCCAGTTGACGGCGAAGTACCACAGCAGCCAGACCGGCACCACGGCCGGCACCCCCAACAGCAGGTTGACGACCGCGGCGACCGGCGAGTACGTACGCATCCGGCCAGTATCCCCGGTCGGCAGGCGCTCCCGGCCGGCCGGCACCGGGGGTGACTTCCTCCGCCGGGGGGCGAGACCGACGGCGGCTGCGGGCTCCCCCGGCTCACGGCCGACGAGGAGGCGCGGGCCTCCGCCGGCCACCCGCAGCCGGCCTGACGCACCGTCGGAGCACCGGACCCCCGGCAGCGTTGTCACAGGCCCCTGCAAGGATGCCGTCATGCTCGTCACCCGCACCGACCGCCACCCCGACGACGCCCCGGCCCTCCCCGGCCTGCGGGGTGACTTCGAGGTGCACCTCACCGTGCGACCGGGCGCCGCCGAGGCGCTGGCCGCCTGGGCCGCCGGCCACGGCCTGAAGTTCACCCACATCCTGCTCGACCGCGGCGAGTCGCCCTCCCAGCCGATGCTCACCCTGCGCGCCACCGGCGAGCTGGACGAGGTCGCCGCGACGGCCGCCCGAACAGCGCGGCGGCTGGCCGCGGCCGGGTTCGCCGTGCTGCGCACCAAGATCGAGGCCACTCCGTGGGCCCTGGGCGTCCCGGCCGAGGACGGCGACGCCGCCGCGCACGGCCCGGCCCGCTACTTCGAGCACCACGTCAAACTGCTGCTGCCCGGGCCCGCCCCGGCGCCCGGCCTCGCCGAACTCGCCGTCCGGCACGGCGCCCACCTGTCGCACAATCCCCGCCGGGTGCGCGAGGACGGCCGCCGCGAGTGGTTCGTCACCCAGCGGTGCCGCCGGGTCGGCCTGGCCACCGCGGGCCACCGCCTGGAGGCACTGCTCACGGACCTCGCCGCCGACGGCCACCTGATCGCCTCCGTGGAACGCGAGTTCGTCGCCGTGGACAGCGACGAGGCGCTGGACGCGGGGTGGCTGACCGACCACGACCGCACCGCAGAAGGAGATCCCCGATGACCAAGGAGCAACCCCTCGCCTGGGAGGGCCTGGAGTACGGGCCGTGGCAGGGCCTGCTGCTGCCCGGACAGCCCCCGCCGGAGGACGTCCGGAAGGAGCGGGACCTGCCACGGTCCATCCGGCCGATCGACGACGAGGCGGTGCGCCAGCAGCCGGTCTTCGACCCCGCGCTCGCCGGCTACGCCCGGGCCCTGCGGCCCAGCGAACCCGTCTTCGACGACCCCCGGCTCGCCGAGCGCTGGCTCACCGCCCGCCGCGAGGCGCTGAGCACCGTCCTGTCCGCCGTCGCCGCCTCGCCGTGGGCGGAGCACCTCGTCCTGCGCGGCAGCTTCCTGCTGCGCGCCTGGTACGGCGAACAGGCCAGGGAGCCGGGCGATCTGGACTTCGTGGTGCAGCCGAGGGACTGGCTGCTGGAGGACGAGCGGACCGGCCGGATGCTCGCCGAGCTCGCCGCCGGCGCCGAGGCGCGCTCCGGCACGGTGCGGCTGCACGCCGACCGGGCCGTCGATGACGACATCTGGACGTACGGCCGGGTCCCCGGGCGCCGGCTGGTGCTGCCGTGGACGGCCCCCGACCTGCCCGGCGGCACCGTCCAGCTGGACTTCGTGTTCACCGAGCACCTGCCCGCCGCGCCGCGGCCCTGCGACCTGCCCGGCGTCGACGGCCCGCTGCTCGCCGCGACGCCGGAGCTCTCGCTCGCCTGGAAGATCCTCTGGCTGATCTTCGACTCCCACCCGCAGGGCAAGGACCTCT
Organism: Kitasatospora sp. NPDC057965; assembly: GCF_042887135.1. Classification (NCBI taxonomy): domain Bacteria; kingdom Bacillati; phylum Actinomycetota; class Actinomycetes; order Kitasatosporales; family Streptomycetaceae; genus Kitasatospora; species Kitasatospora sp. NPDC057965. The sequence continues at coordinate 20,027 of NZ_JBHVPZ010000041.1, forward strand.
ACGACGCCGTTCTGCTCTCGCGCACCGCCGAAATGTCCTACGACCTGCTGCGCGAGGTCTTCACCCGGTCCGATGCGGGCTACGCCCGGTGGCCGCTGCTCCCCGGGAGGATCGCCGAACTCGAAGCCGACTGGGAGGAGTTCGCCAAGGACTACCCCGACTTCACCGGACCGGTCGAGCAGTACCCGGCCGAACTGCTGGCCGGACTCGCCACCACCTTCGCGGGCCCCGGCGAGTACGCGCTGCGCGCGCGCTGGCTCGCACCCGTCATCGAGGGGCAACGGGAGGTCCTGGCCCGCGAGGGCATGCCCGCGGTCCAGCGCTGGCTGACCAATCACTACATGTACCCCGCCGACGCCCTGGTGCTCGTCACCGAGCTACTGGACGGCGACCTCGCCGCCGCCCGCCGCCTCCTGGGGGACCACGGCCACCCCAACCAGTACGCGCGCGGCCTGGCGGAGGCCGCCGAGCGCTTCGCCGCCGAACTGGCCGCCGGATAGCGGGCCGGGCCTCGGACCACGGCCGGACCGGTGAACGGAAGGGGCGTCACGGGCGCGCCCGGGCACGCCGCACGGGTGCGGCGTGCCCGGCCCGGCGGGGGCGGTAAGGATCAGCAGGGTCACACGGGCTGCAGGTCTTCGTGCCGTTCGATCGCCGTCCAGCGGTCGGCCAGCTCGGCGGCGTGGCGGTTGGCCTCCAGGACCGCCGCCTCGTCGCCGCCGGCACGGGCGGCCGCGTAGCCGACCAGGAACGCGGTCAGCGGGGCCGCGGGCCGGGCGACGCCGTGGGCGACGACCCTGGTCATGGCGAGCAGTTCGGTGATGTCGAGGTCGAGGTCGATGCCGAGGTCGGCCTTCACGGCGGCGAGCCACTCGGCGGTCCGGTCATGCATGGTGTCCTCCACGGGTTCCGGGCGGTGCGGGTCGGATGGTGCGGGACGCGCTGTGCATCGGACGGTGGGAGTCGGGTGAGTGGATGAGGCCAGGCCTGGCGCCGGGTGGGAACCCGGTGTTACAGGGGGCACCGGAGTCGCCCGCCCTCGTCCCGCTCTCCATGGGCCAAACACTAGAAGTCGGCAACCGCCCCGGACGGGGGCCGAAGGTCCCGCTTCCGCCCACCGACGGACCCGGATGCGCCCGGCGGATCCGGGCCCTGCGGTCCAGCGCTCAGGGACGGTCGACGGGGAGCGCTAGATGAAGGGACCGTCCAGGACCTCGAACGAGCAACGCTGCGAAACGACGTACTGCTTGGAGTAGCTGTTCGCCGTGTCGTGGATCGCCCGCGCCGACCACTCGTCCGGCCCCGGGTCCAGGTCGAGCACGAAGAAGCCGCCGGCGAAGCCGATCTTCAAACCGTCGGAGAGAACCTGCAGGGGGTACCGATGGGTCTCGGTGAGCCGATAGGCATCGATGCCGTGCATGGCGATCCTCACTAGCCTCCATTCGACCTGCTGGGCGCGCCCTCCTTCGCCTCCCGGACTCGTCTCCTCCATGGCCTGGACCTCCACCTCGACGGTCCGGCCGGCATTGCCGTCCCTCGGGAGGACGATGGAGATGCGGGAGACGACGCCGTCCTCGAATCCCAGGAACCTTTCGTGGAAGTCGGGAAGGGATTCCTCGGAGAGCTCGACTCCAGCCATTTCCTCGCCAGCTTCCATGGTCGCGGGTTCCGGCCCGGCGGCAATCCGGATTCCGGCTTCGAGCCATTGTGGACCAGCGCGCCGCAGCGGCCCCACCGGGCGGATCACCGGTGGGGCCGCTGCATCTGGAGCGGGAGCCCGGCCGTGCTCGGTCACCCGTTCCGCGCCCTGTCAGGACGGGAGCGCGGAGGGGGCCGTGCGACATCGCCGAAAAGGCCCCGGGGAGGCACCGCCCGACGCCGCCGGAGCGACGGCGACGGACCGGTTGCCGGACCCGGGTCGGCTATCGACCCGGATCGCCCGCCTGTCACGCGGCCTCGGCGAGGAAGCCGAAGTAGCGGAAGTGGTCCAGGTGGTCGATGTATTCGAGGTACTCAGGACGCTCGGACTCGTAGCCGTGGTGCGGCGGAGGCGGGCACTCCTCGACGGTGATGCAGAGCTCGACGGGCGGGCTCTGGACGGGCCGGCAGTCCGGGTCGAAGGCATTGGCCGTCGCCCGGTTGGTGACGTGCCCCTCCTTGGCGTCCTGCTCGGTGACCACGTAGCTGCCGGTGCAGGTCGTGCTCTGACCGGGAGCAAGGGTCGTCGCGGCGCAGCTGATGTCCGAGACCCGGTCGTCGCTGATGGTCAGGTCGGTCAGCGTGGTCGTGCCGGTGTTGGTGACCGTGTAGGTGTACGTGATCGTGTCACCGGGGTGCACCGGGCCGGGTGTATCGGCCTCCTTGGTCAACGACAGGCTCGACGTCACGCCCTTCACCGTCACCGTGGTCTGCGCCGGCGGGCTCTGGACGGGCCGGTCCTGCGGGTCCAGACCGTTGGCCGTGGCGTGGTTGGTCACGCTGCCGGCTGTGGCGTCGGCGGCCGTCACCACGTAGCTGCCGGAGCAGGTCG
>NZ_JBHVPZ010000041.1:22655-65360 GCF_042887135.1 Kitasatospora sp. NPDC057965
GTGCTCTGACCGGCCGCGAGGGTCGTCGCCGAGCAGGTCACCGGCGACACCCGGTCATCGGTCACGGTGAGGTCGTGCACCGCAGCCGTACCCGTATTCGTCACCGTGTACGTGTACGTGACCGTGTCACCCACATTCACCGGACCGGCGGTGTCGGCCTTCTTCGTCAGCGAGAGGCTCGCGACGGACACAACCGGCACCGTCTCCTGCGCCGGCGGACTCGCCACCGGCCCGCCCTGCGGGTTGAGACCGTTCGCGGTCGCCACATTGGTGACGTGTCCCGCCGCCGCATCAGCGCTCGTCACGACGTAGCTGCCGGTGCAGGTCGTGCTCTGACCGGCCGCGAGGGTCGTCGCCGAGCAGGTCACCGGCGACACCCGGTCATCGGTCACGGTGAGGTCGTGCACCGCAGCCGTACCCGTGTTGGTCACCGTGTACGTGTACGTGACCGTGTCACCCACGTTGACGGGACCAGCAGTGCCCGCCTTCTTCGTCAGCGACAGACTCGCCGCAGACGCGACCGGAACGTTCTCCTGCGCCGGCGGACTCGCCACCGGCTCACCCTGCGGATTGAAGCCGTTCGCCGTCGCCACGTTCAGCACGTGACCGGCCACCGCATCGGCGCTCGTCACGACGTAGCTGCCGGAGCAGGTCGTGCTCTGACCGGCCGCGAGGGTCGTCGCCGAGCAGGTCACCGGGGACACGAGGTCATCGGTGACGGTCAAGCTGTGCACCGCAGCCGTACCCGTGTTGGTCACGGTATAGGTGTAGGTGATCGTGTCGCCCACGTTGACGGGACCGGCGGTGTCGGCCTTCTTGGTCAGCGACAGGCTCGCGACGGACGCAACCGTGACCGTCTCCTCCGCCGGCGGGCTCTGGACGAGCTCGCCCTGCGGGTCGAGACCCTTCACCGTGGCGTGATTCGTCACGCTGCCGGCCACGGCGTCCGCCGCCGTCACCGTGTAGGTACCGGTGCAGGTCGTGCTCTGACCGGCGGCAAGGTTCGTCGCCGAGCAGGTGATCGACGAGACGCGGTCATCGGTGAGGACCAGGTCGTGCACCGTCGCCGTGCCCGTGTTGGTCACCGTGTACGTGTACGTGACCGTGTCACCCACGTTCACCGGACCGGGCGTGTTCGCCTCCTTCGCCAACGACAGGCTCGCCGTGGACGCGACCGGGACGTTCTCCTGCGCCGGCGGACTCGCCACCGGCTCACCCTGCGGATTGAAGCCGTTCGCCGTCGCCACGTTCAGCACATGACCGGCCACCGCATCAGCAGTGGTCACCACATACGTACCGGTACACGTCGTGCTCTGTCCTGCGGCCAGCGCGGTCGCCCCACAACTCACCGGCGACACCCGGTCATCCGTCACCGTCAGGTTGTGCACCGCAGCCGTACCCGTATTCGTCACCGTGTACGTGTACGTGATCGTGTCACCCACGTTGACGGGACCGGCGGTGTCGGCCTTCTTCGTCAGCGAGAGGCTCGCGACGGACACAACCGGCACCGTCTCCTGCGCCGGCGGACTCGCCACCGGCTCACCCTGCGGATTGAAGCCGTTCGCCGTCGCCACGTTCAGCACGTGACCGGCCACCGCATCGGCGCTCGTCACGACGTAGGTACCGGTGCAGGTCGTGCTCTGACCGGCGGCCAGGGTCGTCGCCGAGCAGGTCACCGGCGACACCCGGTCATCGGTCACGGTCAGGTCGTGCACCGCAGCCGTACCCGTATTCGTCACCGTGTACGTGTACGTGACCGTGTCACCCACATTCACCGGACCGGGCGTGTTCGCCTCCTTCGCCAACGACAGGCTCGCCACAGCCGTGACCGGCACCGTCACCTCCGCCGGCGGACTCTCGACGGGCAGCCCCAGCGGGTTGAGACCGCTCGCCAGCGCCACATTGGTGATGTGCCCCAGCACCGCGTCCGCGGCCGTCACCACATAGCCACCGGTGCACGTCATGACCTGCCCGGGAATGAGGGTCGTCGTGGGGCAGTCCACCGGCGTGACGTGGTCGTCGGTGACCTTCACGCCGTTCAGCGTCGTCACGCCGGTGTTGGTGACCGTGTACGTGTAGGTGATGGTGTCACCCACGCTCACCGGACCGGGGGTGCTCGCCTGCTTCGTCAGACCCAGACTCGACGTGGACACCACCGGGACGGTGGCCTGGGTCGGTGGGGAGACAACCGGGGATCCGTTGGCCGTGCCGTTGGCGACGGCGTGGTTGGTGACCTCGCCGGCGTCGGCGTCCGGCTGGGTGATGACGTAGCTGCCGTGGCAGATGGTGCTGTCGCCGGGGCTGCCGGCCGGGGCCAGCGTGGTGGCGGCGCAGGTGATGCCGGTGACCTTGTCGTCCGTGATGCCGACGGCGTCGACCTGGACGCCGCCCGTGTTGGTGACCACATACGTGTACGGCACGGTCTCGCCGACCGCAAACGGTCCCGGGGCGTCGACGTGCTTGGTCAGCTCGATGCCCGGCGGGGCCACGACCGGGACGTTCTCCATGGACGGCGGGGACTCGACCGGGGTGCCGTCGGCCGTCCCGGTGGCCACGGCCGTATTGGCGATGTGGCCGGACTGGGCGTCGGCGGCGGTCACCAGGTAGGTGGCCGTGCAGGTGACGGTCGCGCCGGGGGCGAGCGTGGACACCGGGCAGCTGACCGGTCCGACCTTGGGGTCGTTGACACCCAGGTTGTCGATCGGCACGGTCCCGGCGTTGGTGACCACGAAGTCGTACGGCACCGGCGTGCCGACCGTGATCAGACCGGGCAGCGGCTCGCGGACCTGCTTCACCAGGTTCAGCTCGGGCAGCGGCTGGTCCGTGCCGACCACCACGTTGCGGATCAGGTGCACATCGGTGAACGCGCCGGTCGAGCCGGCGAAGCCGAACTTGTAGGTGGACGGAACCGGCGTCGGGGCGGGGGTGGACAGCACCTGGTGCGGCCCGGTGCCGTCGTTGAAGTCGACGCCGACCGTCAGCACCGGCGAGGGCGCCGGCGTCAGGTGCACGTTCACCCGGCGGCGCGAGGGCTCCAGCAGGGTCTCGGCCTGCGCCGGGGTCACCGCGGGCGGCAGCACCGTCAGCGGGCCCTGCAGCTTGCCCGGCAGGGTCGAGGGCCACGGGCCGGAGGTGGTGAAGTTGCTGGTCGTCGCGGTCAGGAAGCAGTAGCCGGTGGTGCCGTCGCCGGGGCCGCGGACGGTGACCATGTTGGCGCCCGGCGCGGGGATGCGGAAGCCGGTGCCGGCCGGCGAGCGGGTCGCGCAGCCGTTGCCGCGGTGCTCCCAGTCGCCGAAGTAGTTGCCGAGGACGTCGAGACCGACACCCAGGTAGCCGCGGTCGACGCCGGGCAGGAAGGTCAGGTTCGGGTTGTCGTCGGGAAGCTTCTGCGCGTAGCCGAGGCTGCCGCCGAAGGCGCCGGGGTGGGTGAGCGCGGTGTCGCCGTTGACCAGGAAGAAGGAGATGCCGTCGGCCGGGGTCGCGGGGGTGGTGCTGCCGTACTGCCACTGGTCGAAGGAGACGTCCAGACCGTTGCCGGCCGGCAGCGCCTGGTCGAACAGGACGGCGCCCGCCTCGTCGAAACCGGAGTCGGTGATCTGGAGGTATCCGTGCGGCGCGCCGTTCACCGGCGGTACCGGCCCGACCTCGACCGCCGGGCAGCCCGCGAGCGGGTGGCTGCCGGGGGTGAACGCGCCGGCGGGCGCACCGGTGAGGCACGCGGTGCCCACGGCGGTGAAGCGGGAGTCCGCCGTGGCCCCGGTGAAGGTCTCCTGCAGCAGTGGGGTACCGGTCGCCAGGACGCGCTCACCGGCGGCGGCGTGCCCGCCGCTGCCGGCGGGCGGCGCCTTCTGCGGAGCCGGTACGGCCCGGGCCGGTAGTCCGGTGAGGCCGGCACTGAGGAATCCCAGCATGGTCGCTGCCGTCACGAGGCGGGCCGTGCGTTCCAGAAGGCGCGACGGCCCGCGAAGGTCTCTTGTCATGAAAACACTATGTGCACACAGTATTACTTTCTGTCATGCTGGCGGACCGTCACCTGACCCATCGGAGGGCCTCCGCCGTCCGGGGCGACGCACCGCCACCCGGACGCCGCGTCATCCGGACGCTGCATCAGTCCGACGCCGGGCCAACCGGTCCACGCACCCGCCGGAGCCCGCGCCGAGAGGCCGCCCCCGCAACCGGCAGACCATCGCTCCGGATGTGGACGACCCCCGAAGGCCCGGCGAACGTTTCCCCCGGATTCCGGTCGGAGTTCGCGCAGACACCCCCGGCACATGGCCGCTGCTTTACCATCGCCCGGCCTTCCGGAATTCGTGCGTCCGAAAACCGGGAAATGGATGAGACTTGTACGTACTCTTGCCCCCGCTACCGAACCGTGATTAGCTCCAGTCAACTTTGCCGGAGGAGGTGAATATCAATGAAGGAGATCGAGGAGATGGAGTACGAGGCTCCCGCGCTGCTGCCGGTCGGTGAATTCAACGAGGTGACCACCTGGTACGGCTGGGCGAGCAACGACGGTGAGGGCGTGGCGATCATCTGATCCCACCCCGTGAAACAGGCCGGTGAAGGAGGGGTTGTGGGCACGTCCTGGTTCGTCGCTTTCCCCGAGAAGGCCCAAGGCCCGTCGCCCAGGATCCCGGTGCCGGCCGAGGGCGTGCGGGTGGTGCACCACCCGTCGGGGCGTCCGTGGATCGTCACGGACGCTTCGCACGCCCGGCTCGTGGTCGCCGGCCCGCCCGGCCGGCGGCTCGCGCTGTTCGGCGAGTTCGACACCGACGCCGGGCACCTGGCACGGCTGCTCGACCAGCACGACGACGTGCCCGGACTGCTGGCCGCGGCACACCGCCTCCCGGGCAGCTTCCACCTGATCTGCGCCGACGGCGACGCGCTCTGGGTCCAGGGCACCGCCTCCGGGCTGCGGCAGGTCTGCTACGCCCGCCATCCCGAGGGCGGCTACGCGGCGGCCGACGCGGTGGAGCCCCTGATCGACTGGAGCGGGGGCGCCCCGCGGCCGGAGATGGCCGCCTGGGGGCTGGTCCACCCCGGCTTCGACTACGGGCTGACCGACGGCACCCACTGGACGGGGGTGCGCCGACTGCCCGCCGACCACCGGCTACGGCTGACCGCCGAGCACGCCGACCCCCGGCCCTGGTGGCGGCCCCCGGCCGGGGACCTGCCGCTCGCCGAGGGCGCGCCGCTGCTGCGCGCCGCCCTGGAGGAGGCCGTGGCGGTGCGGGTGCGCACCGCGGCCGGCCTCTCCGCGGACCTCTCCGGCGGCATGGACTCCACCTCGCTCTGCTACCTGCTGGCCGGCCAGGGCGCGGCGTTCCGCTCGTTCGTCGAGCAGACGGTCGACCCCAACCACGACGACGCCCGCTGGGCCGCCCTCGCGGCGCGCGAGATCGGCCGCGAGCTGACCGTCCTCGGCCCCGAGGACGTGCCGGGCCCGTACGACGGCATCTGGTCCACCGCCACCGGCCTGGCCACCGAGGTGCCCTACGGCCTGGGCGAGCCGTACACCCTGATCCGCAACCGCACCCGCAAGGCCGCCATGTCCCGGCTGTTCGCCGCCACCGGCGCGACCGTGCACCTCGGCGGCTTCGGCGGCGACGAGCTGTTCACCGTCGCCCCCTCCTACTACGCCGACCTCTACCGGAGCGCGCCGGTCGCGGCACTGCGCGGGATCCGTCCGCTCGCCCGGCTGCGCCGGTGGACGCTGCCGCAGGTGGTGCGGTCGCTCGCCGACCGGCGGACGTACGCCGCGTGGTTCACCGAGGAACTGCGCACCCTGCACCTGCCGCGCCCGGACGCCGACGGGCCGACCGTCGGCTGGGGTCCGGCCCTGCACCTGCCGCCCTGGGCCACCGCGCACGCCGCCGAGGCGATCCGGGAGGTGGCCCGCGAGCGCTCCGCCGCGGCCCGCCCGCAGGCCCCGGACCGGGCCACCCACACCGCGGTGGCCGGGCAGCGGATCGGCGGTCAGCGGCTCGGGCCGCTGCGCGAGCTGATGGCACGCTGCGGGGTCCTGCTGTCGCTGCCCTACATGGACGACCACGTGCTGGAGGCCGCGCTGGCCGTCCCGCGCGGCGAGTCACTGCCGGGCCGGGGCTACAAACCGCTGCTGAAGGCCGCGATGGGGGCGACCGGGAGCGGGGCGCTGTCCCGCTCGACCAAGGGCGAGTTCAGCATGTCGGTCTACCGCGGCCTGCAACGCAACCGGCGGGAGCTGCTCGCGATGGTCGAGGAGCCGCTGCTCGCCGCGTACGGGCTGGTGGACCCGGAGGCGCTGCGGGCGAGCATCCGGGACACCATGCGCCCCCAGCACGAGACGGCGGCCCTGGAGCTGACGCTCGGCGCCGAGGCCTGGCTGCGCACGGTGGCCGGGCGGACGGCGGACGCACCGAGGGGACCGGGAGGAATTCTGGTGGACAGCTATCCGGTGGCACCGTGACTCCGCGGGTGGCGAAGCATGTCGCGCTGGTCCGGGAGAGCGAGGCGGCGGTGCTCCTCGACAAGAAATCCGGGCGCTATTTCCGGCTCAACCGGATCGGCGCCGACGTTTTCGATCTGTTATCCGCCGGGAAATCCCCGGAGGAAATCACGGAAACCCTCCTGGCGAGGTTTCCGGCGGCCCGCGAGAGAATTCCCGACGACGTCCGCCGGCTGCTCGGCCAGTTGCGCGCGGCCGGAATCGTGGTGGACCGGTGACCCTGCACATGACCCCGGAGCCGCGTGCCTGGCTGCCGCCGCACCGCCGGATCGTGCCGCTGCTCGCCGTCGCCGCCGGCCGGCTGCTGGCCGCCGCCGCCAGCCCCGACCGGCTGGAGCGGCTGCTGCGCCGACTGAGCGCGGGCGCCCGGCCGGCTTCCTACGCCGAGGCGTTCAAGGCGCGCGAGGACGTGGTCGCGGTCAGCGGCCGCTGCGCCGGCCAGTACTGCCTGGAGCGCTCGCTGGCCGCCGTCCTGCTGGTGCGTGCGCGCGGCGGCTGGGCGGACTGGGTCTCCGGGGTGAACCTCGCGCCGTTCGCGGCGCACGCCTGGATCGAGGTCGACGGGAAGCCGGTGGGCGAGCCGCTGCGGCTGGACGGCTTCCACAAGAACATCCTGGTCACCCGCCGGCCCGCCCGGGCCGGACGGGCGGCCCCCGTGGACGGAGGGGAATGACGATGGCAACCCTGGACGCCGCGGCGATCGCCGAGGAGATCGCCGCCAACGGCTACGCGCTGGTCCCGGACTTCGTGACCGGGCAGGCCCTGACCGACGCGGTCGCCGCGATGGAGGGCTACTTCCCGGACCCGGAGGACGGCCGGGCCACCGCCGAGGAGGTCGCCGCGCTCAAGCACGCGGTGCCGTTCCCGTTCTCCTCCAACGCCCTCAACCGGCTCTCCCTCGACCCCCGGGTGATCGACGTCGCCGAGCAGTTGCTGGGGGACACCGACCTGCGGCTCACCAGCTCGTTCATCCAGGCCAAGTACGGTACGGCGTACGGGCCTTCGATCGACCAGACGCTGCACAACGACGCCTGGGCGGCCAGCAGCCTGCTGCCGCCCCGCGCCGACGGCGTCTACCAGCGGCTGTTCGGCATCGTCTACCTGACCGACGTCACGGTCGACACCGGCCCGACCTACGTGGTCGCGCGGGCCGAGCAACTCGGCGTACCGCTGCTCACGGCGACCGGCAAGGCCTCCTACGAGAAGGAGAGCTACCCCGAACTGTACGAGCGCCAGCGGCCGATCGAGGCGAAGCGCGGCTCGGTGCTGCTCTTCGTCGGCGACATCGTGCACCGCGGCGCCGGCTACCTGGGCACCCACGGGCGGCGGCTCGCCCTCTTCTTCAACGTCCACGCCGCGGTGGCCCGGTGGACCGACAAGCACCTGTGGTCGATGCGGCCGGCCTCCCCGGGCTGGGACGACTTCCGCGAGTTCATGGTCGGGCTCTCGCCCCGCCAGCGGCACCTGCTCGGTTTCCCCCCGCCCGGGGACCGCTACTGGACGGAGCAGTCGCTGGAGCGTCTGGCCGAGCTGTACCCGGGCATCGACACCGCTCCCTACGCGCCGGCCGGGCCGCGAGCGGGGGGCCGCTGAGATGACCAGCGGCCCCGGCAGCCCCGGCACCCGCCCCGCTCCCCCGGCCACCGCGACGCGTGGGCGGACACGGGCGGACGCGTCACCGGCGGCGGACGGCTTCGGCGGGCGTGCCGCACGCGGACTGCGCCTGCTGAGCGGCATGCTGGGCCTGGGCCCGGACGTCGCGGCGGCCGTCGACGACGCCGTGCCCCTGCTGTTCGACGGCTGGGGCCACCGGGACTCGCGCTGCTCCGATTCGGCCGATCCCACCGCGCGGGTGGCGCCGTTCGAGTACTCGGTGGTGCTCGGCGGGGGCGCGCCCGAGCTGCGGATCTTCCTGCGCCCGCTGCCCCCGGCCGGGGACACCACGGCGCTCGGCAGCTGGGAGCAGGGCCGGCGGATCCTCGCCGCCCTGGAGCGGCGGGGCTTCGCCTCGACCGGCCGGGCGGCGGCGCTGTACGACCTCTTCCGCCCGGTCGACCGGCAGGCCTCGTTCGGGCTCTGCCTGGCCGCCTCGGTCCGGCCCGGCGGACTCTCCGGGGTCAAGGTCTACTTCGACACCCTCGCCCAGGGCCGCGCGCGCAACCGGGAGCTGGTCGGCGAGGCGCTGGAACGGCTGGGTCACGGCGAGGCCTGGCGGTGGCTGCGCCGCAACGACCCGGCGAGCATCGAGGTGCCGATGCCGGCGGTGTTCTCCCTGGACCTGGTGGAGTCGCCGGCCGCCCGGGCGAAGTTCTACACCACCGTGACCGAGCGGTCGGCCGAGCGGCTGGAGGAGCGGATGGCCCGGCTCTCCCCGGCCGCCCGCCGGCGCACCGCGGCGCTGCTGGCCGCACTCCCGGTCGCCGGGCCGCAGGCGCTGGCGGCGCCGGGGATCCGGCCGACGCTCTGCTGGAGCCTGACCGCCCGGTGCCCCGGGCGGCCCGAGGACGCCGCGCTCTACCTGCCGTTCAACCACTACACCCCGCGACCGGAGGCGGCGTCGGCCCGGCTCGCCGGGTTGCTGGCACCGGAGTCGCGGGGGCTGGTCGAGGCACTGGTCACCCACTGCGCGGCCGCGCCGGGCGGTGGCGGAGCGGGCGGTGGCGGAGCGGACGGGGGCGGGGCGGACGGGGGCGGGGCCGGCAACCCGTTCCACTGGGTGGCTGCCAAACTGGCCCGGCCCGACCGCGAACTGACCCTCTATCTCTCCGCCGACCGGGTCGACGCCGCCGCCGGCGCCCACCGCTGACCCCCGCCCCGCGACGCGGCGCGGGCGCCGGGCCCCCCGAGCCGCGTGCGCTCGGGCCACACGTGCGCGGGCCGCGTGCTCAGGCCGCGTGCTCGGGGGTCCGGGCGCCCGGTGCCGGGAGCGCCGTCTCCGGTCCGGCCGTCTCCGGTCCGGCCGGGACCGGCCGCCGCGCCGGGCGGACGGCGAGCAGCACCCGCAGCGCGCCCACCCAGACCATGGCCGCGCCGAGCAGGTGCAGGATCACCGCCGCCTCGGGAAGACCGGTCAGCGACTGCACCACGCCCAGCAGGCCCTGGGCCACCAGCGCCACCAGGAAGAGCGCCGTGCGGCGCCGGGCGCCACCGCCGGACGGGTCCGGGCGCAGCGCCGCGAACAGCAGCGCCGCGAGCACCAGGACGGCCCCCGCGAGCACGCCGTGCACCACGGTCACCGTCGTCCAGTCCAGGCCGATCCGGGGCACGTCGGAGGAGTCGCCGGCGTGCGGGCCGGTGCCGCTGGTGACCGTGCCGACCACCACCATCACCGCGGTGACCGCCATCAGCGCCGTCGCCAGACCTCGGGCCCGCCCGGACGGCACGCTCCGCCGGTCGTCCGGTGCGGCGTCCGCCGCCTCGCCCGAGGTGGCGTGCAGGGTGGCGTCCCAGGTGACCACGGCCGTGGTGAGCAGCAGCATCGCGGCCAGGAAGTGCGCGGCGACGATGTACGGGCTGAGCTTCAGCCAGACGGTGACGCCGCCGACCACCGCGTTCAGCACCACGACCCAGAACTGCGCCCAGCCGCCCCGGAGCACCCGCGGCATGGGGGTGCTCTGCAGCCGGGCGGCGATGATCACCCAGCCGACCACCACACAGAGCACGCTGGTGAGCATCCGGTTGGAGAACTCGATCGCGCCGTGCAGGCCCATCTCGGCGGTCGGCGCGAGCGTGCTGTCGGTGCACATCGGCCAGTCGGGGCAGCCGAGGCCGGAGCCGGTCACCCGGACGACGCCGCCGGTCATGATGATGCCGATCGCCGCCACCACCGAGGCCACGGCCGCCGCCCGGATGCTGCGCGGTCCGAGTGTGTAGCGTCCTGCCAACCAGGACAAGGGAGTTCGTGCCATCCGGGCCATCCTCGATCGAGCCGTCGTTCGGTGGGCCCCACCCTACGACGGCCTTACGGATCGGTCACCGAGACCCTCCGCAGCGTCACGACGGGTACGACCCGGCCGTTGCGACCAACGGTCCCCGGCCGGCTCCGGGAGCAGCTCGGCGGCGCGGTCGGCGACCTCCCGGTGCAGGGCGTCGCGCACGGCCCGGACGGCGGGCAGGGTCACCGCCTCCCGCCGTACGGCGAGCGTGATCGGCAGCCGGATGTCGACCTCGTCGGCCAACAGCCGCCGCAGCCCGGCGCGTTCGGCGAGGAAGGCGGGCAGCACACCGACGCCGGCCCCCAGGCGGGTGGCCTCGACCTGGGCGAAGACGTTGGTGGAGGAGAAGGCGGGCGTGATGCCCGGCAGGTGGCGTTCGATGTCGAGGTCGCCGACCTGGAGCATCGACTCGATGTAGAAGACCAGCGGATGCTCCCTCAACTCGGCGGCCGAGCCGGGGCTGCCGCATCGCGCGAGGTAGTCGTCGGCGGCGTACAGGCCGAGCGCGTAGTCGGTGAGGTGCTCGGTCACCAGTCGGCTGCGCGGTGGCCTGCCGATGGTCAGGGCGAGGTCGAAGCCGGCCGGACGCAGTGGCAACTCCCGTGTCGCCGTGATGAGTTCGGCCTGCAGCCGGGGGTGTCGGCGGCGCACCCGGGCCAGCGCCGGGGTGGCGAAGGCGGTGCCGAAGCCGTCGGGGGCGCTCACCCGGACGGTGCCGTGCAGCGACGGCCTGTCCTGGCCCGACACCGCGTCGACGACGCGGACCAGGGCGTCCTCGATCGCCCGCGCGCTCTCGCAGACGGCCTTGCCGGCGTCCGTCAGCGCCCAGCCCTCCGTGCCGCGTTCCATCAGCCGCACGCCGAGGCCCTTCTCCAGGGCGGCGATGCGGCGGGACACGGTGGTGTGGTCCACGCCCAGCGCGTCGGCAGCGCTCACCAGCCGGCCCGTTCGGGCGACAGCGAGCAGGTAGCGGAGGTCGTCCGCGCGGAGCCGGTCGCCGACCGGGCGGGAGCGGGAGCGCACGCGGTCAGCGTATCTGCATTTGCGCACACGCCGTCTGCGTGATTGGTGATTGAACGCACACCCGCGCGGGCGTCACAGTCGAAAGCCTCCCCGGCCGGAACACCGGCCGGTCTTCCTCCCACCGTCGAGGGGTGCTCCATGGTTGCCGGCCTCTCCCTGCCGCGGATCCTGCGCGTCGGCCGCGGCGCCGCCGCCGAACTGGGCGACGTCCTCAAGGAACTGGGGCTGGCCCGCCCGCTCCTGGTGACGGACGCGTTCCTGGTCGGCAGCGGCGCGGCGCAGCGCCTGACGGCGACGCTGCTCGACGCCGGACTGCACCCGCGGCTGTTCGCCGACACCGTGCCCGACCCGACCACCGACTCCCTGGTCGCGGGGGTGAAGGCGCTCCAGGAGCACGAGGCCGACTCGGTCATCGGGTTCGGCGGCGGCAGCCCGATGGACACCGCCAAGGCGCTCGCCCTGCTGGGCGTGCGGGGCGGCGAGATGCGGGACTACAAGGCGCCGCGGGTCAACCGGGGGCCGGCGCTGCCGGTGATCGCGGTGCCCACCACCGCGGGCAGCGGCTCGGAGGCGACCCAGTTCACCGTCATCACCGACAGCGCCACGGACGAGAAGATGCTCTGTCCGGGCCCGGCGTTCCTGCCGATCGCCGCCGTGGTCGACGTGGAACTGACCATGTCGATGCCGCCCCGGCTGACGGCCGACACCGGCATCGACGCCCTCACCCACGCGGTCGAGGCCTATGTGAGCCGCAAGGCCAACCCGTTCTCCGACGGCCTCGCGCTGACCGCGATCGGCACCATCGGCCGCCACCTGCGTCGCGCCTACGCGGACGGTTCGGACGCCGCGGCCCGCGAGGCCATGATGCTCGCCGCGACCCAGGCCGGCATCGCGTTCTCGAACTCCAGCGTCGCCCTGGTGCACGGCATGAGCCGCCCGATCGGCGCGCACTTCCACGTCGCCCACGGCCTGTCGAACGCGATGCTGTTCCCGGCGGTGACCGCCTTCTCGGTGCACGCCGCCCCCGCCCGGTACGCCGACTGCGCCCGCGCGCTGGGAGCCGCCACCGCCGCCGACTCCGACGAGGCGGCCGCCGACCGGCTGGTCGACGCCCTGCGCGCGCTCTGCCGCGACCTGGACGTCCCCACCCCCCGCAGCTACGGCATCGCCGAGGACGCCTGGACCCGCCTCACCCCGCTGATGGCCGAGCAGGCGCTCGCCTCCGGCTCGCCCGCGAACAACCCCGCCGTCCCCACCGCCGCCGAGATCGAGGAGCTCTACGCCCGGATCTTCGCCTGATCCGCCGCGTCGGCGGGCGCCGGACGGCCGGGCGCACCCGACGGCGTACCGGCCGGTGCACCGGTCGGCGCCACGGGCTCTGCCGCGGCCGACGCGCAGGCCGACGCGCAGGCCGACCCACCGGCCGACGCACCGGCCTGCGCCACGGCCGGGAGCCGGACGGTGAACACGGTGCGTCCCGGCCGGCTGGTCACCTCCAGCTCGCCGCCGTGCGCCCGGACCACGGCCGCCACGATGGACAGGCCCAGCCCGGTCGACCCGGTCGCACGCGAGCGGGCCCGGTCGCCGCGGACGAAGCGCTCGAAGACCCGGTCGATCAGCTCGGGCGCGATCCCGGGGCCGTTGTCCGCGACGGCCAGCCGGACCTGCCCGGCCGACCGCGTCAGGCTGAGCTCGACCTCGCTGCCGGGCGGGGTGTGGGTGTGGGCGTTCGCCAGCAGGTTGGCCACCACCTGGGTCAGCCGGTACGCGTCCCCGCGCACCAGCACGGGCTCCTCGGGCAGGACGAGGCGCCAGTCGTGCTCCGGCCCGGCGGCCCGGGCGTCCGCGAGCGCGTCCAGGGCGATCAGCGTCAGGTCGGCCTCCTCCTCGGCCAGTGGCCGGCCGGCGTCCAGTCGGGCGAGCAGCAGCAGGTCCTCGACGATCGTCCCGGTCCGGTGCGCCGCCGCGCTGATCCGCTCCAGCGAGTGGCGGACGGGCTCGGGCACCTCGCCGGGGTGGCGCAGGGCCAGGTCGGCGTGCCCGCGGACGGCGGCCACGGGGGTGCGCAGCTCGTGGCTGGCGTCGGCGGCGAACGCCCGCAGCCGCTCCTCGACCGCGTGCCGCCGGGCGAGGGCGGCGCCCAGGTGGTCGAGCATCCGGTTGAGGGCGATGCCGACCCGGCCGACCTCGGTGCGCGGGTCCTCGTCCGGGACCCGCTCGGCGAGGGTCACGGCGCCGCTGGCGAGCGGCAGCGCGCCGACCCGCTCGGCGGTCCGCACCACCCGGTCCAGCGGGCGCAGCGCCCAGCGGACCCAGAGCGCCCCCACCACGCCCGCCCCGGCGGCGGCCAGCGCGAACACCGTGAGCTCCAGCGTCACCAGCCGGTCGACGGTGTCCTCCACCGGGCGCAGCGGCAGCCCGGCGACCAGCACGTCGCCGTCCCGGCCGGCCGTGGCCCGCACCCGGTAGTCCCCCGCCGTGCCACCCAGGTCGACGGTGCGGGCCGGGCCGCCGGGCACGAGCGCGGCCAGCGCGTGCTGCTCGGCCGGCGGCAGGGCCAGCCGGTCGTCCGCGTTGGGCTCGTCCGCGTCGTCGGCGTCGCCGTCGACGACGCCGGCCGCGGTGACCCGGCCGTCCACCAGGCGGGCGCCGAAGGTGCCGGGCGCCTGGGCCCTGGTGTCGCCGTCCCGTCCGGCGTGCTCCAGGCTGGCCGCGTAGCGTCCGCCGGTGTCGGCGAGCTGCTGGTCCAGCCGGTCCACCAGGAAGTGGCGCAGCGCCGCGGTGGTGGCCAGTCCGACGGCGGCGCAGGTCACCACCAGGAGCACCAGCAGTCCGGCGATCAGCCGGGCGCGCAGGGTCCGCGGGACCAGCCGGGCGGCCCGGCCGCGCGGCACGGCGCTCACGCGGCCGCCTTGATCAGGTAGCCGGCCCCGCGCACCGTGTGGATCATCGGTGGCCGGCCGACGTCCAGCTTCTTGCGCAGGTAGCTGATGTACAGCTCCACCACGTGGGCCTGTCCGCCGAAGTCGTAGGACCAGACGGCGTCCAGGATCTGCGCCTTGCTCAGCACCTGCCGCGGGTGGTGCATCAGATGGGCCAGCAGGGCGTACTCGGTGGGGCTCAGCTCGATGGTGTCGCCGCCCCTGCTGACCTCGCGCGCCCGCTCGTCGAGGACGAGGTCGCCGAGCACCAGCGCGTGCTCCGGCGGCGGGTGCGCCAGCCCCGCCGGGGTCGCCCGGCGCAGCAGCCCGCGCAGCCGGACGACGACCTCGGCCAGGCTGAACGGCTTCGTCACGTAGTCGTCGCCGCCCGCGGCGATGCCGGCGATGCGGTCCTCCACGGTGTCCCGGGCGGTGAGGAAGAGCACCCGGACCTCGGGCTGCTCCCGGTGGACGCGGCGCAGCACCTCCAGGCCGTCGAGGTCGGGGAGCATCATGTCGAGCACGATGGCGTGCGGCCGCCAGGACGCCGCGGCCCGGACGGCCGCCAGGCCGGTGCCCTCGCCGCGGGCCCGCCAGCCCTCGTAGCGGACCGCGCCGCAGACGACCTCGACCAGATCGGGTTCGTCGTCCACCACGAGGATCCGCCAGGCGCGCGGATCGGCGGTGTCGTCCATGCTGCTCCCTCGGTTCCCGCTGTTCTGCCGTGCTCGCCGCTCATTGTGGCCACGGCCCGGTGAGAAAGCCATGAGAGCGCGACGGCCCCAGGATCCGGGAAACCCCCTGTGAGCTGCGGCGATGCCCTGCGAAGCGGGGGGAACGCGCGCCGGTTCAGAGCCGGCTGAGAGCCAACGGTGCCATCGTGATCACCCCGGCGGCCCCGCGCCGCCGGCAGTGAGGAGATCCGCATGGCCACCATCGCCCCACCGCGCCCGCGCCGTCCGCGCCCGGGCCACCGGGCCGCACCGCGCCGTCCGCGCGCCGCCGCACCGGCAGCTGTCCTGGGGCTGCTCGCCGCGGGCGCGGCCGGTGCCGTCGCCCTGTGGTGGACGGGCACCACCGCGGTCACCGGTGTGGCCGGCTGGGCCACCGCCGCGGGCCGGGTCAGCGGGCTGCTCGCCGGGTACGCGGCCCCCGTTCTGCTGCTCCTGGTCGCCCGGCTGCCGCCGCTGGAGCGCGGGATCGGCGCCGACCGGCTGACCCGCTGGCACGCCCGCGGCGGCCGGTGGCTGGTGGCCCTGGTGAGCGCGCACGTGCTGACCGTCGTCTGGGGGTACGCCCTGACCGACGGCAGGGGGCTGATCGGCGAGGGGGTGGAGATCGTCCTCCACTTCCCGGAGATGCTCAAGGCCACCGCGGCCACCCTGCTGATGCTGGGCACCGGCGCGGTGTCCGCCCGGGCCGCCCGGCGCCGGCTGTCCTACGAGACCTGGTACTACCTCCACCTGGCGACCTACCTGGCCGTGGCCCTGGCCTTCGGCCACCAGCTGGCCACCGGCGCCGACCTCGGCGGCGGCCTCGCCACGGCCGCCTGGTGCGCCCTGTACCTGGCCACCGCGGGCCTGCTCGGCTGGTACCGGCTGGTCCGGCCGTGGCTGCGCGACCGCCGCCACCGGCTGACGGTGGCCGAGGTCCGCCCCGAGGGCCCCGGCGTCGTGTCGCTCTACCTGAGCGGCCGGCGGCTGGAAGAACTGCGGGCCGAGGCAGGCCAGTTCTTCCGGCTGCAGTTCGACGCACCCGGCCTGCGCTGGGCCGCCAACCCCTACTCGCTGTCCGCCGCACCGCACCCGCACTTCCTGCGCTTCACCGTCAAGGGCCTCGGCGACCACAGTGCGGCGGTGGCCGCGCTGCGCCCCGGCACCCGGGTGCGCGCCGAGGGACCGTACGGGGCGTTCACGGCGCGCGGCCTGCGCCGGCGCCGGGTGCTGCTGCTCGGGGCGGGCGTGGGGATCACCCCGCTGCGGGCCCTGTTCGAGACGATGCCCGGCGAGCTCACCCTGGTGCAGCGGGCCGGGCGGCCGGAGGACCTGCTCTTCCGGGCGGAGTTCGCGGATGTGGCCCGCCGGCGCGGCGCCCGGGTCCACGAGCTGACCGGGTCGCGGGCGCAGGTGGGCGACCTCGGGACCGCGCTGGCCCGGCTGGTCCCCGACCTCGCCGACCACGAGGTCTATCTGTGCGGGCCGGAGGCGATGACAGCGGAGGCGGTCCGTTCGCTGCGGGCCGCCGGTGTGCGGCGGGGGCGCATCCATCGCGAGTCGTTCACGTTCTGAGCCCGCGTCCACGTACCGGCCCCCACGTCCATGTCCCGATCGTCGAGTTCACGCCCCGGCAGCCAGCCCACGTGCCCGAAGCGAACCCCGAGGAGTCACCGTCATGCGCCGAGCCGTCGTCGGCAGCGCCGCCAGCGCGGCCGGAATCGTCCTGCTGCTGTCCCTCGACTCACTGCGGACCGTCGGTCCCGCGGTCATCGGCTCGGGCGGGAGCGAGGCCCCCCGGGCCGCCACGGGCCCGTCGGGCACCGCCGTGCCGTCCCCGGAAGCCACCGCCACGACCGGCGGCGGCACCCGAAGCGTCACCGGCGACGCGGTGAACACCCGCTACGGGCCGGTCCAGGTCCGCGTCACCCTCTCCGGCAGCCGGATCACCGGCGTCGAGGTGGTCGAGTACCCGACGGACAACCGCCGGGACCGGGAGATCAACGGCTCGGCGCTGCCCCTGCTCAACCGGGAGGCGACCGCCGCCCAGAGCGCCGCGATCGACGTGGTCAGCGGCGCGACGTACACCAGTCAGGGCTACATCCGCTCGCTGCAGAGCGCGCTCGACCGGGCCGGGCGGTGAACCGCCCCGTGCTGCGCCACGCCGAACCCGTGATGGGCACCGTCTTCTCCTTCGTCGTCCGCGATCCCGGCCCGGGCACCCCGGCGACGCTGCGGCGGATCGCCGAGCGGCTGCACCGCATCGACGCGCGGTTCTCCACCTACCGGGCGGACAGCGAGATCAGCCGCCTCGACCGCGGTGAACTCGGCCTCGACGCCTGCGCCCCGGAGGTCCACGAGGTGCTGGACGCCTGCCGGGAGGCCGCCGAGCGGACCGACGGCTACTTCACCCACCGGCCGGGCGGCCGGCTCGACCCCAGCGGCTGGGTGAAGGGCTGGGCGGTCGAGGAGGCGGCCCGGATGCTGCGCCGCGACGGCGCGCGGCGGTTCTGCGTCAGCGGCGGCGGGGACGTGCAGACGGCGGGCGGCCCGTGGCGTGTCGGGGTGGCCCACTCGTGGCAGCCCGGGCTGCTCGCCGCCGTCCTGGGCGGCAGCGACCTCGCCGTGGCCACCTCCGGCACCGCCGAACGCGGCCCGCACATCGTGGACCCGCACACCGGCCGGCCGGCGACCGGGCTGACCTCGCTGACCCTGGTCGGGGCCCCGGGCACCGGCATCGCCCGCCTCGACGCCTGGACCACCGCCGCCTTCGCCATGGGCCCGGACCGCGCCCTCGCCTGGGTCTCCCGGCAGCCCGGGGTCGAGGCCCTGGCCGTCCTGCCCGACGGCACCAAACGCTGGACCGACGGCCTCCCGCGCCACCTCCCCCCGACCGGCCCGGCCGACTGGCACCCGGCGGCCGTCGCCTGAGGGCCGCCGGCTGACGGGACCTTCAGCAGACGGACCGAACACGGCCCGTGCCCCGGGGTAGGGTGGCGGATCATGGCCAGTCGTAAAACGTCGATCTTGGAAGCAGCGGCGCGGGTGATCGCGCGCCGCGGGGTGCGCGGGCTGCGGGTGGAGGAGCTCGCCGCCGAGGCGGGGGTGTCCACGGCGCTGATCTACTACCACTTCAAGGACCGTACGGGGATCCTCAAGCAGACGCTGGAGTTCATCAACGACCGCGCGGAGCGGTACACCACCGAACGCACCGCGGACGCGCCACCGCTGACGGCCCGCGAGGAGCTGGAGCAGACTCTGCTGCTGGAACTCCAGGACACCGTCGAGGTGCGGGAGAACAGCACCGCCTGGGGCGAGCTGCGGGCGAGCGCGGTCTTCGACGAGACCCTGCGCGAGGACCTGGCGCGGGCCACCCGGATCTGGGTGCAGGAGATCGCCGAGCTGCTCGGCGCGGTGCAGCCGATGTCCTCGGCGGTCGCGCTGGCGGGTGCGGCGGAGCGGTTGACCGCGCTGCTGGAGGGGCTGAGCACCCGCTGGCTGAGCGGCAGCCTGCCGCTGGCGCACGCCCGGACACTGATGACCGACGCGATCGACACCGAGGTGGCCCGGCTCGGGCCCTGAGGGGACCGACCGCCGGGCCGTCGCACCGCGTACCTCCCCGCTCACCAATGCGCCGGGGTACCGCGGCCCGTCGGTTTGACTGACTTTTCAGTCAGTGCGACGCTGGAGCAGCACCGCCGCACGATCTGGAGACCCTCATGAGCCACTACCGCGACGACCGGTCCACCGAGCCCTTCCCCTGGGTGCCGGCGGACGACGTCCCGCACGCGCGGACCTGGATGTCCTGGCCGTCCCGGCGCGGCGTGTGGGGGCTGCGGCTGGGCGGGGTCCAGCAGGACATCGCGCTGATCGCCCGGACGATCGCCGAGTTCGAGCCGGTGGTGATGTGCGCCCCCGACGACTGGACGGCGGGAAAGGCCCGGTCGATGTGCGGCTCCGGCGTCGAGGTGATCACCGCGATCCCCACCGACGACCTGTGGATGCGCGACATCGCCCCGGTGTTCCGCCGCGACGGCTACGGCGGCCTGGACGCCGTGGTCCTCAACTTCAACGGCTGGGGCAACAAGCAGGTCCACCACGACGACGCCCGGGTCGCCGAGCGGCTCGCCGCCCGCCGGGGGCTGCGCCACTCCTACGCGGACTTCGTCGGCGAGGGCGGCGCGATCGAGACCGACGGCGACGGCACCGTGATGGCCACCGAGAGCAGCCTGGTCAACAAGAACCGCAACCGCGGGATGAGCCGGGACGAGATCGAGGACGCCGTCCTGGAGGCCTACGGCGCGGACACCATGATCTGGCTACCGGGCATCAAGGGCCAGGACATCACCGACGACCACGTCGACGTCACCAGCCGCTTCGTGCGCCCCGGCGTGGTGATGGTCCAGCTGCCGCCCGCCGACCGGAACGACGCCTGGGCCCGGGACGCCCGCGAGCAGTTCGCCCTGCTGTCCGCCGCCACCGACGCCCGGGGCCGCCGCCTCCAGGTCGTCCCCGTGCACGGCCCGGACACCGTGCGCTCCCGCAGCTCGAAGTTCGTCGACTCCTACCTCAACTTCCACCTCGTCAACGGCGGTGTCATCACCACCCAGTTCGGCGACGCCCGCAAGGACGCCGCCGCCAGGGAGGCGCTCGCCGCCGCCTTCCCCGGCCGCGAGGTGGTGCAGCTCGACGTCGACCGCCTGATGGCCGGCGGCGGCGGCATCCACTGCTCGACCATGCACGAGCCGCTGCCGTAGCCGACGGGGCCGGCCCGGGTGCGCGCCGGGACCGGCCCCACGGCCTCAGGCCTCGGGCTGCTGCTGGGTGACGCAGTGGATGCCGCCGCCGCCCGCCGCGAGGGCGTCGATGTTCAGTTGCTCGACGGTGCGGCCGGGAAACAGCCGGGCGAGGGTGGCCCTGGCGGCGCCGTCGGCCCTGGTGTCACCGAACTGCGCGGAGATCACCGCGCCGTTGCACAGGTAGTAGTTGGCGTAGGAGCCGACGAAGTTCGGGTCGGTGGAGCGGATCAGGTTGTAGTCGGGGCCCTGGATCTGGCTGACCGCGAACGGCGTGCCCTGGGCACCGGTGGCCGCGGTCAGGGCCCGGTACTGCTGGCGCTGGTCCTCGGCCCACACGTCGGTGTCACTCGCCACGGGCCTCTGGACGACGGCCGCCCCGCCGCCGGTGAAGCGGGAGGTGGCGTCCACGTGGTCGTCGGTGATGTCCTGGCCCGCGATGCCAGGGAACCAGATCACCTTGGACGCGCCGAACGCGGCGCACAGCGCGGCCTCGGCCTGCGCCTGGGACATCCCGGGGTTGCGGTTGGCGTTGAGGACGCTGCTGCGGGTGGCCATCAGCGTGCCGGCGGCGTCGGTCTCCACGCCGCCGCCCTCGGCGACCAGGCCTGCGGCGGTGAACGGCAGGCCCAGGTGGGCGGCGAGGCGCCGGGCGACCAGGGCGTCGTTGCCGTGCGGGTTCTGGTGGTTGCCCCAGCCGTTGAAGTTGAGGCCGATCGTGTCGAGGCCGCCCGCGCCGTCGGTGCGGAAGACCGGGCCGGTGTCGCGCATCCAGCAGTCGTCGACCGGGATGTCCCCGATGACGGTGACGGCCGAGCCGCACATCGACCGGGCCTTGGCGACGCTCGCCGGGTTGGCGCACACGGTCACTGGCTCGTACTTGGCGACGGTCTTCGCGATCAGGGCGATGTTCGCCTGGACCGCGGCGAGCCGGCCGCGCCAGATGGTGCTGCTGTCCGGCCAGGCCATCCAGGTCCGGGTGTGCCGGGCGGTGTCCAGCGGCACCCGGAAGCCGGCGGCGGCCTGAGCGGCGGCGGTCCGGCGCGCGGCCGCCTGCGCCGGGCCGCCGGCCGCGCCGGCCAGCGCGGCTCCGGCGACGGCGAGCCCGGTGGCCGCCAGGAACCGGCGGCGGCCGAGGTTCCGGTCCAACGGCTTCCCGGGTTCGAAGCGTTCGTCCATCACTGCCTCCCTCTCAAAGTGCTGTGCTCGTCGAGCAGTTGACCGAAAAGCTAGAACTGACCAAGCGCTCGGTCAATACTTCGGACGGAGATCGGCCCCGAACCGCCCCTGCCGCACTCCCCCGGTCGTTACAGTGGCGCCCATGGCGACTCGGGCGACAGGCACAGTTCCGGCTACGGCCTCCGGACCGCGCGGCACCGGCCGGGCGCGCGCGTCCGCCAAGGGCGAGCAGACCCGGGCCCGGCTGATCGCGGCGGCCCGCACCCTGCTCGCGGGCGGCGACGCCGGCCGGTTCACCACCCGCAACGTCGCCGCGCTGTCCGGGGTGTCGCACGGGATGTGCCACTACCACTTCGCCGACCGCACCGACCTGATCGTGGCCGTCGTGGCGGACATCCGCCCGGAGTGGATCACCCCGCTGGAGGAGGCGGTGGCCGGCCCCGGCGGGCACGCCGAACGGTCCGAGCGGGTGCTGGCCCTGCTCACCCGGCCGGAGAGCCCCGACCTGGCGCGCCTGCACGCCGCCCTGCACTGGCTCGCCCTCGACGACGAACGCGTGCACGCGAGCCTGGAGGCCGAGTACGCGCGCTGGCGGTCCTCCTTCGTCCGCCTGTTCCGGTGCCTGGTCGACGAGCGCGGCAGCGCCGCCGACCCGGTCCCGCTCGGCGAGGCCTTCGCCGCGGCCGTGGACGGACTCGCCGCCATCGGCTCGCTGGACGCGGCGGTGGACGCCCGACTGGTGCTGCGGACCCTGCTGGACGCCCTGTCCTCGACGGTGTGAGCGGACCGGGCGCGCTCACGACGGACCGGCGCCGGGCGCGACGGGCTGCTGCTGGGTGGCGCAGTGGATGCCGCCGCCGCCCGCCGCGATGTGGTTGATGTCGACCCGGGTGACCGTGCGCCCGGGGTGCAGGTCGCCGATGACCCCGGCCGCCCGGTCGTCCGCGGCCCGGTCCCCGAAGCGCGGGACGATCACGCCGCCGTTGCAGACGTAGTAGTTGACGTAGGTGGCGAGGAAGTCCTTGCCCCCGCCCTGGATCAGCTCGAAGTCCGGCTCCGGCAGGTCGACCACCCGCAGCGGGCGCCCCTTGGCGTCGGTCGCGGACTGCAGCACCTGGCGCGCCTGCGCCGAGGCCGTGGTCCAGACGTCCGGCGGGGTGTCGGCGGCGGGGCGGTGCAGCAGGACGGTGCCGGGCTCGGCGAAGCGGGCGAGGGCGTCGACGTGGCAGTCGGTGATGTCCTGCCCGGCGACGCCCTGGAACCAGATCACCTTCTCGACGCCGAACAGTTCCTTGAAGGCCGCCTCGATCCGGTCGCGGGACACGCCGGGGTTGCGGTTGTCGTTCACCCAGGAGCTCTCGGTGGCCATCAGCGTGCCCTCCCCGTCCACCTCGATGCCGCCGCCCTCGCCGGTGATCGGCGCCTGGACACGGGTGATGCCGTAGTGGGCCAGGAGGCCGCGGGCGACCTGGCCGTCGTTGGCGTGGGTCTGCTTGCCGCCCCAGCCGTTGAAGTCGAGGTCGACCCCGGCGAGTCCCTGCGGGCCGGTGACGAAGGTCGGCCCGGTGTCCCGGGCCCACAGGTCGTCGACCATCAGGTCCAGCACCTCCACCGAGGACCCGCAGGCCCGGCGGGCCTGCTCGGCCTGGTCGGGGCGGGCCAGCAGCACCACCGGCTCGAACCGGGCCACGGCCCGGGCCAGGCCCGCGATGTCCTGCCGGACGCCTGGCAGTTGGTCTCCCCACACCTCCTCCAGGGCCGGCCAGGCCATGAAGGTGCGGGTGTGCGGGGCGGACTCGGCCGGCATGGCGCGCCGGGCCGCCGATCCGGTGTCCGTCGTGGCGGCCGGGGTGGTGGCCACCATAGCGGCCGGACCGGACGGCTGCTCCTCGCCGCTGTCGGAGGAGCAGCCGCCGGCCAGGGCCAGCGCGGCGAGCGCCGCCCCGGACTGGAGCAACGAGCGACGGGAGGGCCGTGGATGAGCCATGGAGCCTCGTTCCGGTCGGTGGGGCGGGGTTCCCGCAGGCTACTGACGACCGGGGCGGGACCCGGCGCGGCACGCATCAGCCGTTCGGGGGGAATCCACGGCCCGGCCGTCCCCGGCAGGGGGCGGCCTCACAGGGCGCGGCGCGCGGCGGCGATCCGCTCGGGATCCCAGCCGGGCCGGGGGACGGACTCCAGCAACAGCCGGGTGTAGGGGTGCCGCGGGGCGTCCAGCACCTCCCCGGTGGGACCGGCCTCGACGATCCGCCCGTGCCGCATGACGACGACGTCGTCGGTGACGCAGCGGACAACGCCGAGGTCGTGGGTGATGAACAGGTAGCCGACGCCGGTCCGTTCGCGGATCTCGGCGAGCAGGTTGAGGACCTGCGCCTGTACGGACACGTCCAGCGCGGCCACCGCCTCGTCCAGCACCAGCACGGCCGGCTCGACGGCGAGCGCCCGGGCGATGGCGACGCGCTGGCGCTGGCCGCCGGAGAGCTGCCGGGGCAGCGCCTCGGCCGCCCTGCCGCCGAGGCCGACCTGGTCGAGGAGTTCCCGGATCCGGGCCGCGTGGTCGGTACCGGGGGCGTGCAGCCGCAAAGTCTCCCGGAGCGCGGCCGCCACGCTGGTGCGCGGGTCCAGCGAGAGGTACGGGTCCTGGAAGACCATCTGCACCTCGCGGGCACGGGCGAGGCGTTCGCCCCTCCCCCGGGCCCGCCCGCCGCGCTCCCGCCCGCGGACCAGGACCCTTCCCGTGTCGGCCTGTTCGAGGCCGACGACGATCCGGGCGGTGGTGGTCTTGCCTGATCCCGACTCGCCGACGATGCCGAGCGATCCGCCGGCCGCGAGGGTGAAGGAGACGTCGTCCACCGCCCGGACGGTGCCGAAGGTGCGGCACAGCCCGGTGACCTCCAGTACGGCCTCAGCCATCGGTACGGCTCCCTTCGAGCGGGTGGTGGCAGGCGACCGGGTGCGCCGCCGGGCTCTCCGCGCGGCACAGATCGGTCGCGAACGAGCAGCGGGCGGCGAACGCGCAGCCGGTCAACTCCTCCCGAAGGTCCGGGGGTTGACCCTCGATCGCGGCGAGCCGGCCGGGCCGGGCGTCCAGGGCGGGGGTGGCGGCCAGCAGCGCCGCGGTGTAGGGGTGGCGGGGGTGCTCGAACAGCGCCCCGGCGGGGCCGCTCTCGACGATCCGCCCGGCGTACATGACGTGGACGCGGTCGCTGATCGCGGCGGCGAGGCCCAGGTCGTGGGTGACGAACAGCAGCCCGGTGCCGAAGCGTTCGCGCAGCCGGCCGAGCAGCGCGACGACCTCGGCCTGGCTGGTGACGTCGAGCGCGGTGGTGGGCTCGTCGGCGAGCAGCAGGACCGGGTCGCCCATCAGCGCGGCGGCGATCATGACGCGTTGCAGCATGCCGCCGGACAGCTGCCCGGGGTGGCGGCGCAGCAGCTCCGGGCCGAGGCCGACGGCGTCCAGCAGTTCGGCCGCGCGCCGCTCGGCCTCGGCCGTGCCCGTCCGGCCGCCGAGCCGGACCCCCTCGGTGAGGAAGTCGCCGATGCGGCGCAGCGGGTTGATGGCGGCGCGGGGGTCCTGGAAGATCATCGCGGCCCGGCCGGTGCGCAGGGCGCGCAGCCGGTCGGGACCCATGGCGAGGACGTCCTCGCCGTCGACCAGGACGCTGCCCCCGGCGGTGGCGCCGGGCGGCAGCAGGCCGAGGGCGCTGCGGGAGGTGAGGCTCTTGCCGGAGCCGGACTCGCCGACCAGGGCGACGGTCTCGCCGGGGGCGACCGTGAGGTCGACGCCGTCCAGGACGGGGCGGGCGGTGCCGGGCAGGCGCAGCCGCAGGCCCCGGATGTCGAGGGCGTTCACGGGCTCCTCCGGTGTCATGGCGTCCTCCGGGCGACGCGGTCGGCCCAGCGCTCGCCGACGACGTTGAAGGCGACGACGGTGAGCACGACCAGGACGCAGGGCAGGATCGCGGAGAGCGGGTAGCCGTGCTGGATCGCGGTCTGGCCGTCGAAGACCATGCGTCCCCAGTCGGGGGTGAGCGCGGGGACGCCGAGGCCGAGGAAGGACAGGCCGGCGAGGTCCATGAGGGCGTATCCGAAGTTGATGGTGGACTGGGCGAGGACGGTCGGGGCGATGTTCGGCAGGACGTGCCGCAGGCAGATCTGCGCGCCGGAGTGGCCCTGGACGCGGTGGGCGGCGACGTACGGCCGGGCGCTTTCGGCGACGACCAGCGAGCGGGTGAGCCGGGAGACGTACGGAAGGTAGGCGATCGCGAGGGCGGTGACGGGGGCGAGCAGGCCCTCCCCGTAGACGGAGACGATCAGGATGGCGAGCAGCATGCCGGGGAAGGCGAAGACCAGTTCGGTGCCCCGGGAGAGGAGGGCGTCGAGCCGGCCGCCGCGCCAGCCGGCGGCGAGGCCCACGAGGACGCCCGCGACGGTGGAGAAGACGACCACGCCGAGCGGTCCGAGCAGGGAGGTGCGGGCGCCGAGCAGCAGCCGGGCGAGGGTGTCGCGGCCGGCGGCGTCGAGGCCGAGCGGGTGCTCGGGCGAGGGGCCGGCCAGGGCGCCGCCGAGGTCGGCGGCGTTCGGGTCGTCCGGTACGAGCCAGGGGGCGAGCAGCGCGGCGAGCACCACCAGGGCGACGATGCCGAGGCAGGCCAGGTGGAGGGGCGCGCGGGTGGCCCTGAGCCGGGCGAGGCCGGGCCTGCGGGTGAGGACGGCGCTCATGCCCCGGCCCTCCGCGTTCCGAGGGTGACCCGGGGGTCGACCAGCGGTTGCAGCAGGTCGACCACCAGGTTCACGGTCATGAACAGGGCGACGATGATCAGCGAGATGGCCTGGACGGTCGGGAAGTCCTTGGTGGTGGTGGCCAGTTCGAGGAGCTGGCCGATTCCGCCGACGCTGAACGCGGACTCCACCAGGATCGTGCAGACCAGCAGGGTGGAGACGATCAGTCCACCGGTGGTCAGCACGGTGCCCAGCGAATTGCGGAACACATGGCGGCGGATCACCTCGCGTTCGGGCACGCCGCGGCTGCGGGCGACGGTGACGTGCTCTCCCTCCATCGCGTCCAGCATCGCCGAGCGGGTGACCCGGGCGAGCATGCCGATCAGGTACAGGGCGAGGGCGATCGCGGGCAGGGTGAGGTGCCACAGCAGGTCGCCGAAGCCCTCGCCGGTGCCGCCGGTGGGGAACCAGCCCAGCTGGACCGCGAACAGGCCCTGCAGCAGGACCGCCGCGACGAAGGAGGGGGTGCCGACGGCGAGCGTGGTGGAGAGCAGGATCGCCGAGTCGGTGGCGCCGCCGCGCACCGCGCCGATCCAGCCGAGCGCGAGGCCGATGACGACGACCACGAGCAGGGCCATCGCGACCAGCGTCAGGGTGGCGGGCAGCCGGTCGGCGAGCAGCGTGGAGACGTCGGTCCGGTAGGTGAGGGAGCGTCCGAAGTCGCCCTGGAGCACCTGGCCGAGCCAGCGCAGGTAGCGCAGCAGGAAGGGGTCGTCGAGGTGGTACTGCTCGTTGATCGCCCGGAGGGCGGCCGGTGAGGCCGAGCGGCCGGAGAGCAGGAAGCTCGCCGGGCTGCCGGGCGCCAGGTACATCGCGCCGAAGACCACGAAGGACGCGGCGAGCAGGGTGGCGGCCATCCCGGCCAGCCGGCGGGCGGCGAAGCGCAGGAAGCTCACTGGGCGGCCCCCACGTCGGCGGCCCACGGGTAGTAGAGGTAGGCGATGGTGGTGGGGGCGCCGGTGATGCGCTTGTTGAGGAACACGGTGGTGGGCCACTCGGCGACCGGGATCCAGAGCAGCTGTTCGGAGGCGGTCCGCTGGAGCTCGGCCTCGATCGCGCCGCGCTCGGCCGGGTCGTAGGCGGCGGTGGCCCGGTCGACGAGGTCGTCGTAGCGCTGGTCGCTGAAGCCGGCGAAGTTCTGGTAGGCGCCGGTCCTGAAGTTGACCAGCAGGTCGAGCGGGTCGGTGATGGAGTCGTAGTAGGTCTCGGGGAACGCGTCCAGGCCGACCCGGGCCTGGGGGTCGGTGAACAGCGCGGTGAAGGCGTTCGGGGCGATCGTGCGCAGCCGCACGTCCAGACCGATCCGCGCGCCGGCGGCCTGCACGGCGGTGGCGAGCAGCGAGACGTCCTGGCCGATGCTGCTGGTGGCGACGGTGATCCTGGCCCCCTCGGCGCCGGCCTCCTTGACCAGGGACTTGGCCCGGTCGATGTCCTGGGTGGTGGGGGTGAGGTGCGCGAAGGCCGTCGTCCGGACGGACTCGGGGGCGCCGGCCCAGGCGGCCCCGGTGGTGAGCGATCCGGTGACGGTGCCGGCTCCGGCGAGGCCGGTGCGGACGAAGCCGGAGCGGTCGAGGGCCAGCGAGAGCGCCCGGCGCACCCGCAGGTCGCCGAGCGGCCCGTCCATGCTGGTGACGTTGAGGTTGACGGTGCTCAGGCCCTCGCCGAAGTACAGGGTGCCGGAGCCGCCGGCCCGCAGCCGGTCGTAGCTCTCGGTCGGGATCAGGTAGCCGCCGTCGACGTCGCCGGTGAGCAGGGCGTTGGTGCGGGCGGACGGGTCGGTGAGGAAGCGGAGGACGACCTTCTTGGCCTTGGCCCTGCTGCCCCAGTAGTCGTCGAAGCGCCGGAGTTCGATCGACTGGCCCTTGGCCCAGGCAGCGAGGGTGAAGGGGCCCGTGCAGTGCAGGCCGCCGCCGGTGCCGTAGTCGCGGCCCTCGGCCTGGACCCCGGCCTTGGCGGCGACGGTGCCGGCGGCGGTGGCCATGTACTGCGGGAACTGGGAGTCGGGCTGCTTGAGCCTGACGGTGACCTGGAGCGGGCCGGTGCCGGTGACGGACTCGACGTTCTGGAACACCTGGGCCCAGGCCGCCGCGTTGTCCGGGTTCATCTGCCGGCCGAGGCTGTAGACGACGTCCTCGGCGGTCATCACCGAGCCGTCGTGGAAGTGCACGCCGGGGCGCAGGTCGTAGACCCAGGTGAGGGGGTCGGGGTTGGTGGCCCGCTCGGCCAGACCGGGGGCCACGGTGAGCCCGGGGGTCCAGCGCATCAGGCTCTCGCAGACGTTGGCGAGCACCGTGTTCTGCGGGTAGTCGAAGGCCTGGAGGTAGTCGAGGGTGGGCGGTTCGGCGTACGAGGCCCAGCTGAAGGAGTCGAGTTCGCCCTTCGCGGGCGGGGTGTCGACGGACAGCCGGACCGGGGGGCGGTCGGCGTCGGTGCGCGGCGGGCCGGCGCAGGACGCCACCAGGGCCGCCGACGCGAGCAGGGCGGCGGTCAGGGCGCGACAGCGCCGCGGCGGGCGGCGTCTCGCGGGTGCGGGGGGAGTCATGAGGGTGTTCTCCGTTCGCCGGCGAGGGCTCAGGCGCCGGCGGCGGGGAGCTGCTGGGTGATGCAGTGGATGCCGCCGCCACCGTGGGCGATCACCCGGGCGCGCACGCCGACGACCTTGCGGTCCGGGAGGGCGGCGGCCAGCACGGCCAGCGCCCCGGCGTCCTCGGGGTGATCGGCGACCGGGACGACGACGCCGCCGTTGGCGAGGTAGAAGTTCAGGTAGCCGACCTCCACCCGGTGGCCGTCGACCTCGACGAAGGCCGACTGCGGCAGGTCGACGATCTCGAAGGGCCGGCCGTGCGCGTCGGTGGAGTGCTCCAGCACGGCCCGGTTGGCCCGCATCCGCAGGTAGTCGGGGTGCTCCGGATCGGCCGGGAGCTGCACCACGACCCGGCCGGGCGCGACGAAGGCGCAGACGCCGTCCACGTGCCCGTCGGTCTCGCTGTCCAGTGCGCCGCCGTAGGGCAGCCAGATCACCTTGGTGACGCCGAGGCGCGCCTTCAGCTCGGCCTCGATCTCCTCGCGGGTCATCCCGGGGTTGCGGTTGGGGTGCAGCAGGCACTGCTCGGTGGTGATCAGGGTGCCCTCGCCGTCGACGGTGATCGCGCCGCCTTCGAGGATCATCTCGGAGCGGATCGCCGGGGTGCCGAGGTGCTCCAGCAGCAGGCCGCCGATCCGGTCGTCGGCGCCCCAGGGGTGGTGCTTGCGGCCCCAGGCGTTGAACCGGAAGTCGACGCCGGCGCGGCGGCCGTCCGCGTCCAGGACGAAGATCGGCGCGGAGTCGCGGAACCAGGAGTCGTCGAGGGGGAGCTCGACGACGGTGACGGCGGCGCCGCAGTGGGCGCGCGCCTCCTCGCCGTGGCCGGGCGGCGCCACCATGGTGACCGGCTCGAACGCCGCGACGGCGCGGGCGACGGCCGCGTACTCCTGCTTGACCTCGTCGAGCGTGTCGCCCCACAGGTCCGGCCGCACGGGCCAGGCCATCAGGCAGCCCTCGTGCTCGGTCCACTCGGCGGGCATGCGGTACGTCACGGGAAACCTCTTCCGTTGGGGGCCGGCCGGCCCGGCGCGATCGGTGCGCGGGCCGAAGTTGTCCCGCATCCTCCATCGAACTGAAAATTCAGTCAATACTTGGGCAGCAGATCGGGAAGCGATACTGAAACGATCATCAGGACAGTGGCCCCGGCCACCGGAGAAGCTCTAGGGTGGACGCCCATGTCGGACCGTCGGACAGAGATACTCAAGGCCGCCACCCGCGCGATCGCCCGCCGCGGGGTGCGCGGACTGCGCGTGGGCGAGCTGGCGGCCGAGGCCGGAGTGTCCACCTCGCTGATCTACTACCACTTCACCGACCGGGCCGGCCTGCTGCGCCGGACCCTGGACCACATCAGCGACCGCGCCGACCGCTACACCGCCGAGGAAGCGTCCGCGCCCCGGACCGAGGACCCCCGCGCCGACCTGGAACAGGTCCTGCTGCTGGAGCTCCAGGACACCGCGGAGGTACGGGAGAACAGCACCGCCTGGGGCGAGTTGAGAGCGACGGCGGTGTTCGAGCCGGAGCTGCGCGAGGACCTCGCACGGGCCACCCACACCTGGGTGCACGACATCGCCGAACTGCTCGCCCGGGCCGACCCGGGCGGCACCGCCCCGGCGCACGCGGCGGCGGCCGAGCGGCTGACCGCGCTCGTCGAGGGCCTGAGCGTGCGCTGGCTCAGCGACTCCCTGCCGGTCGAGCACGCCCGGCGCCTGCTGCGCGAGGCGGTCGCGGCGGAGCTGGAGCGCGCCTGACCGGGCGCGCTCCGCGGGGCCGGGCGGGGCGGATCCGGCCGCCGGGGGACCGGATTCGGCCGATCCTGACAAAACCTCTAAACTCTGCGAGGCCGCGCACCCGCACGCCCGCGCCTCCGGGCCGACCGCCCCCGCGCGCGCCCCACTCCGTGACCGCCGAGAGAGGCAGCCCGCATGTCCGCCGACCGATCCCCCTTCCCCCTCCAGCCGGTCTTCCAGGGGCTGAGCCAGGACGACCCGCGCGAGGTCGGCGGCCATCTGCTCTACGCCCGGCTCGGCGCGGGCGGCATGGGCCGGGTCTACCTCTCGTACACCCCGGGCGGCCGCCCGGTGGCGCTCAAGGTCGTGCGGCCCGAGCTGGCCGGGGACCCCGAGTTCCGGGCCCGCTTCGCCCAGGAGGTGGCCAGCGCCCGGCGCATCCACGGGCTGTACACCGCACAGGTGGTCGACGCCGGGGTGGACGACGCCACCCCGTGGCTGGCCACCACCTACGTACCGGGCCCGTCCCTCCAGCAGGTGGTGCGGCACTTCGGCCCGCTCCCCGAGCGGACCGTGCTGCTGCTGACGGCCGGCATCGCCGAGGCGCTGCAGGCGATCCACGACACCGGCGTGGTGCACCGCGACCTCAAGCCGGGCAATGTGCTGATCGCCGCCGACGGCCCCCGGGTGATCGACTTCGGCATCGCCCGGGCCGCCGACGCCACCGCTCTCACCGGCACCGGGCTGCGCATCGGATCGCCCGCCTACATGGCGCCCGAACAGGCGATGGGCCTGCCCGCCGGCCCGGCCACCGACGTGTACGCGCTCGGCGCCCTCGCCGTGCACGTCGCGGGCGGCGCCCCGCCGTTCGGGGACGGACCGGACGCGGCGGCGCTCTACCGGGCCGTGCACGAGGAGCCGGACCTCCAGCGGGTGCCGCAGTCGCTGCACGCGCTGCTGCTGGGCTGCCTCGCCAAGCGGCCCGAGGACCGGCCCACCACCGCCGAGGTGATCGCCGCCGCCCGCGACCACCCGGCCGTCGGCGGGCGGCTGCGGTTCGGCGAGGACTGGCTGCCGCACCCGCTGACCAGCCAGATAACCCGGCACGCCGAGCTGCCGCGGGTACCGGCCGGGGAGGCGGCGGCCACGCCCACCCTCCTCGCGGCCACCACCCTGGCACCCGCGCCCCAGGCGCCGCCGGCGCCCGCCGTGCCCGGGGTGCCCGAGGTGCCCGCCGTGCCGACCGCCGACCGGGGGACGGGCCGTCGCAGACGCGCCCTGGGGCGGACGGCGCTGACCGCCGGCGTCGCCCTGGCCGTCGGCGCCGCGGCGACGCTCTTCCTGATCGACGACCTGGACGCCGTGGAGGCCGCCGAGGCCCCGGTGCCCGGCTCCGCCGCTCCCCGTACCCCGGTGCCCGGCGGATCCTCCGCCCCCGCCCGGCCGACGCCCACCGCCGCGACGCCCGGCGCTTCGGCCCCCACCCCCGCGGCCACCACCCCGCCGGCCGCCGCCACGGGGCCGGCCGCCGACTACGCCGCCCTCTCCCGCGGGGCCGAGCTGACCTCGGCGGACTCCGGCTACGAGTTCGACCTCTCCACCGGCACCGTGGTCCCGGCCGACAGCGCCACCTGGTACGTCGGCCGCGGCGAGGGCGAGTTCCTCGTCCCGGAGAGCGCCGGTGCCTTCATCGGCCGGGACGCCGGCCTGGGCGTCCCCGACTGCCTCCAGGGGCTCGCGACCCGCCCGTCCCGGCAGGTGCCGTTCAGCGCCCTCGGGCCGCGCGGCGCCTTCTGCGTCCGCTCCGCCGACGGACGGGACCTCGCCGTCGTCCGGGTGCTGTCGGCCGCCGGAGCGGACGGGCCGGTCACCGTCTCGCTGGACCGCTACCGCCGCAAGGGCTGAGCGCTCTCCGCCCTACGCGCCCCGATGGCCGGGGTCCGTGGCGCCCGCCGGCCCTGAGCTTGACTGATTTTTCAGTCAGTGCGACAGTTCAGTCCAGGCGATGCCGGGCGAGTCCGCCCGCCGCCCGCCCGGCGCCCGTGCGCACCGCTCCCCCGGAGCCCCTCGCCTTCGCGCCGGACCGATCCACCCCGAGCCCCACCGGAGGCCACCGTGTCCCACTCCCCCCTCGCGCGCCGCACGGTGCTGCGTTCCCTCGCCGGCGCCGGCCTGGTCGCCCTCGGCGCGAGCGCCTGCCTGCCCGGCATCGACGAGCTGACCGATCCGGCCGACCCGGCGGCCCCGTCCGCCTCCGCCACGGCCGCCGATCCCGGCGCCACGGCTGCCCCCGCCCCCGTCCCCGCCCCCGAGCGGGGGCGACGGCTCGGCGGCGAGTGGGAGAAGCACGAGCGGACCTTCATGGCCTGGCCGGCCTCCGAGAACGTCTGGGGCAACGAGCTCGCGGGCGTCCGCAAGGACATCGCCGCGGTCGCCCGCGCCATCGGCGGGCGCGAGCCGGTGGTCCTGCTCGTCCGTCCCGGCCAGGAGGCCTCCGCCCGCAACGCCTGCGGCACGGACGTCGAGCTGCTCAGCGTCCCGGTCGACGACCTGTGGGCCCGCGACACCCTGCCGGTCTTCGTGGAGGAGGGCGGCAAGGTCAAGGGCGTCGACTTCAACTTCAACGGCTGGGGCCGCAAGCAGGAGCACGGCAACGACGCCCGCGTGGCGCGCACCGTCCTGGGAAAGTACGGGACCGAGCGGATCGAGACCGCGCTCACCGCCGAGGGCGGCTCCTTCGAGACCGACGGCCAGGGCACCCTGCTGATCACCGAGAGCTCGATCGTCAACGACAACCGCAACCCGGGCCGCACCCGCGACCAGGTCGAGGCGGAGCTCAAGCGGGCGCTGGGCCTCAGCAAGATCGTCTGGCTCGCGGGGGTCAGGGGCAAGGACATCACCGACGCCCACGTCGACTGTCTGGCCCGCTTCGCCGCCCCCGGCGTCGTCCTGCTGGACCGGGCCTTCCCCGGCACCCCGGCGGACGTCTGGTCCCGCTCCGCCGACCAGGCCCGCGCCGTCCTCGCCGAGGCCACCGACGCCACCGGCAAGAAGCTCAAGGTCATCGAGGTCGCGCAGCCCGACCCGGACCGGATCACCGGCCGCGGCGACGCCTTCGTCTCCTCCTACATGAACTTCTACGTCGGCAACAAGGGCGTCTACCTGCCGCTGTTCGGCGACCCCCGGGCCGACGACCACGCCCAGGAGGTCTTCCGGGAGCTGTTCCCCGGGCGCGAGATCGTCCCGCTGCAGATCGACACCCTCGCCTCCGGCGGCGGCGGCATCCACTGCTCCACCCACGACCAGCCCGCCGGCTGACCCGCCGCCCGCTCGGTACCGCACCACCGAGCAGCGCACCACCGAGCACCGCACCACCCGGCACCGAGGGAGAAGGGACCCCCGTGCAGCTGACCCCCACCGAGCGCGACCGGCTGTTGATCTTCACCGCCGCCGAACTCGCCCGCGCCCGCCGCGCCCGCGGCCTGCGCCTCAACGTCCCCGAGGCGACCGCGGTCATCTCGGACACCGTCTGCGAGGCCGCCCGGGACGGCCTGCGGCTCGCCGAGGCCGTGGCCCGCGGACGCTCCGTCCTCTCCCCCGCCGACGTGCTGCCCGCCGTACCGGACCTGGTCACCGAGATCCACGTCGAGGCGGTGTTCGAGGACGGCACCCGGCTCGCCGTCGTCGCCGACCCGTTCGGCGGCGCGGGCCTCGGCCCGGCAGCACCCGGCGCCGTCCTCCTCGACGACCGCGTCGATCCCGGGCCGAGCGCGACGCTCACCCTGGCGGTCCGCAACACCTCCGGGGTGCCGATCTCGGTCACCTCGCACTTCCACTTCTTCGAGGCCAACCCGCGCCTGGCCTTCGACCGCGCCGCCGCCTACGGCACCCACCTGGCCGTCCCGGCCGGCTCCTCGGTGCGCTTCGACCCGGGCGCCACCGTCGAGGTCGGCCTGGTGCCGATCGGCGGCGAACGCGTCGCGATCGGCTTCGCGGGGCTGGTGGACGGGCCGCTGGACTCGCCGCCGGTCCGGCAGGAGGCACTGCGCCGGGCCGCCGAGCGGGGCTACCTCGGGACGGCCGAGCAGGGCTGCCCCGGCGCGAACGACGACGACCGACAGGAGGACCGGACATGAGCAACGGCATCGAGGCGTCCGAGTACACCGCCGTGCACGGCCCGCGCACCGGGGACCGGGTCCGGCTCGGGGACAGCGGGCTGGTCGTCCGCGTCGAGTCGGACTCCCAGCGGCCGGGCGACGAGTTCCTGGTCGGCTTCGGCAAGACGGCCCGCGACGGCCTGCACCTCAAGGCCGCCGCCGTCCGCGACACCTGCGACCTCGTCATCAGCAACGTGCTCGTCATCGACGCCGTCCAGGGCATCCGCAAGACCTCGATCGGCATCCGGGAGGGCCGGATCGCCTCGATCGGCCGGGCCGGCAACCCCGACACCCTGGACGGCGTGGACGTGGTCGTCGGCACCGGGACGGCGATCGTCTCCGGTGAGGGCCTGATCGCCACCGCCGGCGCCATCGACACCCACGTCCACCTGATGTCCCCGCGGATCATGGAGGCCTCGCTCGCCTCCGGCGTCACCACGATCATCGGCCAGGAGTTCGGACCGGCCTGGGGTGTCGGCGTCAACTCCCCCTGGGCGCTGCGGCACGCCTTCAACAGCTTCGACGCCTGGCCGGTCAACATCGGCTTCCTCGGGCGCGGCTCCTCCTCCCGCCCCGCCCCGCTCGTCGAGGCCCTGGCGGAGGGCGGGGCCTGCGGCTTCAAGGTGCACGAGGACATGGGCGCCCACACCCGCGCCCTGGACACCGCGCTGTCGGTGGCCGAGCAGTACGACGTCCAAGTGGCGCTGCACACCGATGGGTTGAACGAGTGCCTGTCGGTCGAGGACACCCTGCGCGTCCTGGAGGGCCGGACCATCCACGCCTTCCACATCGAGGGCTGCGGCGGCGGCCACGTCCCCAACGTGCTCAAGATGGCGGGCGTGCCGAACGTCATCGGCTCCTCCACCAACCCCACCCTGCCGTTCGGCCGGGACGCCGTCGCCGAGCACTACGGCATGATCGTCTCCGTCCACGGCCTCAAGACCGACCTGCCCGGCGACGCCGCGATGGCCCGCGACCGGATCCGGGCCGGCACGATGGGCGCCGAGGACGTGCTGCACGACCTCGGGGCCATCGGCATCACCTCCTCCGACGCCCAGGGCATGGGCCGGGCCGGCGAGACCGTGCGCCGCACCTTCGCCATGGCCGGCAAGATGAAGGCCGAACGCGGCCCGCTGGAGGGCGACGGCCGGGACGACGACAACCAGCGCGTGCTGCGCTACATCGCCAAGCTCACCGTCAACCCGGCCATCGCCCACGGGCTCTCGCACGAGGTCGGCTCGATCGAGATCGGCAAGCTCGCCGACATCGTGCTGTGGCAGCCCGCCTCCTTCGGCGCCAAGCCGCAGCTGGTCCTCAAGGCCGGCTTCCCCGCCTACGGGGTCACCGGCGACCCCAACGCCGCCACCGAGACCTGCCAGCCCCTGGTCCTGGGCCCGCTGTTCGGGGCCCACGGCGCCACCCCCGCCGATCTCTCGGTCGCCTTCACCAGCCACGCCGCCGCCGAAGCGGGCAGCCAAGCCCGCCCGTACGACACCATGACCACCCGCCGCCGGCGCGTCGCCGTCCGCCACACCCGGGGCATCGGCCCGCGCGATCTGGTCCGCAACGCCCGCCTCGGCGAGGTCCTCGTCGACGCCCGCCACGGCACGGTCAGCCTCGACGGCACCGCACTGCGGTCCGAGCCCGCCGAAGCCGTCCCCCTGAACCGCCTCTACTTCCTCTGACACCTCCGCCGCGCACCCGGGGTGGCCCGGCGCGCGGCTCCGCGCGACTCAACACGGCTCAGTACGGCTCAGCCCGTCGCACCCGCGTGCAGGAGGGCCCCCGCGCGGGCCGCCAGGCCGTCGGCGCCGCAACGGGCCGCCAGCTCCAGCCCCCGGGCGAGCGCCCGACG
This sequence comes from Kitasatospora sp. NPDC057965, assembly GCF_042887135.1. Lineage (NCBI taxonomy): Bacteria > Bacillati > Actinomycetota > Actinomycetes > Kitasatosporales > Streptomycetaceae > Kitasatospora > Kitasatospora sp. NPDC057965. The sequence continues at coordinate 58,815 of NZ_JBHVPZ010000041.1, forward strand.
GGCCGCCGCCGTGGCACCCAGCGCCTCCCCCAGATCGACCAGCGCCAGCGCGTGCTCGTAGCGGGCGGGCGAGCGCTCCAGGTGCCGGACGGCCTGCCCGAGCAGCTCGGCCGCGCGCGGCCGGTCGTGCACCGCCGCACAGAGCCGCAGCGTGCTGCCGACGGCGGAGTCCGTCCCGGTCGCCCGGGCCCGGCGGACCGCCTCCTCGGCGAGCTCGCGGGCCCGGTCCGGCTGCTCGGGGGCGATCGCGCGCGCCAGGTGCCCGAGCCACGGCGCCCACACCGTGTTGCGCCAGCCGCGCGCGTCCAGCGCCGCGCCGGCGGCGGTCAGCGTCTCGGCCGCGCCGGCCGCGTCGCCCCGGGCCAGCAGCAGCCGGCCGTACAGGGTGGGGGCGTCGGGCAGCACCATCACCGTCGGGTAGGGCGGGCCGAAGGAGTGCTCGCGGGCCAGCTCCAGCGCCTCGGTCACCCGGCCGCGCGCGGCCAGGGTCTCGGCCAGCGCCCCGACCGTGTCCCAGTGCAACGGGCCGCCCCGGCCCATCCGTTCGGCGAGCCGCAGGGCCCGGCGCAGGTAGTCCTCCGCCTCCGCCAGCGCGCCGCAGCGGAACCGGAGCATGCCGGTCAGCAGGTAGGCGAAGCCCAGGTGGCCGCCGCTCCAGCCGGCCACCTCGTACGCGCGGACCGCCTCGGTGAACAGTTCCTCCGCCCGGTCGACCCGGTCGGCGTAGAGGTAGCTGATGCCGAGGATCCCGGGCAGCTCGAAGCCCCAGACGGTGTTGGTCCAGCCGAGGCTGTGGGGAAGGCGCCCGCCCGGCAGCGCGGACTCGGCCAGGGCGATCGCCTGCTCGTGGTCCACGCCGCGCAGCGTGAGGTCCCAGCAGCGCAGCACCGCCACCGCGTGGGCCAGGCCGTTGTGTTCGAACAGGTTCCGCTCCGGGGGCCGCCCGCCGTCCGCACCGGCACCACGACCGGCGGCATGGGCGGTGGCGGCGGCGTCCCGGCCGTCCGCCCCGACGTCGCTGAACGCCATCCCGACCGTCTCCAGCATCCGGTCGAACTCCGCGAGCCGGCGGGAGCGTCCCGGACCGTCCTCGTCCTCGGACTGGAACGCGGCGAACATGAAGTGGGCGACCTCCAGGCGCAGCCGGCCCGGGCCGGGAAGCGTGCGCTCGGCGGCCTCGGCGCACACCGCGGCGGCGTCGCCCAGCCGGTTGCTGTGGGCGAGGGCCTGGGCGAGCCGGAAGATCGCGTCGATCCGCAGATCGGGGCCCAGCCCGTACGGGTCCGCGAGTGCCAGCCGCAGCTGGTTGACCGTGGTCACCGGGTCGGTGAGCAGCGCCGAGCAGCCGAGTTCGTAGAGCACCTCGGCCCGGTCCCGGTCGGCGGGCGGTTCGCTGATCGCGCGGCGCAGGCAGCGCTGGGCCGCCTCCGGCGCACCGATGGCCAGGTGCTCGCGGGCCGCCTGGCGCAGCTTGCGGACGATGTCCCCGTCCCCTTCGGGTAGGGTCTCCAGCAGGTGCCGGGACGCCGTCAGCAGGCCGAGACCGGCGTTCTCGGTCTCGACGGCGGCGACCCCGTGCATCCCGGTACGGGTGGCGGGCGGCATCGACTGGTACACCGAGGCGGCGATCAGCGGGTGGACGAACTCCAGCCGGCCACCCGGCGCGCCGATCAGCACCCCGTGCCGGCGCAGCTCCCGGACCGACTCGGCGGCGGTCTCCGGGCCCTGGGCGCAGATGACGGCGGCGAGCTCCGGGCGGATGTCGGTGCCCAGCATGGACGCCGCCCAGGCGAACCGCATCGCCGTCGGGCCGATCTTCTCCAGCCAGTGGCGGAGCGTCATTCCACGGGTCCCCGCCGCGAGTTCGCGCAGCAGGACGGTGCTCTCCTCGACGGGGTCGAGCCGCTGGTCGGCCACCTCGCGCAGCAGGGCGGTGGTCTCGTACGGATTGCCGGCGGTGACCGCCCAGACGTGACGGCAGAAGGCGTCCTCCGCCTGCGCGCCGAGGGCGGCGCGGACCAGCCGCGCGACCGACGCCGGCTGGAGCGGCCGCAGTTCGTGCCGCCGGTCGGCCCGGGCGAGGAGACCGCGCTGGAGCGTCAGGGCGTCGTCGGGGAACTCGTCGCGGCAGGCGAGCACCAGCAGGGCCGGCAGCTCCCGCGCGCCGACCGCGAAGCTCGCCAGCCAGCCGAGCGACTCCGGGTCGGCCCAGTGCAGGTCGTCGACGATCACGGCCACCGGCGGGCGCCGCTGCACGAGACGGGTGAGCACGAAGTCCAGCCCGTCCCGCACCCCCTGCGGATCGAGCTGCCCGCCGGGCGGCAGCAGCCCCACCGCCGGTCCGACGATGTCCTCCCAGGGCCCGAACACCTGCGCCCGCTCCCGCTCGGACAGCGCCGCCAGCACCGGCTGCAGCAGCTGGCGCACCACCCGGAACGGCTCGTGGCGCTGCCGCTCCCCGCCCCGGGCGAACAGCACCTCACAACCCGCGCGCCGTGCCTCGTGTCGCACCTCGGTCAGCACCGCGGTCTTGCCCAGCCCGGCCGCGCCGGTGAAGACCAGCAGTTCCCCGAGCGCCGTACCGGCGACCGGCCGGGTCAGCGCCGTGACCGCCTGCCGGGCCGACCGGATCTCGGCCTCGCGCTCGTGCAGCGGACCGTCGCCCCGGTCACCCCCGGCCGCGGACTCCCCTTCGGCCACCGTCGCCCCCAATTCACGCCTCCACGGCCGTCGTCACCAACGCCGAGGCTACTGCCGAACGGCCGGATCCGGTGCGGGCTTGACAATCCGCCCGTTCGGGTGAACGAGGACCGGCCGCTCGCCGCCGCCGTACGGGGCGCCGACGGGCATCAGCCTCCGGCGGCGCCCCCGGTCGCGTCTCGCGCGGCGGCGGCCAGGCGCAACTGCTCCTCCTCCACGATCCGCACCGCCAGGGACTGCTCCGAGACGTCCACGGCCTCCGGCGTCGTCTCCGCCACCTCGCTGCGCCGCGCGTACTCGTCGAAGATCCGGCTCTTCGCCCGCAGGATCTCCAGCATCCGCTGGTCGACGCTGTCGGCGGCGAGCAACCGGTGCACCTGGACCCGCCGGAGCTGCCCCATGCGGTGGGCCCGGCCCACGGCCTGACTCTCCATGGTCGGCTTCACCTGCGGCTCGCACAGGATCACCACCGAGGCCGCCTGGATGTTCAGCCCCACGCCGCCCGCCTGGATCTGGGCGAGCAGCACCGCGTGACCCGGCACCGCGGCGAACTGGTCCACCACGTCCTGGCGCCGCTCCGCGGCAACGCCGCCGTCGATCGGACCGAACACCCGCCCGCCCAGCGCGTCCCCGACGGTGGCCAGCACCTCGCGGAAGAACGAGAAGACGACGACCTTCCGCCCGTTGGCGGCGGCCTCCTCGGCGATCTCCCGCAGCCTCTGCAGCTTCGCCGACCCGGCGGGATCCGCGTACGCGGCGCGGCGCATGGCCATGAAGTTGCCCTCGGCGACGGCTGCCCGGTACGCCGCGAAGTCGGTCGGCGAGAGGTCCTCCCACTCGTCGACGTGCACGACCTCGGGGAGCTCGGCGAGCACGTCCTGCTGGTTGCGGCGCAGGTACGCCGGCGCGACCGCCTTGCGGAACGCCTTCGGCCCCGCGGCGGCCGACCCGCTGTGGATCGTCGGCAGCAGCTCGGGCCGCAGGTAGTGCACCAGACTGCGGAACTCCTCGACCCGGTTCTCCATCGGGGTGCCGGTGAGGAAGAGCACCCGCTCGACCCGGTCGGTCCACCGGGCCACCGCCTGCGAGCGCTGCGCCGCGTGGTTCTTGACGTAGTGGGCCTCGTCCACCACGACCATGGCCACGGCCCGGTCCGGAGCCACCTCCAGCCGGCGCAGGCCGTCGAAGGTCACCACCGCGACGCCGCCCGCGTCGAGCCACTCGGCCAGGGCCGCCTCCCGCTCCTGCCCGTGCACCCGGTAGGCCCGCAGGGTGCTCCGCGACTCGATCTCCCGGGTCCAGTTGATGAGGACGCTCGCCGGACAGACGACCAGGAAGTGGGTGCTCCCCCGCGTCCGCAGGTGCGCCATCGCGGCGATCGCCTGGACGGTCTTCCCGAGGCCCATCTCGTCACCGAGGATCACCCGCTTCTGCCGGAGCGCGAAGCGGGCGCCGAACGCCTGGTAGCCGCGCAGCGAGACCGTGCACCGGCTGACGTCCAGGGGCTCGGCCCGGACCTGGTCGGACAGCTCCTCCGGCAGGAACCCCTCGGCTGCGTCGACCTCGGACGGGCCCGGCTCGCCGATCGCGGCGAGCACGGCGTAGAACTCGGCCGAGCGGTGCTCGAAGTCCGTCCACGCCTCGACCGCGGAGGCCGGCGGACGCAGCAGGTCCGCGGACGCCTGGGCGAACAGCAGCGGAACGGCCTGCTCCTCGAACTCGGCGAGCAGCTCGTCCAGCCGGTCGACCGCGAGCAACGCCTCCTGCCTGCGCCGCCGCCCGGCGAACAGGCCGCGGACGAACCCCCGGGCCGGTCGCGCCGTCTCGACGAGCGCGGCGACCTCGTCGACGACCCGCCGTGCGACCCCGTCGGCGCGGGTCGCCTCGGGCCCGGCGACGACCAACCGGTGCAGTGCGACGACCAGCTCCGTGCTCAGCGCGTCCTGGTCGTCCACGTCCAGCCGCACCGCCACGGTCCGCTCGGCCGCGGCGGCTATCTGCCCGGCGGCGGCGAGGGTCTGCGCGGCCGTCTGCGCGCCGATGCCCGGGAGCAGTTGCAGCGAGTACACCGTGGCGTCCCGCACCTGCCCCACGGTCGTGATGCCGGCGGCCTCCAGCGCACCGACCCGCAGCCGGCCGTCCGTCACGTCCTTCAGCCGGGCCACCGGGATCGCGTCCAGCTCACCGCGCACCAGCCGCCCCCGCAGAGCGGCCGCCGCCCGCCCCACCTCGTCCACGGCCCCCCGGTGGTCGCCGACCACCACCCGCGCGGACGCGAGGAGCCGCTCGGCCTCCGCGACCACGACCCGGGGCTTCCGGTCTCCCCGCTGCCCACGCTCCACTCCCGGTTCCCTCCCACGGCTCCACCACCCGGCACCTCTGCGGGATCCCCCATGATCCCACCCGCGCCCGCGGCGCCTGCCCACCGCTTCTCTCCCCCACCGCCGATGGCCGCCGCCCGGTGTGACCGGCATTTGGCCGATGCCGTCGCGCGTCGACGCCGACCGCTGTCTAGCGTGGCGATCCGGGGGGTACACGAAGCACTTCCGCGGGTCGGCGCGATCGGTCCGGCCCGCCTTCCAGAAGGCAGTACGCATGAAGCTTCGGGCATGTTCGAGCACGCTGGCCGCCGCCGCGCTGACCCTCGCGCTGACCGCCGTCGCGTCCCCGGCGGGAGCGGCAGGATCGGCAGGAGCGGCAAAAGCGCCGCCGTTCCTGGACCGGCTGAACACCGTGTCCACCGTCGCGTCCACCGTCCCCGAGAACGGCGACGTGAACCCGTACGGCACGTTCACCATCCAGGAGAGCATCGGTGACCTGCACCGGGGCAACGTCCTGATCAGCAACTTCAACAACTCGGCCAACCTGCAGGGCCTCGGCACCACCCTGGTGCAGATCACCCCGGGCGGCACCCGTACCACGTTCGCCACCATCGACCCGGCCCACCTCCCCGGCCCCTGCCCCGGCGGGGTCGGGCTCACCACGGCGCTGACGGTCCTGCCCGGCGGCTGGGTCGTGGTCGGCAGCCTCCCCACCGCCGACGGAACGTCGGCCACCGCGCAGGCCGGCTGTCTGCTGGTGCTCGACAAGCACGGCACGGTCCGCGAGACCATCGCCGGGGACGGCATCAACGGGCCGTGGGACCTGACCGCCGTCAGCTCCGGCGAGCAGAGCGACCTGTTCGTGACCAACGTCCTCAACGGCACGGTCGCCGGCGGTGGCGCGCAGGTCGACCAGGGCACCGTCCTGCGGATCACCCTGTGCATCGAGAAGGACGACCTGCCACAGCGGGTCGCCACCACCGAGATCGGCTCGGGCTTCCCCGAACGGACCGACCCGGCGGCCCTGGTGGTCGGCCCGACCGGCGTCGGCCTCGGCCACGACGGAACGCTGTTCGTCGCCGACACGGTGCTGAGCCGGATCACCGCGATCCCGAACGCGCTCACCCGCCAGGACAGCGCGGGAATCGGCCGGGTCATCACGTCGGGCGGCGCCCTCAACGGCCCGCTGGGGCTGGCCCTCACGCCCCGCGGCGACATCCTGACCGTCAACGGCGGGGACGGCAACATCGTCGAGACCACCCCGGCCGGCCATCAGGTGGCGGTCAAGCAGATCAACAACGAGGGCACCCCGCCCGGCGCGGGCGCGCTCTTCGGCCTCGCACTGGACCTCGACCAGGACGCCGTCTACTTCGTCAACAACGCCGACAACGCCCTCGACGTCCTGCACTGAGGGGCAGAATTCCTCGGTAAACGCAAAGAACCCCCGCCGGTAATCCGGCGGGGGTTCTTCTCAAAATTTGTTCGGCGGCGTCCTACTCTCCCACAGGGTCCCCCCTGCAGTACC
>NZ_JBHVPZ010000042.1:0-63404 GCF_042887135.1 Kitasatospora sp. NPDC057965
CGACCGCCCCGTACGACCCGGCGGAGGCCGTCGGCCACCCGCCCGTGCACCCGCCGGCCGCCGACGGTTCGCCGGCGTTCGCCCCGCCCGCCGCGGCCCCGGCGGGCGGCCCGCCGGCCGCCGACGCCCCCGCGTACGGCACCACCCCGCCGCCGCTGCCCCGCCGGAGCCACCGGCGCGGCCGAGCCGCCACCCGGCACGCGGCCAACGCCGCCACGCCGCCGGCTCCGCCGTACCGCTCGGCGCAGCAGGCGCAGGCGTTCATGTCGATGTTCCAGGCCGGTACCGCCAGCGGCCGCTCGGCCGCCCGGGCCAACTCCCAGGCCCAGACGGCGTACCGGCCCCAGGCCGAAGCCCCCTCGCAGGACCGGGCCCGCCCCCGCGGCCCGTTCGGCCAGGAGCAGGGCCCGGTCCATCCCTCGGGCCTCTCCCCGGCCCCGGCCCCGCACGACCCTTCCCTTCCCCCTTCCCCCCAGCTTCCCCAGCGTTCCGGAGAGTTCCATGACCACCAACCCTGACCTCGGCTGGCTGCTCGCCGACATCATCAACGTCCCCGAGGTCCAGCACGCCGTCGTGGTGTCCAACGACGGCCTGGAGATCGGGCGCAGCGAGGGCATCGTCCGCGAGGACGCCGAGCGCCTCGCCGCCGCCTGCTCCGGCCTGCAGTCGCTGGCCCGCGGCGTCGCCCAGGGCTTCGGCGGTCACCACAGCTCCACCCGGCAGATCATCATCGAGTACGGCGGCGGCTACCTCTTCATCGTCGCCGCCGGCGCCGGCGCCCACCTGGCCGTGGTGACCGGCGAGGCCGTCGACGCCGGCCTGGTCGCCTACCAGATGCAGGTCCTCGTGGAGCGGATCGGCACCCATCTCACCAGCCCGCCGCGCGCCGACCTCGCGGCGGGGGGCCACCGGTGAGCGGCGGCCCGGTCCGCCCCTACGTCATCACCGGCGGCCGCAGCCGCTCCACCCGCCCCGAGCTCGCGATCGAGAGCCTGGTCAGCGCGTTACCGGAGCGGCCCGAACTGCCCGAGGACGCCCTGCTCAACCGCGAGCACCAGCGGATCGTCGACCTCTGCCGCAGCCTGCTGTCGATCGCCGAGGTGGCGGCCCATCTGGGGCTGCCGCTCGGCGTCGTCAAGGTGCTGGTCGGCGACCTCTGGGACCTCGGCGCCGTCCAGGTGCTCCCGCCCGTCCCGCAGGCCGAGCGCCTGCCCACCACTCTCCTGGAAGAGGTGCTCGTTGGCCTCCGCCAACTCCGCTGACGCGCTCGCCGGGCCGCCCGCCGCCGAGCCCTTCGGCCCGCCCGCCGAGCCCCAGTACCTGCCGCCGTCCGTCCAGGGCGCGGTGAAGATCCTGGTCACCGGCCCCTTCGGGGTCGGCAAGACCACGCTGGTCGGCTCGCTCAGCGAGATCACCCCGCTGCGCACCGAGGAGACCATGACGGCCGCCAGCGCCGGGGTGGACGACCTGACCGGGCGCGGCGACAAGACCACCACCACGGTGGCGCTGGACTTCGGGCGGATCACGCTCAACCGGCGGCTCGCGCTGTACCTGTTCGGCACGCCCGGCCAGCAGCGGTTCTGGCCGCTCTGGGACGACCTGTCGCGCGGCGCGCTCGGCGCGATCGCGATGGTCGACCTGCGCCGTCCGGACGAGAGCTTCGACGTGCTCGGGCGGCTGGAGGAGCAGCAGATCCCGTTCGCGGTCGCGGTCAACACCTTCCCCGACGCGCCCAGTTACCCGGAGGAGGAGCTGCGCGCCGCGCTGGACCTGCTGCCCGGGGCACCGATCCTGCACTGCGACGCACGGGACCGGCGGGCGGCATACGACCTGCTGATCGACTTCGTCGACCACCTGCACCGCACCGCCGTACTGGAGCTGCACGGATGACCGTTCCCGAGCCCGCCGGCACGGCCGCCGTCCCGCCGCCGGGGTGCCCGGCCCACGCGGGCGGTCCCGTCCACGCGGGCGGCCCCGGCGGCGCGGCGACCCACCACGGGACGCTGCCCGGCGGGCTGCCCGTCGGGGTGCCGCTCACCCCGCTGTACGGCGCCGCCGTCGCCGACGACCCGCACGGCCTGTACGCCCGGCTGCGCGCCCAGTACGGCCCGGTGGCGCCGATCGAGCTGGAGCCCGGGGTGGAGGCCTGGCTCGTCCTCGGCTACCCCGAGCTGCTCGAACTCACCCGCAACGAGGCACTGTTCTCCAAGGACTCGCGCCGCTGGCGGGTGCCCGCCGAGGGCCGGCTGTCCCCCGACTCGCGGCTCCAGCCGATGACCGCCTGGCGGCCCACCCTGCTCAACCTGGACGGCGCCGAGCACCAGCGGCTGCGCGCCGCCGTCGCCGACACGCTCGCCCAGATCGACCACCGGCAGCTGCGCGGGACCACCGAGGCCTCCGCCAACGCGCTGATCGACAGCTGGGGTCCGGACGGCACCGCCGACCTGGTCACCCAGTACGCGCGCCGGCTGCCGCTGCTGGTCTTCACCCAGCTGCTCGGCCTGCCCGCCGACGCCGGTCCGCACCTCATCCGGCTGATCAGCCACATCGCCGACAGCGGCGCCGAATCGGTGCGCGCCAACCAGGAGTTCCAGGCGATCGTGGTCGACCTGGTGCGGCGCCGCCGGGCCACGCCCAGCGCCGACCTGACCTCCTGGCTGCTGGCCCACCCGGCCGCGCTGACCGACGAGGAGGCCGTGCACCACCTGGTGGTGATGATGGTCGCCGGCAACGAGACCACCATCTGCTGGACCGGCAACACGCTGCGGCTGCTGCTCACCGACCGCCGGTTCCGGGCCACCCTCACCGGCGGGCGGCTGACCGTCGCCGACGCGCTGGAGGAGGTGCTCTGGCGCGATCCGCCGACGCAGAACTTCCCCGGCCGCTGGGCCACCGCCGACACCGTGCTCGGCGGCCAGTACATCAGCCGGGGCGACATGCTCGTGCTCGGCCTGGCCGCCGCCAACGCCGACCCGGCCGCCCAGGCTCCCGGGGCGGCCGGGCACGCCGCGCTCGGCAGCAACCGGGCGCACCTGGCCTGGGGCGCGGGCAAGCACGTCTGCCCGGCCCAGCACCCGGCCCGGATCATCGTCGAGACCGCCGTCGAGACCCTGCTGCACCGCCTGCCGGACCTCCAACTGGCCGTACCGGCCCATGAGCTGGCCTGGCGGCCGTCGCCCTGGTCGCGCGCCCTGGTCAGCCTTCCGGTGCTCTACAGCGCCTTCACCCCGCCCCGCCCGCCAGCCCCCGAGAGGCCCTCCGCATGGACACCGCCGCAGCTGCCGTACCCGCCCCCGGAAGACCTGGACCCGAGCGATCCGGTCCCGGTGGGCCCGGCCTCGGTGGAGGAGACGGCGGCCGGTTCGGGCCCGTCCGGCTCGACGCCCTCGGACGCGACCAGCACGGGGAGAACGCCCGCCTCCGGGAAGCCGGTCCGGCGGTCCTGGTGGAGCTCCCTGGCGGGGTGGTGGTCTGGGCAGTGACCCACCACGACACCCTGCAGGAGCTGCTCGCCGACCCCCGGGTCGGCAAGGACCCGCGGCTGTGGACGACGTTCCGGGAGGGGCGGCTGCCCGAGGGCTGGCCGCTGCTCACCTTCGTCACCGTCCCCGGCATGATCACCGCCGACGGCGAGGACCACCGCCGGCTGCGCGGCCTGGTCACCCAGGCGTTCACCCCGCGCCGGGTCGCCGCGCTGCAGCCCGCCGTCGAGGCCCGGGCCACCGCGCTGCTCGACCGGATCGCCGATCTGGTGGGCGGGTCTGCCGACGGGTCGGGGGCCGGGACGGAGGGTGGCTTCGATCTGCGCGAGCACTTCGCCTACCCGCTGCCGATGCACGTGATAGGCGAGCTGCTCGGCCTACCGCCCAAGCAGCAGGACGAGCTGCACGAGCTCTCCGACACCCTGGTCTCCAGCTCCGCCACCCCCGAGGCCGCCGTCGCCGCGCAGCGCTCGCTGTTCGCGCTGCTCGCCTCGGTGGTCGCCGCCAAGCGGGCCGAGCCCGGCGACGACCTCACCACCGCCCTGATCGCCGCCCGCGAGGACGACGACCGGCTCAGCGAGAGCGAGCTGGTCGGCACCCTGCTGCTGATGCTGGTGGCCGGCCACGAGACCACGCTCAACCTGATCACGAACGCCGTCCGCGCCCTGCTCGCCCACCCCGAGCAGCTGCGGCTGGTGCTGGACGGCACGGTGCCGTGGTCGGCGGCCGTCGAGGAGACGCTGCGCTACGACTCGCCGGTCGGCCAGTTCCCGCTCCGCTACGCGACCGAGGACATCCCGGTCGGCGACACGGTGATCCGGCGGGGCGAGGCGCTGCTCGCCTCCTACGCCGCCGCCGGGCGCGACGACGCCCACTTCCCGGACGCGGACCGCTTCGACCTCACCCGGCAGCCGAGCCGGCACCTGTCCTTCGGGCACGGCCCGCACTTCTGCCTCGGCTCCGGGCTCGCCCGGCTGGAGGCCGAGACGGCGCTGCGGCTGCTGTTCGAGCGCTTCCCCGCGCTGGCGCTCGCGGACGGGCCGGAGCCGGAGCCGATCGGCTCGTTCGTCAGCAACAGCGTGCGGACGCTGCGGGTGACCGTCTGAGCCCCGTCGCGGCCGAGTGACCGAGGGCGGCCCGGGTCGTTGGGGGGTTCATGAAGAAACTCGCCACCCTGGCCGCCCTCACCCTGGCCGGTCTCGCCGCCGCCGCGCCCGCCGCTTCCGCCGCCACCTCCACCGCGTCCTCCCCCGACGCGCTCGGCGGCCTGTCCAACGGGCTCACCCTGTCCCCCGCCGACCTCGTCATCCACAAGGCGAAGGACCTGCCGCTGGTCGGCAAGGCCGCCACCGAGATCGAGGCCATCGGCACCGGTCAGATGACCCACCCGGGCCTCAGCGGCCAGATCGGGCAGGGCTTGTGACCGGCGTGCGGCGGCCCGCGGCGCTCGTGCTGGGCGCGCTGGCGCTGGCCGTCGCGCCGGCGCCCGCGTTCGCCTCCGCGCCCGCGGACACGCCCGCGCCCGCACCGGACTTCACCGCCGCCGCGACCTGCCTCCAGGAGGTGGCGGTCGTCCCGGCACTCGGCAGCCACGCCGCCGGACCCACCCACTGCGCCGACGGCACCGCGCTCGACCACGTCGCGGGCACGGTGGGCTCGCTCACCCGGTGACGTAGAGCCGCTGCAGCTCCCCGTAGTCCAGCCCGCCGTCGAGCCCGGTGTACGTCCCGCCCGTGTACACCTCCTCGGCGGCGCGGCGCACCGCCGCGTACGCCGCCTTCGCCAGGCCCGGCCCCAGACTGACCCGGGCCACGCCCAGCGCCGCCAGCTCCGGCACCGACGGCGAGCCCGGGCCCGCCAGCACGTTCAGCGGCGCCGGCACGGCCTCGACCAGCGCGGCGATCACCGCCGGGTCGGCCACCCCCGGCACGAACACACCGTCCGCGCCCGCCTCGACGTAGGCCCGCAGCCGGGCCACCGCCTCGTCCGGACGCCCCTCCGGCGCGCCGAGCCGCCGCAGGAAGACATCGGTGCGGCCGTTGACGAACAGCGGCACGCCGGCCGCGTCCGCCGCCGCCCGGGCCGCCGCGATCCGCTCGGCCGCCTCGGCCGCGGGCCGGTCGCCGTCCTCCAGGTTGACGCCCACCGCGCCGGTGGCCAGCAGTTCGGCGACCGTCCCGCCGACGCCGGCCGCGGTGTCGGCGAACCCGCTCTCCAGGTCCGCGGTGACCGGCAGCGACCCGGCCGCGCGGACCACCAGCGCGGTCTGCGCCAGCACCGCGTCCCGGTCGGCGGCGTCGCCGTCGGCGCAGCCGAGCGCCCAGCTGACGCTCGCGCTGGCGGTGGCGAGGGCCGGCGCCCCGGCGGCCGCGACCAGGTGGGCGCCCAGCGCGTCCCACACGTTCGCGAGCACCAGCGGTGCTCCGGGGCGGTGGAGTTCGTGCAGGCGGCGGGCCTTGTCGCGCTGTTCGGCGCTCATCGCGGCGGCCCCTACTTCGCGGCCGGGCTGAGCCTGGAGGTCACGCCGATCCGGTTCCAGGCGTTGATGGTGGTGATCATCGCGATCAGCTGGGCCAGCTCGCCCTGCTCGAAGTGGGCGGCGGCCTCGGCGTAGACGGCGTCCGGCACGTGCCCCTGGGTGAGCAGGGTGACCGACTCGGTCAGCGCGAGGGCCGCGCGCTCCTTGGCGGTGAACCAGGAGGTCTCGCGCCACGCGGGGAGGGAGAGCAGCCGGTGCTGCTGCTCGCCGTTCTTGAGCGCGTCGGTGGAGTGCATGTCGATGCAGTACGCGCAGCCGTTGATCATCGACGCGTGCACCTTGACCAGCTCGGCGAGCACCGGGTCCAGGCCGATCCGGGCGGCGCGCTCCACGGCGATCATCGCCTTGTAGTACTCGGGCGCCAGATCGGGAAGGGAGATCCGCTGCGCCGGGGCCGACACGGTGGTTTCGGTGCTGTCGTTCGTCGTCGTCATGACCACCAGCCTAGGAACCCGGCGGCCCACTGTCCCGGTACGTTCGGCCACCGGAATCATGGGCCACTTCAGGCCCGACGTCCGGGGTGCGGGCGGCGAGTCCGGCACGACCGGACGGAAGAGCGCGCACCACTCCCGGTCGGCGAACGGGCGTGCGAGGATCGCGGGGAGGGTGGTGCGGACGAGGTCAGGGGGACGGGACGTGTGCACGGCGTTCGTGAGCATCGAGCCGGCGGCGGCGGTGCCGGTGCTGCTGCTGTCGGTGCGGGACGAGTACGCCGGGCGGCAGTGGGCGCCGCCCGGGCGGCACTGGCCCGCGCAGCCGTCGGCCGTCGGCGGGCTGGACCTGGTCGCGGGCGGGACCTGGCTCGCGGTGCGGCCGGGCGGTTCGGAGCCCGTCGCCGCATGCCTGCTGAACGGTTTCGGCACCCTGGCACCGGCGCGGGCGCGGCTGTCGCGCGGTGAACTGCCGCTGCTCGCCGTCCGGGGCGGCCGGGTCGGCGACCTGGACCTCGACCGCTACGACCCGTTCCACCTGGTGGTCGTCCGGCCCACCGGCGCCCGGGTGCTGAGCTGGGGCGGGAGCGGCGGCCGGCTCGCCGAGGTGGAGCTGCCGACCGGCCTGAGCGTCGTCCTCAACGACGGGCCGGAGGGGCTGGCCGAGAACCGCACCGCCTCCGAGCGGATCCGCACCCTGATGGCCGCCCGCGCCGCCCACTTCCGGGCCCGCTTCGCCGCCGAACCCCGGCCGCAGCCGCACCCCGGCGCCGCGAGCGCCGAGCAGGCGTGGGGCCGCTGGCTGCCGATCGCCACCGGCGACGGGCTCGCGCTCGACGACCCCGCCGCGCTGGTCCAGCGGCGCGAGTTCGGGGACGGCCGGATCTGGGGCTCGTCCTCGGTCTCGCTGCTGGCCCTCGGCGCCGGGACCGTCCGCTACGACTTCGCCGCCCTCCCCGTGGAGCCGGACGGCGCCGGCGAGGGCTGGCGGCGGGTGGAGCTGTAGGCCCGGGTCGGGGTGGACCGGCTCAGTCGTGGAGCGTGACGCCGGGCAGGGGGCCGCCGGCGGCGTCGAACAGCGGGGTCCCGCACTCGCAGTGTTCGCCGGCCGGGGTCTCGCCCGGCGGCAGTTGCCAGACCAGCATCTGCGCGCAGTCCGGGCAGTTCAGGCTGATCAGGGTCTCCTCGGGCGCCGAGCCCCAGGCCCTCACCGGGAGGTCCTCGTGCGTCAGCCCGGTCAGCTCGCCCTCACCCGTCGCCGCGACCAGGAGCTCGTAGGTGTCGGTGCCGCTCTCCCGCACCGCGAGCGTGCAGCCGAGCTCCGCCAGCACCGCGGACAGATGATCGAGCTGGCGGACCGGGAAGTCACCACGGCTCGGCGTCGGATCGGCCTCGGCCGCGCGGTAGAGGCCGCCGGTGTCGACGCCCACCGGATCCACCCCGAAGGCCCGTACCCGGCCGGCCACGAACGCCGCCAGCTCGCCCGGGGTCTCCTCCCCGGACCAGTCCATGCCGAACATCACGCCGTCGACCCGGACCCCTCGGGCGCGCTCGTCAGGGGTCAGGACCAGTTCTTCCAGCTCCGTCATGATGATCACGCTATCCCCGCCGTGGCGGCGCAGGAAGCCGGCGAGCCCAAAACCCTTTGCCGGGAGCACCGTTCGCCGTCACCCTGGGGGGATGCTGGGATTCGTCAGAACGGACAACGAAGCCCTCGTCTCGTGCTTGGGCGATGCACAACGCACTGTGGCGGCGTACCGGGAACTGCTGCGCCGCGGCGACCACGCGCTCGACGCGATCCGCGGCGGGCTCTCCCACGAGGACGCCGCGGTCCGCGAAGGGTGCTGCCGGCTCCTCGACCACCTGGTCGACGTCGACTCCATGGACCAGCTGATCACCATGGCCGACGATCCCGACGCCCGCGTCCGGATCGCCGCGTTCCATGCGCTGGCCTGTGACCGCTGCAAGGGCGACACCTGTGCGCCGGGCGCGGACCGGGTTCTCGCGCCCGGGATCCGGCATCTGGCCGCCGATCCCGATCCGCACGTCCGGGCCAGGGCCGTCGAGCTCGTCGGCAAGTTCGTTCACACCAGCGCGGACGCCCTGGCGGCCCTGCGCTCGGCGCAGGCCCACGACCCCAGCCCGACCGTCCGGAAGGTGGCCGGCTGGTACGTCCCCGGCGGGAGCGTCCACCGGCGCACCCGCCCGAGGGCGTAGCGCCCCGCCGGCCACGGTGGCGCGGGGGCCCCAGACTGCCCGGGGCCCCCGACGTCCGTCCTACTTCCGCCAGAACAGGTGGTGCGTCACCCCGCTCGGGCTGGGCACGACGTCCAGGTGGAAGCGGTCGCGCAGCTCGTCCGGGGACTCCCAGAGCTTCAGCCCGGTCCCGAGCTCCACCGGCGAGACCGCCACGTGCAGGGTGTCGACCAGGTCGGCGTCCAGGAACTGCCGGATCGTGGTCACCCCGCCGCCCAGGCGGACGTCCTTGCCCCGGGCCGCCTCCTTCGCCCGGCCCAGGATCGTGGCCGGGTCGCCCTCGACGAAGTGGAACGTGGTGTCGGAGAGGGTGATCGAGGGCCGCGGGTGGTGGGTCATGACGAACACCGGGGTGCGGAACGGCGGCTCGTCCCCCCACCAGCCCTGCCACTCCAGGTTCTCCCAGGGGCCGCGCTGGGGGCCGAACTTGTTGCGGCCCATGATCTCGGCACCGATGTTGCGGGGGTAGTCGCGGGTCAGGTAGTCGTCCAGCCCCCGGCTGCCGCCCGGGTCGGTGCGCATCGGCCAGCTCGCCGTGGCACCGGCCCAGGAGAACAGCCTCTCCGGCCGGACGTGGCCGAACGGCCGCTCCAGGGTCTGGTCCTCACCGGCTCCGATGCCGTCGGCCGAGACGTTGAAGTTCTGGACCCGCAGTAGTTGACTCATGTGTTCCTCCGATCTGCGCCGGCCTCCAGCCGGCGGGCGTTTTCGGTCAGGTGGCGGCGTTCCGGGGCGCTGGGGGCACGGCGGGCGGCTTCGCGGTAGACGTCCGCCGCCGTCGGGTCGCCGAGGAGTTCCAGGAGGTGGGCCCGGGTGGCGAACAGGCGGTGGTGACGGGCGAACCGCTTGTCCGCCTCCAGCGGGGCGAGGGCGGCCAGCCCGGCCTCCGGTCCCCCGACCATCGCCAGCGCCACCACCCGGTTGAGGGCGGTGAAGGGGTTCTCGCCGAACCGGGCCAGCAGCAGGTCGTAGAGCACCAGGATCTGCGGCCAGTCCGTCGACCCGGCGTCCGGCGCCTCGTCGTGGACGGCCGCGATCGCCGCCTGGAGCTGGTACGGACCCACCTGGCCGCGCGGGAGGGTACGGCTGATCAGCGCCACCCCCTCCTCGATCAGCGCGGGGTTCCACCGCGAGCGGTCCTGCTCCGCCAGTGTCACCAGCTCCCCGCCCGGCCCCGTGCGCGCCGGACGGCGGGCGTCCGTGAGCAGCATCAGGGCGAGCAGGCCCGCCGTCTCGGCGTCGTCCGGGACCAGCCGGAGCAGCAGCCGGGTCAGGCGGATCGCCTCGGCGGAGAGTTCCGGCGCGGTGAGGTCGTCGCCGTTGCTCGCCGTGTAGCCCTCGTTGAAGATCAGGTAGAGCACCTGGCGGACCTCGGCGAGCCGTTCCACGAGCTGCCCGGCGGGCAGCCCGGCGGTCCGGACGGTCTGCTTCGCCCGGCTGATCCGCTGCGCCATCGTCGCCTCCGGCACCAGGAACGCCGCCGCGATCTGCGCCGTGCCGAGGCCGCCGACGACCCGCAGGGTGAGCGCGATCCGGCTGGGTGCGGACAGGTCCGGGTGGCAGCAGAGGAAGAGCAGGTGCAGCGAGTCGTCCCGGTCGGCGGCGGGCGCCGCGTCCGGCGGGGGGCCGAGCAGCGCGGACTGCGGCGTGGCGAGGGCCAGCGCGTCCTCGCGGCGGCGACGGGCCGCCTCGCTGCGCACGGCGTCGGTCAGCCGCCGTCCGGCGACCGTCACCAGCCAGCCCCGCGGGTTCTCCGGCATCCCCTCGGCCGGCCACTGGGTGGCGGCCGCCAGCAGCGCCTCCTGGACGGCGTCCTCGCAGGCGTCGAAACGTCCCCGCCCGTGGCGGCGCACCAACGCCCCGAGGGCCTGTGGCGCGAGATCGCGCAACAGGCCCTCCAGGTCCCCCGGGCCGGGCGGTCGGCCGCCGTTCACACATCCGCCGAGGGGGCCGGGGACTCGTGCAGGATCGGCCACAGCTCGACCGGCTCGACGTCCGCGAACGGCATGTCGGCGGCGATCTGCTGGGCGCGCTCCAGGCTCTCGCAGTCCAGCAGGTAGAAGCTGGCGATGTACTCCTTGGTCTCCAGGTACGGCCCGTCGGTGACCGCCGGCAGACCGTCCGCGCGCCGCACCAGCTGGGCGGCGGCGGCGTCCGCCAGGCCGTAGGCGCCGAACAGCTCGCCGGTCTCCCGGTACTTGGTGTTGAACGCCTCCTGCTTGGCGATCGCGGCCGGCCACTCCTCGGCCGGGAACGCGTCCCACTTCGCCTGGTTGCCGTAGATCATGGCGACGTACTTCATCTCGGGTGTCCTCCCGTCCCGCGTGCCCCTCGCGGCGCGCTCTCACCCCTCGGTCGGAGCGGGCCGCCGGGCCTCGACATCCATCGGCAAGATTTCCCGACATCTTTTCCCACCTCGGCGCCGGGCGCTCCGGAGGCGGGCCGCGGGCGCGTCCGGGCTTCCGTGCGGGGCCGGAAATTTGGCATGGTCGGCGGACGACGTGCGAATCGTGCGAACGGGCGGGGGAGCCATGCCACAGACGACCGTGCCACCACCGACCGTGCCACCACCGACCGTCCGCCGGATCGCGGGCTTCGCCGCACCCGTCGCGCTGAGCGAGGCGATCGCGCTCGGCGCGCAGTTCGCGGTGGCGGCGATGCTGGGGGCGGCCGGCGGGCACGCGCTCTACCTGCGGTCGCTCTACACGCCCGTCGCCTTCCTGCTGGTGGCGCTGAACGTCGGCCTCTCGACCGCGCTCCAGGTGGTGGCCGCGCGCGCCGCCGGGAGCGGGCGGCGTGCCGAACTGCCCGGCCACCTCGCCGCCACGGCCCGGCTCGGCGCGGGCTGCTACCTGATGTGCGGCGCCGTCGTGGCGGCGGGCGCCGGGCCGCTGGGGGCGCTGCTCGACGTGCCCGCCGCCGACCGGACGCCGTTCCTCGCCCTGCTGGCCGCGATGGTGGCGGTGAACGCCGTCGGCGCGCTGGGCGAGCTGTGCGCGGCCGTGCTGCGGGGCTCCGGCGCGACCGGACGGGGGATGCTGCTGACGCTCACCTCGGCGGGTCTGCTGCTGGCCGGGGTCGGCGGGCTGGGGCTCGGGGCGGGCTGGGGGCTGACCGCGCTGCCGGTCTCCGCCCTGGTGGCCGGGGTGGTGGAGCTGCTGCTCGGCGCGGTGCTGCTGCGGCGGGCGGGACTGCTGCGGGCCGGACTGCTGCGGGCGGCATGGCCGCGCCGGGCCGACGGGGGCCGGGGCGATGGGAGCCGGGGCGAGGTGCGGGCGGCGGCGCTGTCCGTCGGGGTTCCGGTCGCTGCCTCGTTCCTGCTGCTCTGCGCCGTCAACCTGGCCCTGCTGCGCGTGGTCTCGCCGTTCGGCCCGGGCGCGGTGGCCGGGTTCACCCTCGGCTCGACGCTGCAGAGCGCGGTGATCGTCCCGGCCGTGGGGTTCGGCTCCGCGATCGCGATCCTGGTCAACCAGGCGGCCGCGGCCGGTGACCGGACCGCCGCCCGGCGGGCCGTGCGGTCCGGCGGCCTGCTGACCGCGGGCTGCTACCTCGCCGTGACGGCGGCGCTGTGGACGGCGGGCGCGCCGCTGGCCGCCCGGCTCTCCGACGACCCGGCCACCGCCGGGCAGGCCGTGCGCTTCCTCCAGCTGGCCGGGCCGTCGTTCGGCTGCACGGCGCTGGCGCTGACCGCGCTGACCCTGCTGGAGCAGACCGGACACGGCGTCGTCGCGTTCGCGCTGAACCTCGTGTACTTCGGCGCCGTGATCGCCGTGGGCGGGCGGCTGAGCGCGGCCCGGCACTCCACCGACCCGCTGTACCTGACCATGACGGCCGGGGCCTGCCTGGGCGTCACGGTCTGCTGGACGGTGCTGTGGTGGCTGCTCCACCGGCGGCCGGACCGCCGGTGGAGCAGCCACCCGGAGTGAGGGCCCGGGGCGTCAGGCCGCCGCCAGGCCGAGGCGCCCCAGGCGCTCCGGGTCGGTGAAGATGTTCAGCTCGACGATCCTGCCGCCGCGCACCGTGAACGCGGCGAGCGAGACCGGGCGGCCGTCGGCGAACGCGGCCACCGCCGGCTCGCCGTTGACCAGCACCGGGCGGGACTCCCCGGCGAACTGCGCGCCGAACAGGCTCGCCCCGGCCGCCACCTCGTTCGCGCCGAGCCGGAAGGTGGCCGGCCGCAGCGCGCCGCCGTCGGAGCGGGCCACCACGTCCGGGTCGAGAACGGTGAGCAGCGCGTCGAAGTCCCCGCCCCGGGCGGCGGCCAGGAACGCCTCCACCACCGCGCGGCGCAGCGCCAGATCGGCGTCCGGCACGGGCGCGGCGCCCTGGACCCGGCGGCGGGCCCGGCTGGCGAGCTGGCGGGTGGAGGCGGAGGTGCGGCCGAGGATCGGGGCGATCTCGTCGAACGGCACCGAGAACAGGTCGTGCAGCACGAACGCCAGCCGCTCCGCCGGGGCCAGCGTCTCCAGCACAATCATCAGCGCGAGGCCGACCGAGTCGGCGGTGAGGATCTCCTGCTCCGGGTCGACGGCCCGAGCTCCGCCGATGATCGGATCGGGCAGCCGGACCTCCCGGCCGTCCTGCTCCTGCAGCGGGTCCTCGCGCCGGGCGACGCGGGAGCGCAGCAGGTCCAGGCAGACCCGGCCGGTCACGGTGGTCAGCCAGCCGCCCAGGTTGGCGACCCCGCCGACATCCGTGCGGCTCAGCTTGAACCACGTCTCCTGGACGGCGTCCTCGGCCTCGCTGAGCGAGCCGAGCATCCGGTAGGCGACCGCCCGGAGATGGGGCCGGTGCTGCTCGAACCGCTCGGCCAGAAGGTCTTCCCCGTTCATCTGCCACACCCTCGCGTCGGGATCCGTCGGTTCACTGACGGACGTTAACCGTTCGGCGTGACGCGGACGCGCGCGCACCGAGCCGGGGGACGGGTGGTCTCAGGGCCGACGGGGTCCGCGGGCCGACGGGGACGGACCGCCGGAGGGGCGCGGACGCGGCCGGCCGGGCGGGTGGGGCGGACGGGCGGCACCGAGCGCGGCCTGGCGGCGCTGGATCTCCCGCCAGATCCGCGGCGGGCACGGACCCTGCGGGCGGTCGGAGAGGAAGCTCTCGTACGGCACCCGGCGCGGCACCATCCCGATCTCCACCCAGGACGGCTTGCCGGTCCAGTCCCAGCCCTCGTGCTCCATCCGGATGTAGTCGGGGCGGTGGTCCTTGTCCTTGCTCGTGATCTGCAGGACCTCCGCGTACCCGGCCCGGACGCCCACGACCACGCAGTAGTGCCGCGCCGCCTCCGCGCGGTCGCGGAAGGGCACCATCGCCACCCACACCTCCCCCGCCGCCGGGCGGGTGACGGTGGCGGTGCGCGACGGGGCGCCGTCCGTGCCCGGCGCCGTCCGGCGGGGCCGGGGGCGCTCCACCAGGCCGCCGGACCAGGCGCGGACGCCCAGCCGCCACGCCCACGCGAACACGCCCACCACGAGGCACTGCAGGGCGTAGCCGTTCGCCGCCACCGGATCCTGGCCGACGCCGAAGACCTTCGGGACGAGGTACTCGCCGACCAGGTGGGCGACCAGCGAGCAGGCGGCGGCCAGCACGGCCGCCCGGGCCGGCACCACCCACCGGGCGACGGCCCGACGGCCCCGGGACGCCTGCCGGTCCACCAGCAGGGCGACCGCGTAGGCGATGCCCACCAGGATCACCACCTGCCCGGGGGTGGTGTGCAGCGGCGGGGTCTGCGCCCGCATGAGGGCCGGGACCAGGACCGGCAGGGCGAGCGGGTAGCCCAGCACGGCAAAGAGGACCGGCAGCAGGAAGGTCCCCAGGCAGCCCCCGCGGCCGGGCCGCCGTCTTCGCTGCGGAACCGCCGAACTCCCGTACTGGTACGCCATGTTCGCCACCCCCACCGCGGTCGTGCGTCGGGCGCAATGTATCGGACATCCGGGGGCGGCGGGGGTTGCGGCGATAATCCCGCCATGAGCCGCCCCCGAACCACCCGCGCCGCCGCCCCCTGGACCGCGTTCGGCGGCGATCTGCACCTCGACCTCGGCGAACGGCGCACCGCCGGGGCCGGACTGCGCGCGGCCCTGGAGGACGCGCTGCGCGAGGCCGTCCAGGACGGGCGGCTCGCGCCCGGCACCCGGCTGCCGTCCTCCCGGGCCCTCGGCGAGGACCTCGGGATCGCCCGGAACACCGTCGTCGAGGCGTACGGCCAGCTGACCGCCGAAGGCTGGCTCAGCTCCCGGCAGGGGTCCGGGACGACGGTCGCCGAACGCACCGCGCCCCGGCCCGCCGGCCGGGCCGTCGAGGTGTCGGCGGGCCGCCGCCCCACGGGGCGGCACGACCTGCTCGCCGGGCGGCCGGACCTCTCGCTGTTCCCCCGGACCGCCTGGCTGGCCAGTGCCCGCCGGGCGCTGGCCGTCGCCCCGCACGAGGCCTTCGACTACGGCTCCCCGCTGGGGCGGATCGAGCTGCGGCGGGCGCTCGCCGACTACCTGGCCCGGGTGCGGGGCGTGCGCACCGATCCGGACCGGCTGCTGATCTGCGCCGGCTTCGGCCAGGGCCTCGGCCTGCTGGCCACCGCCCTGCGCGAGCGAGGGGCCGGGCGGGTGGCCGTCGAGACGTACGGGCTGCCGCCGCAGCGGGCCGTCCTGCGGGCGGCCGGGCTCGGGCTCGCGCCGCTGCCGCTGGACCGCGCCGGGGCGCGGACGGACCTGCTGGCCGGGCTGACGGGGGAACGGGTCGGGGCGGTGCTGCTCACCCCCGCGCACCAGTTCCCGACCGGCGCCGCCCTGGCCGCCGAGCGCCGCTCGGCCGCCGTCCGCTGGGCCCGCGAGCACGACGGGTACGTGATCGAGGACGACTACGACGGCGAGTTCCGCTACGACCGGCAGCCGCTCGGCGCGATGCAGGCGCTCGACCCGGACCGCGTGGTGTACGGCGGCACCGCCGCCAAGAGCCTCGCGCCCGGCCTGCGGCTGGCCTGGCTGGCACTGCCCGACGAACTGGTCGAGCCGGTCGGTCGGCTCAAGGACCTGGCGGACACCATGAGCCCGGTGATCGACCAGCTCACCTTCGCCGAACTGATCACCTCGGGCCGCTACGACCGGCACGTGCGGCGCTGCCGGCTGCACTACCGTCGCCGCCGGGACCTCCTGGTCGCGGCGCTCGCCGAACGGGCCCCGCACGTCCGGGTCACCGGCATCGCCGCCGGGCTGCACGCCGTCCTGGAACTGCCGCCCGGCTCCCGCCCGGAAGCGGAGCTGGTGAGCCGCGCCCGCGCCGCCGGTCTGGTCCTCACCGGCCTCGGCTGGTACCTCACCGAGCACGCCGCCGCGGACGCCCCGCCGGCCCTGGTCGTCGGCTACGCCACCCCGCCCGACCACGCCTTCCCCGCCGCCCTCGACGCCCTCTGCGAGGTGCTGCGCACGGCCTGAGGAAGCCGCGTCGCGGCAGGCCGGAGGCCGCCGGGGGTGGGCCTCGGCGGCCTGGGGCGGGAGGGGCTACTTGTTGCGGCTGCCCAGTTCGAACAGGAGCATGATGAAGCCGGCGAAGATGTGGATGCCGGCGGTGTAGATCACCAGGCGGTGGTAGACGCGGCGGTTGGCCCACTTGCCCGCGTCCATGGTCTTCGGCGCGTTCTCGTCCCTGGTGTCCGGGGCGGGCAGGGCGGGGGTTGCGGCGGTCTCGGCCATCGGGATCATCCTCCGGGTTTCCTGACGTCGGGTCAGTGGTGCGGGGCGGCGGGGCCGCCGCCGAGGCAGAGTTCGCCGCCGGGGCTCTGCAGCAGGGTGTGCATGAAGAGCAGTTCGACTCCGGACGAGGAGTCGGCGGCGATGCAGTGCGGGGTGAGCGAATCGAAGTGGGCGGAGTCGCCCTCGTCGAGCAGGTGGACGCGTTCGCCGAGGGTCAGCTTCAGCCGGCCCTGGAGGACGTACAGCCATTCCTCGCCGGGGTGGACGCGGACCACGGCGTCCTGCACGCCCGGGGGGACGTGCACGCGCAGCGCCTGCATGGCCCGGCCGGGGGCGCCGGTCCGGCGGTAGCCCCAGCCGCCGGCGCGACCGGGTTCGATCGCGCCGCCGCGCACCACCGGGTCCGGCTCGGTGTAGGTCTCGCCGAGCAGACCGGACACGGAGGTGCCGTAGGCGCGGGCGAGGCCGAGCAGGACCGGCAGCGAGGGCTGCCGGCGTCCGGTCTCCAGTCGGGACAAGTAGGCTGGGGACAGACCGATCCGGGCGGCGGCGACCTCCAGGGTGAGGCGGCTGCCGAGCCGGTGGTCGCGCAGCCGCGCGGCGAGGCCGGCCACCTCCTGCAGCTCGTGCTCCTCGACGGGGGCGACGGGAGCGGCGGAAGCCTCGGGCTGGGGACCGGCTGGGCTGGTGGTCATGTGTCCAGTGGACACCTCACGTGCCGCCTGGGCAATTTTCTTGCCTCTCGGGCAAATCCGCGTGTGAGCCCGTTACGGGCGGGGAATGTTCCTGAGGTTGGACCGGGCCAGGTCGATCATCCGACCGACGCCGCCGGAGAGCACCGTCCGCCCGGCGGCCAGCGCGAAGCCCTTCACCTGGGCGGCCGTGATGTGCGGCGGGATGGACAGCGCGTTGGCGTCGGTGACCACGTCCACCAGCGCCGGGCCGGGCCGTTCCAGCGCCTCCGCCAGCACCTCCCGCACCCGGGCCGGCTCGGTGACCCGCTTGGCCGGGATGCCCATCGCCCGGGCGATCCCGGCGTAGTCGACGTCGCCGTTGTCGATCTCCGACTCCGGGTAGCCGGAGACCAGCATCTCCAGCTTGATCATGCCGAGCGCGCCGTTGTTGAAGACCACCGTCTTCACCGGCAGCCGGTGCCTGGCCACCGAGAGCAGCTCGCCCAGCAGCATCGACAGGCCGCCGTCGCCCGCCATCGCCACCACCTGGCGCCCGGGGAAGGCGAACTGGGCGCCGATCGCGTGCGGCAGCGCGTTGGCCATCGAGCCGTGCAGGAAGGAGCCGATCACCCGGCGGCGCCCGTTGGGCTGCAGGTACCGGGCGGCCCAGACGTTGTTCATGCCGGTGTCGACGGTGAACACCGCGTCGTCGGCGGCCACCTCGTCCAGCACCGAGGCCACGTACTCGGGGTGGATCGGCAGGTGCTTCTCGATGTCCTTGGTGTACGCGCCGATCACGCCCTCCAGGGCGCGGCAGTGGCGGCGCAGCATGTCGTCCAGGAACGAGCGGTCGCTCTTCTGCTCCAGCAGCGGCAGCACGGCGCGCAGGGTGGCGGAGACGTCGCCGTGCACCGCGAGGTCGAGGGCGGTGCGGCGGCCGAGCCGGGTGGCGTCGTGGTCGACCTGGACGGTGCGCGCCTGGGGCAGGAAGGAGTCGTACGGGAAGTCGGTGCCGAGCAGCACGACGAGGTCGGCGGAGTGCAGCGCCTCGTGGCAGGCGCCGTAGCCGAGCAGTCCGCTCATCCCGACGTCGTACGGGTTGTCGTACTGGATCCACTCCTTGCCGCGCAGGGAGTGCCCGACCGGCGCGTGCAGGGCGGCCGCGACCTCCAGCACCTCGGCGTGCGCCGAGCGCACGCCGGCACCGCAGAACAGGGCGACCCGGCGCGCCCTGTTGAGCGCGCCCGCGAGCTCCTGCACCTGGGACCAGGGCGGGGCGGCGACGGCCTGCTCGGTGAGGTAGTGACTGGTCCCGGTCGGACGGGCGGCGGAGAGCGCGGCGACGTCGCCGGGAAAGGCCAGCACGGAGACGCCGCGGGCGCCCAGCGCGTGCTGGATCGCGACCCGCAGCAGACGGGGCAGCTGGCCGGGGGTGGAGAGCATCTCGCACCAGCTGCTGCAGTCGGTGAACACCCGCTCGGGGTGGGTCTCCTGGAAGAAGCCGGTGCCGATCTGGCCGGAGGGGATGTGCGAGGCGAGGGCGAGCACCGGGACGCCGCTGCGCTGGGCGTCGTAGAGGCCCTGGACGAGATGGGTGTTGCCGGGGCCGCAGGAGCCGGCGCAGACCGCGAGGCGGCCGGTCAGCTCGGCCTCGGCGGCGGCCGCGAAGGCGCCGGCCTCCTCGTTGCGGACGTGCACCCAGCTGATGCCCTCCGCCCGGCGGATCGCGTCCACGACGGGGTTGAGGCTGTCGCCGACCACGCCGTAGACGCGTTCGACCCCGGCCTGCCGGAGCACCTCGACCATCTGCTCGGCGACACTCACCACGGGGATCTCCTGACGCCGGGGACGCGCGACACCAGCACCGTCCGTCGGCACCGGG
This sequence comes from Kitasatospora sp. NPDC057965, assembly GCF_042887135.1. Classification (NCBI taxonomy): domain Bacteria; kingdom Bacillati; phylum Actinomycetota; class Actinomycetes; order Kitasatosporales; family Streptomycetaceae; genus Kitasatospora; species Kitasatospora sp. NPDC057965. The sequence continues at coordinate 18,953 of NZ_JBHVPZ010000042.1, forward strand.
CCCCCCGCACCCGGGGTGGGCCGGACGGGTGAGGGGGGCCGGGGCTCGCGGGGGCCGGTGGCGGTGCTACTCGGCGGCGAGGTGGTCGGGGCCGGAGGTGATCCGGCCGGTGGAGAGGCCGGCCTGGGCCTGGCGGCGGGCCGGTTCGCGGCCGGGGGGCTGGCTGCAGCGCTCCTGGGCGGGCGGGGTGGTGGTGGGCACCGAGACCGGGCGGCCCGCCTTCACCTGGACCGTCTCGCCGTCGTGCCGCAGGTGGATCACCTCGCCCCGGCGCAGCGTGTACGTGGTCCGGTCGTGGTCGATCTCCACCCCCAGCAGCTGCCCGCGGACCAGCAGCGAGAAGCTGAGCCGCATCAGCCCGATGGGCAGCCGGGGACGGAACCAGAGCACCTCGCCGTGGTCGCGCAGCCCGCCGAAGCCGGCCACCAGGGCGATGCAGGCCCCGGCGAGCGAGGCCATGTGCAGGCCGTCACGGGTGTTGCCGCCGAGGTCGTGCAGGTCCATCAGGGCGGCCTCGGCGGTGTAGTCGTACGCGAGGTCGAGCTGCCCGACCTCGGCGGCGATCACCGCCTGGGTGCAGGCGGACAGCGAGGAGTCGCGGACGGTCAGCCGTTCGTAGTAGGCGAAGTTGCGGGCCTTCTGCTCGTCGGTGAAGGCGTCGCCGCGGACCTGCATGGCGAGCACCAGGTCGGCCTGCTTCACCACCTGCTTGCGGTACAGGTCGAAGTACGGGTAGTGCAGCAGGAGCGGGAAGTTCTCCGGCGGGGTGTTCTCGAAGTCCCAGACCTGGTGGTCGGTGAAGCCGTCGGCCTGCGGGTGGACGCCGAGGTTCTCGTCGTACGGGATGAACATCGCGGCCGCGGCGTCCCGCCAGGCGGCGGTCTCCTCGGTGTTGACGCCGAGTTCGGCGGCCTTGCCCGGGTGCCGGGCGGCGGCCTCGGCGGCGGCGCGCAGGTTCGTCTGCGCCATGAGGTTGGTGTAGACGTTGTTGTCCGCGACGGCGCTGTACTCGTCCGGGCCGGTGACGCCCTCGATGCGGAACCGGCCGACGGAGTCGTGGTGGCCCAGCGAGCGCCACATCCGGGCGGTCTCGACGAGCAGTTCCAGCCCGTAGTCCCGCTCGAACTCGGTGTCCCCGGTGGCCCGGACGTAGCGGGCGGCGGCGGCCGCGATGTCGGCGCCGATGTGGAAGGCGGCGGTGCCGGCCGGCCAGTAGCCCGAGCACTCCTCGCCGCGGATCGTCCGCCACGGGAACACCGCGCCGGCCAGGCCGAGTTGGACGGCCCGGTCGCGGGCCAGCGGGAGCGTCGTGTGCCGCCAGCGCAGCGCCTGGTTGACGGCGGCCGGCAGGCAGTAGGTGAGCACCGGCAGTACGAAGGCCTCGGTGTCCCAGAAGCTGTGGCCGTCGTAGCCGGGACCGGTCAACCCCTTGGCGGGGATGGCGCGTTCCTCGCTGCGGGCACCGGCCTGGAGCACGTGGAAGACGGCGAACCGGACGGCCTGCTGGAGTTCGACGTCGCCCTCGATCTCGACGTCGCTGGTCTCCCAGAACTCCTTGAGGAAGTCCCGCTGTTCGGAGACCAGGCCGTCCCAGCCGGTGTACCGGGCGGCGGTCAGCGCGGCCTCGACCTGGTCCCGGACGGCCGGCAGCGAGCGGGTCGCCGACCAGCCGTAGGCCATGAACTTCACCAGCCGCAGCCGCTCGCCGGGGTTCAGCACGGTGGTGACGCTGATCCGGCAGTGGTCGGCCTCCGCCTCGGCGACGGTGTCCAGCCGCTCCGGGCCCTCGATCACGTGGTCCATGCCGGCCGCGACCCGGATGCCGCTGTACCGGGTGCGGTGGACCAGCACCGCCTTGGTGCCGCCCGCGTGGTTCACCTCGGCGAGCAGCGGGGCCTCCAGTACGGCGGCGGCCCGCGGGTCGCCCTCGGGGCCGCCGGGCAGCTGCTCGTTGGCGACCAGCTCGCTCTGCAGCACGATCCGCACCGGGCCGTCCACCGCCTCGACGGTGTACTCGACGGCGGCGATGGCCCGTTGGGTGAGCGAGACCAGCCGGGTGGAGTCGACCTTGATGGTCCGCCCGGCCGGGGAGGTCCACTCGGCGGAGCGCCGCAGCAGGCCCTCGCGGAAGTCCAACCAGCGGCGGTGGCTGAGCAGTTCGCCGTAGCGCAGGTCGAAGGGCTCGTCGTCGACCAACAGCCGGATGATCTTGCCGTTGGTGACGTTGATGACGCTCTGGCTGGACTCCGGGTAGCCGTAGCCGCCCTCGCCGTAGGGCAGCGGGCGCAGCTCGAAGACGCCGTTGAGGTAGGTACCGGGAAGACCGTGCGGCTCCCCCTCGTCGAGGTTGGCGCGCAGGCCGATGTGGCCGTTGGAGAGCGCGAAGACGGATTCGGCGCGGGCCAACGAGGTGAGGTCGAGGCCGTGTTCGACGACCTGCCAGGGGTCGACGGCGAAGGGCTGCTCCTGGCCGCTCATCACGACGACGCCTCCGGCTTCTCGGGCTGCTGCGGGTGGTCGGGGATCAGCTCGGCGAGGTCGCGGACGACCACGGTGGCGCCGTCGCGGCGCAGTTCGGCGGCCTGGCCGGTGCGGTCGACGCCGACCACCGCGCCGAAGCCGCCCGCCCGGCCGGAGGCGACCCCGGCGAGCGCGTCCTCGAACACGGCGGCGTGCGCGGGCTCGACGCCCAGTGCCCGGGCGGCGGCCAGGTAGGTGTCCGGCGCGGGCTTGCCCGGCAGGCCCTCGCGCTTGGCGACGACGCCGTCCACGATCACGTCGAAGAAGCCCTCGATGCCCGCCGCCCGCAACACGTCCCGGCAGTTGGCGCTGGACGAGACGACGGCGGTGGGCAGGCCGAGCGCGCGCAGCCGGCGCACGTAGGCGACCGAGCCGTCGTACGGGGCGACGCCCTGCTCGCGGATCATCCGCAGCACGGTGTCGTTCTTGGCCCGGCTCACACCGTGCACGGTGCGGGCGCCCGGCGGGTCGTCGTCGGTGCCCTCGGGCAGGTCGATGCCCCGGCTGCGCAGGAAGGAGCGGGTGCCGTCGAGTCTCGGCCGCCCGTCCACGTGGGCGTCGTAGTCGGTGACGGCGTCGAACGGGGTGAACGGCCCGCCGGTGCGGGCCGCTTCGGCCCGCAGGAAGGCGTCGAAGGTGTCCTTCCAGGCCGCGGCGTGCACCGTGGCGGTCTGGGTGAGCACCCCGTCGAGGTCGAAGAGGAAAGCGCGGATGTCGTCCGGTAGCCCCAGCATGGGTGCAGTCTTACCCGTCCGCGCGCGCCGTGCCGCCCATTCCCGGCGGCGCGTCGCGGGAACGGGCGGCGGTTCGTCCGGCACGGACCGGAGGACGGCCGGAACCGGCCGCTCAGGGCGAGTCCGGGGTGGAGGTGACCGAGAAGACCGCGCCCTGCGGGTCCCGCACCACGGCCATCCGCCCGGCCTGCATGTCGAACGGCGGCTGGATCACCGAGCCGCCGGCCTTGACCAGGGCGTCCACCGTGGAGTCGGTGTCGTCCACCGAGAAGTAGGCCATCCAGTGCGAGGGCGTGCCCGGCGCCAGGTACTCGGCGACCGGCTGCATGCCGCCCACGGTGTGGTCGCCGACGTTGAGCGAGTAGAAGCCCTCCATGCCCTGGATGGTCCCCGGGCGCAGCCCGAACGCCTGCTGGTAGAAGCGGCCGGCCGCGGCGGTGTCGGTGGTGTTCAGCTCGTTCCAGACCAGCGCGCCGGGCTCGTTGACGATGCCCGCGCCGATGAACTCCAGTTTCTGCCAGACGCCGAAGACCGCGCCGGTCGGGTCCGCGGCGACCAGCATCCGGCCGGTGCCGCCGACCTCCGCCACCGGGTGGACGATCGCACCGCCGGCACCGACGACGGCCAGCGCGGAGGCGTCGACGTCGTCCGTGGCGAGGTAGGTGGTCCAGCCGACCGGCGGCAGCGGCTGCCCGGACTCCCCGGCCTCGGAGCGGGACATGATCCCGGCGACCGGCTTGCCGTTCAGCGAGCACACGGCGTAGCCGCCGAACTCGGGCGGGCCGACCTCGCCCTGCCAGCCGAAGAGGTCGCGGTAGAAGTCGAGCGCGGCCTGCTGGTCGCTCGTCGTCAGGTCCACCCAGCAGGGGGTGCCGGGCTTGTACGGTGCGGTGACTACGGGCATTCCTTGGCCTCCAAGCGATGGTCGTCCGCCGCGGGGCCGCCTGGGCGGCGCGGGCGGTGGGGCCGCGCGGCCGACGGCCGTACACCGCCCACGATCGCCGGGCCTCCGCGATCCCGCCACCGGACGGCGTCCCGGCGGGTCGCCGCCGGGCGCACGCTCACCGGCGGGCGGGCGGGCGGTCACGGCGCGTGGTGGTGGCCGCCCTCGGTGAACAGCGGCCGCGGCTCGCCGCTCTGCGCGTAGTCCTTGAGCCGGACGAGCAGCTGCGCCCAGGTGCCGGCCACCAGCGGCACGCCCTCCTCGCTGCCGGGCTGCCAGCCGCCGTGCCGCAGCAGCAGCCGGGTGCGGTGGCCGGGCTCGCCGCGTTCGTCGGGCCGGTCGGCGAGGTCCCAGCTGATCCAGGTGCCGGCCCAGTGCGGCGGGAAGGCCCCGGCGTTCGTCCACACCACCCGGTCCGGGCCGGTGCGCTCACGCCGCAGCCGGTAGGGCTCGGGGTCGCCGGGGAGGTCGAACAGCAGCACGTCGCCCTCCCGCCCCACGTCGGTCGTCCACCAGGAGGTCAGCCCGTCGTGGGTGGTCAGCGCGGCCAGCACGACGGCCGGCGGTGCGGCGATGTCGAGCTCCAGGGCGATCTCGGCCATGGTTCCGCCTTTCGGGCCTGCGGCTCCCCCCGGCGTGTGCGACAGGCCCACCATGGCACGGGCCCGCAGGCGCCGCGCCCCGGAGCACCCGCCCGCTCAGCCGCCGGAGCCGTAGGTGGTGTTGGCGCAGATGTCGTCGTCGGCCGAGCGGGCGTCACCGGTCACGCTGGTGGGCAGCGGGGCGGGCGTTCCGGGGGCGGACGGGGTCGCCGAGGAGCTCGCGGCGGCACTCGTGGTGGCCGTGGCGCCGTTGGCCGCCGCGAAGTCCTTGCCGACGATCACGGTGACGCCCGCCGAGGTGCCCGGCTCGACGATCGCTCCGGGGAACACCGCGGCGACCTTCTCGGCGTTCGCCTTCTGCCCGGAGCCGTACTGGACCATGGTGGTCGTGTACTTGGTGTTGTCCGCCCGGCCCCCGGCGGTCGCGGTGAACTTGGCCGCCTTGAGCTGCTCGGCCGCCTTGCCGGCCATGCCGGTGGCGGTGGTGCCGGTGAGGACGGACACCCTGATGTTCTTGTTGGCGGTTTCGGTGGCGAGCGGGGAAGTGGAGGCGGTCACGGCGGCGGTGGCGGCCGGGGTGGCCGGGTCCGCCGGGGCGGTCGGCGGGGCGGCCTCCGGGGGCTGCTCGCCGGTGGCGTTCTGGCCGTCGATGGTCCGGTCGGCCTTGAGGGTGTCGAAGAGCTTGTTGGCGTCCGGCTGGACGATGTCGATGTTCTTGTCCTGGGTGCGGTAACGCCAGGGCAGGGTGACGAACTTGAGGTCGTGCAGGTCGATGTTGCGCAGCGACAGGCCGAAGGACATCAGCTTGTCGGCGCTGTCGAGGCCGGGGTCGACGGTCAGCGACTTGGTGGCGGCGTCGGCCAGCGGCAGCAGGTTGGTCGGGTTGAGGCCCTGCTTCTTGATCTTGGTGGCCAGCGAGCTGATGAAGGCCTGCTGGCGCTTCATCCGGCCGATGTCGGAGCCGTCGCCGATGCCGTGGCGCAGTCGCACGTAGTCGAGCGCCTGCTGGCCCTCCACCTTCTGCGGGCCCTTCTTCAGGACCACGTTGCCCTTCTTGGGGAGGTTCGGGTTGATGTCGCCCTCGTGGATGTCCTGCGGCAGGCAGACGTCCACCCCGTCGACCGCCTTGGTCATCGCCGAGAAACCCGAGAAGTCGACCACGATGGTGTGGTCGACGCGAATCCCGGTGAGCTTCTCCACGGCGTTCTGGGTGCAGGCGGGATTGCCGTCGTCGGAGCCGCCGGTGGAGAACGCCGCGTTGAACAGCTGGCTGTTCTCGCCCTTGGTCCACTTGCCGTTGGGCAGTTTGCAGGACGGGATGGCCACCATCGCGTTGCGCGGTATGGAGATGCCGACGGCGTGCTTGTGGTCGGCGTAGACGTGCAGCAGGATCGTGGTGTCCGAGCGGGCGCCGCCCTCCTCGCCGCCGCCGAGGTCGGAGTTGTTCTTGCCGCGGCTGTCGGAGCCGATCATCAGGACGTTGACCGGCTTGTTGCCGTCCGAGTCGGCCTGCGCCTCCGGCGGGCGGTCCTTGGCGATCGCGTCCGCGTCGAAGGACTTGATGTTGCCGTTCAGCTTGTAGTAGATCAGCCCGCCGGTGCCCGCCAGCAGGACGAGCACCCCGGCGGCGGACCAGGCGACGATCTTCTTGGCGCCCCACTTCGGCTTGCGCGCCGCCGCCCTGGCCGCCGCCCGGCCGCCGGACGCCGCCGGGGGCGCGCCCTGGGCGGCACCGGCCTTGCCCTGGGCGGCGCGGCGGGCCTCGGCGCGGCCGCCCGGCCGCGGCGCGGGCACCGCCGCGGAGTTCGCCCCGTCGGCCGTGGCCGCGCCGGACGCGTCGTCACCGCGAGCCGCACCCTCGCCCCACTGACCTGACATGCCTGCACCTTTCACCGCCGGGACGCCGCGCCCCCCTTCGTCCGGACGCGTTGCACACAGAGAGACGGTCGAGGCGGTTCTCGGGTTGCACATACGACGGTCGCAATAACCGACGAACTCCCCCGAAATAACGCCCCCACAGCCCCCCAGCGGGTCCGTCGTCCCCCAACAGACCCTCTTGGATCATACAAAGCGACGATTGCCCCTGGGTGATTCCCGCACCGGGACGCTCAGCACTGCTCCCTGCCGTTCCGGGCACCGCCGGGGCCGGCGGCGGCCGACGACCACCGGTCGCGGGTCACCCGGGACGGCCCCGGGCACGGCGAAGGCCCGGGCCGGAGGTGGTCCGGCCCGGGCCTTCGCACCGGTGGGGCGCCAGGGGCTCGAACCCTGAACCTACGGATTAAAAGTCCGCTGCTCTACCCATTGAGCTAGCACCCCTACACCGTGGACATCATGCCAGACCGGACCGTGCGGTGCGGCCGAATACGGGCCGGCGGACGGGCCCGCGGACCGACCGACGGACGGGCCGCGGGCGGGCGTGACCCAGGTCACTTTTGCGCGGGCTTGGCCCGGGGCCGGGCGCGTGTCACTATTTCTGCACGCCCACCCTGCCCAAAACCCGTTTCGGGGGCGGGGGTTGAGTGTCCCAGCCGCCGGTCCGCACAGCTCGGACCAGGTCCGCGGCCGACACGAGCACTGGTTCCCCCTCGGTAGTCCGCCACCCGCCCGAGCCGCGGCGTGCGCGGGGGGAGGACCGCGCACGCGCCGCACCGCACACGTCCGCACCGCCGCACGGCCCGCGACGCGCTGCGCCCCACACACGCACGCCACGACTGGACAGGTGGAGGAAGAATGTCGGAAAGCGCTTTCCTGGAGAACTTCTACACGGCCATCGAGGGAACCGCCCGCGTGGTGGAGGTGCCCTTCGAGCGCGACACGGTCTGGCCGGTCCTCACCGCCTACCAGGACGTGCTGGAGGAGTCGGTGATCTCCTTCCGGGTGCAGAACAGCCCGCGCGGCGCCGATGACCTCGACTGCCGGTTCACCATGCTCCCCCGGGGCCTCGACCCCTACGCCGTCGCACTGGCGAACGGCCTGACCGAGCCCACCGACCACCCGGTCGGCCGGCTGCTGGCCGAGGTGCACGGCGAACTCCCGATCGACAGCTGCGGCGTCGACTTCGGGGTCCGCGCCGGCTTCACCAAGGCCTGGTCCTTCCCCACCGTCGAGCGGCTGCTGACGGTCCGCGAGGTGATGGCGCTGCCGTCGGCACCCGAGAGCATCGCGGCCCACCTCGACACCTTCGAGCGCTACGGGCTGGCCGACATCGTCAGCACGGTCGGCATCGACTACGGCAGCCGCACGGTCAACCTCTACTTCGGTGGCGGCGCCTCCGGCCGGGTGCCGCGGACGACCTTCGAGCCCGAGGGCGTCCGTTCGCTGCTCGGCGAGCTCGGCCTGCCCGCGCCCAGCGACGAGCTGCTGGCGTTCAACGAGAAGGCGTTCGTCATGTACGCCACGCTGAGCTGGGACTCCCCGGAGATCTCGCGGATCACCTACTCGGTGATGACGCCCGAGCCGCTGGCGCTGCCGGTCACCGTCGCCCCGCAGATCGTGCGGCTGGTGAAGGAGGCCCCGTACAGCACCGAGGGCCGCAACTTCGTCTACGGCGTCACGGTCACGCCCAAGGGCGAATACCACAAGATCCAGTCGTACTACCAGTGGCGGCGCCCGGTCGAGAAGATGCTCGTCGCCGAGAAGTAGGACCCGCCGCGGCGGCGCCCGCCGAGGGCCCGCCGGGGACCGAACCCTCGGTCCCCGGCGGGCCCTTCGCCGTCCCGGCACGTGGCCGGGCGCCGCCTGCCGCCGGATCCACGTCCTTACGAGAACTCTGGATGAGCGATCTCCATGCAGAAACGACACGGGGAGCTGAGTTCGTTGTCCCTACCCGCCGCAGCCGAGGGGCTGTCGGAGCAGCGCGGGACCCGGCCGGTCGGCACCGGTCGGGCCCGTGCCAAGGCCATCGTGCTGGGCGAGCACGCGGTGGTCTACGGAGCCCCGGCGCTCGCCCTCCCGATGCCGCAGCTGACCGTCACCGCCACCGCCGGGTACTCCGCGCAGTCGCCCGCCGACCCCGACGACTTCTCCCTCACCATGACCGGTGACCGGGCCCGGCCGAAGGCCACCCAGGCCTCCGACGGACTGCACCGGCTGACCGCCGAGTTCCGGGCCGTCCTGGGCGTGCCCGACACCCTGCACCTCGACGTGATCATCGACTGCGCGATCCCGGTCGGCCGCGGGCTCGGCTCCAGCGCGGCCTGCGCGCGGGCGGTGGTCCACGCGCTGGCCGACCTCTTCGAGCGCGAGGTGTCGCCGCAGCTGGCCTTCGACCTGGTGCAGACGGCCGAGAACGTGGCGCACGGGCGGGCCAGCGGCGTCGACGCGATGGCCGTCGGCGCGACGGCCCCGCTGCTGTTCCAGGCGGGCCGGGCCGAGGAGTTGCCGATCGGCTGCGAGGGCCTGTTCATCGTCGCGGACAGCGGCGTCGCGGGCCGCACCAAGGACGCCGTCGAACTGCTGCGCCGCGGCTTCGAGGACCGTCCGGGCTCCCGGGCGGCCTTCGTGCGCCGGGCCACCGAGCTCACCGAGACCGCCCGGCTGGCGCTCGCCGAGGGCCGGCCGGAGCAGCTCGGCGCCCAACTCACCGACTATCACGGACTGTTGCGGGACGGCGGGCTGAGCACCGAGCGGATCGACACCATGGTCGAGGCCGCGCTGGCCGGCGGCGGCCTCGGCGCCAAGATCACCGGGGGCGGGATGGGCGGCTGCGTCATCGCGCTGGCCCGCGCGGAGCAGGCGGCCGAGGTCACCCGCCGGCTGCTGGCCGCCGGCGCCGTCCAGACCTGGTCCGTCCCGCTCGGGGAGCAGGCCGGCCATGGCCGTTGAGCAGCCCGTCGCCGTGCCCGACCACCCGGCCGCCGCCGGCGACGCCACCGCCGTCGCGCATCCGAACATCGCGCTGGTCAAGTACTGGGGCAAGCGGGACGAGCGGCTCGTCCTGCCGTGGACCGACAGCCTCTCGCTGACCCTGGACGTCTTCCCGACCACCACCCGGGTCCGGCTCGCCCCCGGCGCCGCGCACGACGCCGTCGCGCTCGACGGCGTGCCGCTGGAGGGCGAGCCGCTGCGCCGGGTGGTCGCCTTCCTGGACCTGGTCCGCGAGCGCGCCGGACTGCCGCTGCGGGCCGTCGTGGAGACCCGCAACACCGTGCCCACCGGCGCCGGACTGGCCTCCTCCGCGAGCGGGTTCGCCGCGCTGGCCACCGCCGCGAGCGCCGCCTACGGGCTGGGCCTGGACGCCACCGGGCTGTCCCGGCTGGCCCGGCGCGGCTCCGGCTCGGCCTCGCGGTCGGTCTTCGGCGGCTTCGCCCTGTGGCACGCCGGACAGCCCGGCCACGCCGACCCCGACCTCGGCTCGTACGCCGAGCCGCTGACGGTGCCGGTGCGCGCGCTGGACCCGGCTCTGGTGGTCGCGGTGGTCGACGCCGGACCCAAGGCGGTGTCCAGCCGGGAGGCGATGCGGCGCACCGTCGACACCTCGCCGCTGTACCGGCCGTGGGCCGCCTCCAGCCAGGCCGACCTGATCGGGATGCGGGACGCGCTGAACCGCGCCGACCTCGACGCGGTGGGCGAGATCGCCGAGCGCAACGCGCTCGGGATGCACGCCACCATGCTGGCGGCGCGCCCGGCGGTGCGCTACCTCTCGGCGGCCACGCTGACCGTGCTGGACGCCGTGCAGGAGCTGCGGGGCGCCGGGGTGGCGGCGTACGCGACGATGGACGCCGGGCCGAACGTCAAGGTGCTCTGCCGGGGCGCGGAGGCCGAGCGGGTGGCCGCGGCGGTGCGCGGGGCCGTCGGCGACGGTGCGGTGCACCTCGCCGGGCCGGGGCCGGGCGTCCGGCTGCTGGGCCCGAGCCCGGACGCGGACGCGTGAGCGGCGCCCGCCCGCCGGTGGTACGGCGCGCGCCGGGCAAGCTGTTCGTCGCGGGCGAGTACGCGGTGGTGGAGCCCGGCGGCGCGGCGATCCTGGTGGCGGTCGACCGCCACGTCACCGCCACCGCCACCGAGCCCGCCGCCGGCCCGGGCGTCCTGCTCTCCTCCGACCTCGCCGCCGCGCCGGTGCGCTGGCGGTGGCGGGAGGGCCGGCTCGACCCGGTCGGCGCGGCGGATCCGGCCCGGGCCCGGCGCGAGCTGGCGCACGTCGTCGCCGCGGTCGAGACGGTCGCCCGGCTGCTGGCCGAACACGGCCGGCCCGCGCCGGAGTTGGACCTCGCGATCAGCAGCCGGCTGCACCAGGACGGCGTCAAGTTCGGCCTGGGCTCCAGCGGCGCGGTGACCGTGGCGACCGTCGCGGCGGTGGCCGCGTACGCCGACCTGGCGCTGTCGGCCGAGCAGCGCTACCGGCTGGCCCTGCTGGCCTCGGCCGGGCTCGACCCCAAGGGTTCCGGCGGCGACCTCGCCGCCAGCACCTGGGGCGGCTGGATCGCCTACCGGTCGCCCGACCGGACCGCCGTGCTCGACCTGGCCCGCCGCCGGGGGGTGGCCGGGGCGCTGGCCGAGCCCTGGCCCGGCTTCGCGGTGCGCCGGCTGCCGCCGGTCCCCGGGCTGGCCCTGGAGGTCGGCTGGACCGGCACCCCGGCCTCCACCGCGGACCTGGTGGCCGGCCTGCGGCGGCGCGGCCCGCGCGGCACACCCGCCCACCGGCGGTACACGGCCGCCGCCGAGGACGTCGTACGGGCCGCCGCCGAGGCGTTCGAACGGGGCGACCGGCCGGGCCTGCTGGAGCAGATCCGGCGCGCCCGCCGGGAGTTGGCCCGGCTCGACGACGAGGTCGGGCTCGGCGTCTTCACCCCCGCCCTGACCGCCCTGTGCGAGGCCGCCGAGGCCGCGGGCGGAGCGGCCAAGCCCTCGGGTGCCGGGGGCGGCGACTGCGGCATCGCGCTGCTGGACACCGCGCTCAGTGGGACCGCGGACGCGTCGCCCGACATCGACCAGCTACGGGAGCGGTGGGCCGCGGCCGGGGTACGACCCCTGGCCCTGCGTCCCGCCCTGGAAGGGAACGAGGAATGATCTCGCAACGCAAGGACGACCACGTCCGGCTCGCGGTCGAGCAGCAGCACGGCCACGTCGGGCGCAACCAGTTCGACGAGGTGTCGTTCGTCCACCACGCCCTGGCCGGCATCGACCGGCCCCGGGTGTCCCTGGCCACGACCTTCGCTGGCCTCTCCTGGCCGGTCCCGCTGTACATCAACGCGATGACCGGCGGCAGCGAGATGACCGGCCGGATCAACCGCGACCTCGCGATCGCCGCCCGGCGGACCGGGGTGCCGATCGCCTCCGGCTCGATGAGCGCGTACTTCAAGGACGAGTCCTGCGCCGGCACCTTCAGCGTGCTGCGCGAGGAGAACCCGGACGGCTTCGTGCTGGCCAACGTCAACGCCACCGCCTCGGTGGAGAAGGCGCGGCGCGCCGTCGACCTGCTGGCGGCCGACGCCCTGCAGATCCACGTCAACACCGTCCAGGAGACGGTCATGCCGGAGGGCGACCGCTCGTTCTCCGCCTGGGTGCCGCAGATCGGCAAGATCGCGGCGGGCGTGGACGTCCCGGTGATCGTCAAGGAGGTCGGCTTCGGGCTCAGCCGGGAGACCGTCCTGACGCTGCGTGAGCTGGGCGTGCGGGTGGCCGACCTCGGCGGCCGGGGCGGCACCGACTTCGCCCGGATCGAGAACGGCCGGCGCGACCTGCGCGACTACACCTTCCTGGAGGGCTGGGGCCTGTCCACCGCCGCCTGCCTGCTGGACGCGCAGGGCGTGGACCTGCCCGTGCTGGCCTCCGGCGGCGTGCGCCACCCGCTCGACGTGGCCCGCGCGCTGGCGCTCGGCGCCCGGGGCGTCGGGGCGTCCGGCACCTTCCTGCGCACCCTGATGGACGAGGGCGTGGACGCGCTGGTCGATCAGCTCACCACCTGGCTCGACCAGTTGGCGGCGCTGATGACCATGCTCGGCGCGGCCACCCCGGCCGACCTCACCCGCTGCGACCTGCTGATCCAGGGCTCGCTGCGGGAGTTCTGCGCCGACCGCGGCGTCGACACCGCTCAGTTCGCCCGCCGCTCCGCCACCGCCACCACCACCGCCACCGCCACCGCCACCGCCACCGCCACCGCCACCGCCGACGACCTCACGGGAGGCACCCGATGACCGACGAACACGCCGTCGCCGGCGTCCCGATGCGCTGGGTGGGACCGGTGCGCATCTCCGGGAACGTCACCAGCACCGAGACGCACGTCCCGCTGGCCACCTACGAGTCCCCGCTGTGGCCCTCGGTGGGCCGCGGCGCGAAGGTCTCCATGCTCGCCGAGCGCGGCATCGTGGCGACCCTGGTCGACGAGCGGATGACCCGCTCGGTGCTGGTCGAGGCGACCGACGCGCAGACCGCGCTGGCCGCCGCCCGCTCCATCGAGGCCCGCTTCGAGGAGCTGAAGGAGGTGGTGCGCGGCTGCAGCCGTTTCGCCGAACTCGTCGGCGTCCGGCACGAGATCAACGCCAACCTGCTGTTCGTCCGGTTCGAGTTCACCACCGGCGACGCCTCCGGCCACAACATGGCGACGCTCGCCTCCGACGTGCTGCTGCAGCACCTGCTGCGGACGGTCCCGGGCATCTCCTACGGCTCGATCTCGGGCAACTACTGCACCGACAAGAAGGCGACCGCCGTCAACGGCATCCTGGGCCGCGGCAAGAACGTGGTCACCGAGCTGCTGGTGCCGCGCGAGGTGGTCACCGGCGTGCTGCGCACCACGGCGGCGAAGGTCGTCCAGCTGAACGTCCGCAAGAACATGCTGGGCACCCTGCTGGCCGGCGGCATCCGCTCGGCCAACGCCCACTTCGCCAACATGCTGCTCGGCTTCTACCTGGCCACCGGGCAGGACGCGGCCAACATCGTCGAGGGCTCGCAGGGCGTGGTGATGGCCGAGGACCGCGACGGCGACCTGTACTTCGCCTGCACCCTGCCGAACCTGATCGTCGGCACGGTGGGCAACGGCAAGGGGCTCGACTTCGTGGAGAGCAACCTGGCCCGGCTCGGCTGCCGGGCCGACCGCGAGCCGGGGGAGAACGCCCGCCGGCTGGCCGTCATCGCGGCGGCGACCGTGCTCTGCGGCGAGCTCTCGCTGCTCGCGGCGCAGACCAACCCGGGCGAGCTGATGCGCGCCCACGTCCACCTGGAACGCGGCAAGGCGACGGAGAAGGTCGGGGTTTAGCGCATGTCCACGAGTACCACCGCCACCGCGGTCGGCATCCACGACCTCTCGTTCGCCACCACCGAGTTCGTGCTGCCGCACACGGCGCTCGCCGAGCACAACGGCACGCCGGTCGGCAAGTACCACGTGGGCATCGGCCAGCGGTCGATGAGCGTGCCCGCAGCCGACGAGGACATCGTCACCCTGGGCGCCGCGGCCGCCGCCCCGATCGTCGCCCGGCACGGCGCGGACGGCATCCGCACCCTGGTGTTCGCCACCGAGTCCTCGATCGACCAGGCGAAGGCCGCCGGCGTGTACGTCCACTCGCTGCTCGGACTGCCGTCGGCGACCCGGGTCGTCGAGCTCAAGCAGGCCTGCTACGGCGCCACCGCCGCCCTGCAGTTCGCCCTCGGCCTGATCCACCGCGACCCCTCCCAGAAGGTCCTGGTGGTGGCGAGCGACGTCTCCAAGTACGAGCTGGACAGCCCCGGCGAGGCCACCCAGGGCGCCGCCGCGGTGGCCATGCTGGTCACCGCGGACCCGGCGCTGGTGCGGATAGAGGCGCCCTCGGGCCTGTTCACCGCGGACGTCATGGACTTCTGGCGGCCGAACTACCGGGACGCCGCGCTGGTCGACGGCCAGGAGTCGATCGGCGCCTACCTCCAGGCCGTGCAGGGCACCTGGAAGGACTACGGCGAGCAGGGCGGCCGGCCGCTGGAGGACTTCAGCGCCTTCTGCTACCACCAGCCGTTCACCAGGATGGCCTACAAGGCGCACCGCCACCTGCTGAACTCCGCCGGGTACGACACCGACGAGACGGCCGTCCAGGAGGCGCTGGGACTGACCACCGCGTACAACGAGGTGATCGGCAACAGCTACACCGCCTCGGTCTACCTGGGCCTGGCCGCGCTGCTCGACCAGGCGGAGGAGCTCGACGGGCGGCCGGTGGGCTTCCTCAGCTACGGCTCGGGCAGCGTCGCGGAGTTCTTCGCCGGGACGGTCGTGCCGGGCTACCGGGCGCACCTGCGCACGGCGGAGCACCGGGCGGCGGTCGAGCGGCGCCGGCCGATCGGCTACGACCGCTACCGCGAGCTGCACCTGCGGTCCCTGCCGACGGACGGCGGCGACCACCCGACCCCGGAGCAGACCACCGGACCGTTCCGGCTGGCGGGGATCAGCGGGCACAAGCGCCGCTACGAGCGGCGCTGACGGCGCGCCGGGTCCCGACACGGAGCACCCGCGGATCCGTTGACGGGCGGTGTTGCCGCCCGCCCGGCAGCGGATCCGCGGGGTTGTCGGTGCTCAGGTGCCCCGGCGCCCCTCAGCAGCTCAGCTGCTCAGCTGCTCGGGCCGGCGGCGCAGGGCGATCGCGGTGAGTTCCTCGATGTCGAACTCCGAGCGGCCCGGTGTCCCGTAGCGGGTGATCTTCCCCCGGCTGACCCACTTGCGGATGGTCGCCTCCGAGACGCCCGCGGCGAGCGCGGCGACGTTCGTCGGCACCAGCCGGTGGCGGGGCGGACGGCTCAGACCGCCGCCTCTCGCCGCTGGTCCATGAGATGCCGTAGCGTGAGCCATTCGCGTATCCCCCATGAGTGTCCGGACGAGCAGCCGATGCTGCTCCGTCCCCCGGTGTGCTGCTGCGGTGAGGTGTCGATCGTCCCCGGGCAGCCGTCCACCACGCAGTCCCTGGTGGACGGCTCGGGGCGGTCGGCGGCCTCGGGGTCGATCGCGTTGAGCAGTTCGACCCGCAGCTCCTCGATCTCGTCGGCGAACTCGGCGGCCGGCGGCTGCGCGGTGAGCCAGTCCAGGTGACGGCCGAGGAACCGCGCCAGGTGCGGCACGGAGCGGATCGCCGTGGCGGCGCCGGGCGGCTGGGCGCCGAGGCGCTCGGTGCCCGGCCCCTCGGCGCCCAGCCGCTCGGCGGCGAATCCCGACCAGGACTCCAGGATCGCCACGATGTTGTTGCGGGCGTCGATCGCCGCCAGGTTCAGCCGGTCCCGGCGGCGGGTCCCGGAGACCCTGGTGGGGTTGCGCCGCCGGGGCTCCGACTGGATGTGGTGCAGGCACTCCCGGTGCAGCTCCGGGAGCGCCCGCAGGGTGCGTTCCAGCTGTCTGATGCACGGGGCGCAGAGGACGGAACCGGCGGCGGCGGGGATCGCCCGTCCGTGGTTCCTGGGACACGAGTGGAACTCCATCGAATCTCCTTGGTGCGTGCGTGCGACACCCGGATTCCCTTGGCCGGCCGGTCAGTCGGTGGGAATCCAGTCCCGCCGGATGTGCGGGGTCTCGATGCCGAGCGACTTCATGTGCTCGATCGGGTTGGTGTACTCGCGGCTGGCGGCGATCAGGCCGTCGCGCAGCGTGAAGCCGTGGATGAAGTGGTTGCGGTAGCGGCCCTCGGGATAGCCGGGGAAGCGGATCGTCCCCTCGCCGTCGCACTCGACCATGATGAGGTCCGGGTCCTGGGTCTCGTAGAGCCGGACGTCGGACCACTGCCAGTCGGGCAGGACTTCGAGGGAGAGCTCGTTGTGGCGCTTCAGCTTCTCCCGGCCGGTGACCACGATGGGCCGGCCGATGTCGGTGTAGAAGAGGGCGGCGGTGCCGTCCTCGGTGTAGAGGGTGTACCGGCGCAGCCGGGCCTCGGGACCGGTCTCCAGGTACTGCTCGACGGCCCGCCGGTTGCGGGCGCGCAGGTCGTGCCGGTCGGTGAAGATCTGTGGCGAGGTCATGACATCTCCCGGGCGGTGGGCGGGGTCGGCGCGGAGGGTGCTCCGCGCGGGGGTCACGGCTGGAGCCGGCTGATCCCCCAGCCGTCGGCGGTGCGGTCGTAGCGCAGCCGCTCGTGCAGCCGGTCGGTGCCGTCGGCCCAGAACTCCAGGACGTCGGGCACCAGTTCGAACGCGGTGTAGGACGCGGGGCGGGGCAGCGGCTGCTGCGGGCGGCCGAGTTCCAGCGCCTTGGCCCGGATCTCCTCGAAGTGGTCGAGGTCCTCCACCGGCCGGCTCTGCTGCGAGACGGTGGTCATCGGGTGGGTGAACACCGCCCGGGCCGCCCACAGCTCCTCGGCGGTGGTGTCCGGCAGCTGCCGCACCGGCCCGGCCAGGATCACCTGCTGGCTGGTCTCCCGCCAGTACAGGACGCCGGAGGCCCAGGGGTTCTCCGCCAGCTCGCGGCCCTTCTGGCTGCCGGCGTGGGTGGCGAAGACGATCCCCCGCTCGGTGATCCGGTTGATCACCAGGATCCGGGACGAACTGCGGCCCCGGGCGTCGGCGGTGGCCAGCGCGAGGGCGCGCGGCTCCCGCACCCCGTGCCCGGCCGCGGCGGCCAGCCAGGAGTTCAGCAGGCCCATCGGCTCGGCCGGCGGGGTGCGGAACTCCGGGAAGTCGACGACGACCGTCCCGGTCAGCGACTCGGAACGCCTCGACAGGTCAGACATGCAGGACTCCTTCGATGGTGATGACGCCGTGGCCCGAGACCTCGACGCTGTCGACGCGGTCCCCCTCGCCGTGCACCAGGGCGCCCATCGGCGAGGGGCGGCCGATCTCGACGCCCTGGGTGATCTCGATGCGCTGCCCGTAGGCACCGAGACCGTGCCGGGCCAGGTGGATGGCGATCGGGCCGGCGGCGGAGCCGGTCGCGGCGTCCTCCACCACCCCGTAGGCGGGCGAGAACATCCGGTTGCGCCAGACGGTCCCGGCGCCGGCGATGCAGTTGGTGGCCATGTCCGGGAACCGGGCCAGTGCCCGGTGGTCCGGGTCCACCTTGGACAGCGCCTCGACGCTCTCGAAGCCGACCAGGACGTGCCGCGGGCCGTTGCGGTAGATCTCCACGGGGAGCGTCGAGCCGCTCACGCCCAGCGCCCAGAGCAGCTCCTCGGCCCGGTCGAACGGCTCCCAGACCGGCACCGGCTGGCGCATGCTGGTCGCGACGGTCCGGCCGCCCTCCCGCTCCAGCTCGAACGGGATGACGCCCATCGCGGTCTCGATCCGCAGCGTGCCGGCCTCGGTGCGGTCGCCCAGGGCGATCGCGGTGCCGAGCAACGGGTGCCCGGCGAAGGGGAGTTCGTTCACCGGGGTGAAGATCCGCACATGGTGGTCCCCGCCCTCCCGGGGGGCGAGGACGAAGGTGGTCTCGGAGAGGTTCATCTCCCGGGCGATGCGCTGCATCTGGTCGGCGGAGAGGTCGTCGGCCCCGAAGAAGACCGCCACCGGGTTGCCGGTGAGCGGCCGGCGCGCGAAGGCGTCGACGACGACGTACTGGTGCATGGGTCCTCCCACTCGTCATTGGGAATGCGGGGGCACCGCCGCGGCGGCCGTACACAGTGGGCGCGGCGGGCAGGGTGGAACCGGGCAGGGGGTGGAACACAAGGCAGCGTGGAACCGGACAGCGTGGAACCGGGCAGCGTGGAACCGGGCAGCCTGGAGCCGGGCCGGCGCGCACGGGGGGTGATGCGCCGGCCCGGCGGTCCCGGGCGGATCAGGCGGGGTCGGGGACCCTCGCCGGGCCGAGCAGTCCGGACAGGACGGTGGCCACGATCCGCGGCCCCTCCCGGGTGAGGACGGACTCGGGGTGGAACTGGAGCGAGGCGAAGCCGGGCCCGCGCAGCGCGTGGACCTCCCCGGTCGCCGGGTCACGGCTGACCCGCACCGGGCCGACGCCTTCGGCGGGGAACTCCTCCGCCGCGCTCAGCAGGGCGAAGGTGTTGTAGAAGCCGACCCGTTCGACGGTGCCGAAGAGGTCGATCTCCTTCTGCACCCCCTGGTTGGGCACCGTCCGGCGGCGGATCGGCAGCCCGAGCCGCAGCCCGAGCACCTGGTGGCTGAGGCAGACCGCGAGGAACGGCCGGCGCTCCGCCAGCAGCGTGTCGATCGCGCCGCGCAGATGGCGCATCTTGGGATGCGCGGCCTCCTGCGGGTCGCCCGGCCCGGGACCCATCACCACCAGGTCGTGGCCCTCGAAGGAGTACTCCTCGTCGAACCGGCGGACCGTGACGCGCAGGCCCAGGGAACGCAGCTCCTGGTCGATCATCGAGGTGAAGGTGTCCTCGGCGTCGACCACCAGGACGCTGCGCCCGGCGAGTTCGGGCCGGGCCGAGGCGCGGGCCTCGGTATCGGCGAGCCAGAAGCCGGCGATCGAGTCGTTGCGCGACTCCAGGGCTCGGAGCACGCTCGGATGGTCGGCGAAACGTTTTTTCGCACCGCCGTCGAGCGCGGCGACCAGCCCGGCCGCCTTGGCCCTGGTCTCCGCCGCCTCCGAGGCCGGGTCGGAGTGCCGCACGATGGTGGCGCCCACGCCGATGCCGATCCGCCCCCGCGGGGTGATGTCCGCGGTCCGGATCAGGATCGCGGAGTCCATCACCCGCTCCCCCGCCGCGTCCCGCCCGATCAGCGCGACGACGCCGCTGTAGTAGCCGCGGCCGCCCGGTTCGTAGCGGTGGATGATCCGGCAGGCGCTCTCCACCGGGCTGCCCGTCACGGTGGGGGCGAACATCGTCTCGCGCAGGACGTCCCGCACGTCGCGGTCGGTGCGGCCCTCGATGAGGTACTCGGTGTGCGCGACCCGGGCCATCTCCTTGAGGTACGGGCCGACCACCCGCCCGCCCGTCCCGCAGATCCGGGACATCATCTTGAGCTCCTCGTCGAGCACCATGTAGAGCTCGTCGGTCTCCTTGCGGTCGCTGAGGAACTCCAGCACCCCCGAGAGGGTCGGGCCGGACGGCGGGTAGCGGTAGGTGCCGCTGATCGGGTTCATCACCGCGGTGCCGCCGCGGAGGCTGACGTGCCGCTCCGGGGAGGCGCCGACCAGGGTCCGGGTGCCGGTGTGGACCAGGAAGGTCCAGTAGGCACCGGACTCCCGCTCCAGCAGCCGGCGGAACAGCGCGGGCGCGCTGAGCGGCCCGTAGTCGGTGATGTCGGCGACGAAGGTGCGCCGGATGACGAAGTTGGCGCCCTCGCCGGTGCCGATCATCTCCTCGACGATGCGGCTCACCACCTCGCCGTAGGCCTCGTCGCCGACGTCGAACGCGCCGCCGGCGAGCGTGGTCGGCACGTCCGGGAGGCGGACCAGCGCGTCCGCGAGCGGCACCCGCTGCTGGCCGGTGACGGTCATCGCCACCAGCGGCGTCCCGTCGTCGGCGGCCGCGAAGCCGCGCTCGGCGAGCTGCCGGTAGGGGACCACCACGAGCACCTCGTGCCGCTCCCCGGCGCCGGGCTCCGGGGCCGCGGGCAGCGGGATGTCGGCGAGCACGGCGGGCAGGGCGACCGAGCCGGTCAGCACCTCCACCACCGGGCCGCCCTCGGCGGTGGTGCCCGGCCGGTGCAGCAGGGCGAAGGCCTCCGGGCGGCCCTCCAGCACCTCGCGGAGCAGGTCCGGGGCGCCGTGCTCGGCGCCCCGGCCGTGCGAGCTGTACGGGCTGTGCGAGCTGTACGGGCTGTTCGTCATGCGAACAGCCCCTTGACGGTGGTGACGCGGGCGCAGCGCTCGGCGGCGTAGGTGAGCGCCGAGCGGTGGTACTCCGCCGAGAAGTCGGCGGTGGCGTCGGCGACGAAGAACACCTGGATGTCGTTGGTGAAGGCCTCGACGGCGGTGGCCAGCACGCCCACGTGGGCGTAGACGCCGCAGAGCACAAGCTGGTCGCGGCCGGCGTCGCGCATCCGCTGGAGCAGGTCGGTGCGGAAGAAGGCGCTGTAGCGCCACTTGGTGAGCAGCCAGTCGTGCTCGGCGGGCGCCAGGGCGTCCACCACCTGGCGGTCCTCCGGGGCGGGGCGCATGCCCGGGCCCCAGAAGTCCTTGAGGAGTCCGCGCTCCTCGTCGGTCATGCCGCCCGGCTGGGCGGTGTAGGCGACCGGGACGCCCAGGCCGGCGCAACGGTCACGCAGCCGGGCCGCGTTGCGCACCAGCTCGGTGCGCAGGTCGTCGGGGAGGGGGTTGAGGAAGTACCGCTGCATGTCGTGGACGAGCAGGACCGCGCGGTGCGGCTCGGCGGTCCAGGACACGACGGCCGGCGGCAGGTCGCCCTCGGCCGGTAACGGGTAGGACGGAATGGGGGGTATGCCGGTCATGGCTCCGGTTCTTTGCGTGATGCGAGGGTCTGTGAGGGGCGCGCGCAGAGCGGGGCGGTGGAGCTCGATGGGGTGACGTGGTGCCGTGCCGTGCTGGGGCGGACGGGTCAGGCGGTCCAGGCGGACACCACGGAGACGGCCTGGGCCGGGTTGAGGCGGGGATCGCAGGAGGTCGTGTAGCGCTCGCCGACGGAGTCGAGGTCGGCCTCGGTGGACGCGCACTCGGTGACGTCGTCCGGGGTGGTCTCCAGGTGCAGACCGCCGGCGACGCCGCCCGAGCCGCGCACGGCCTCGACGAACCGGGCGACCTCCAGGGCGATGGTCCCCACCAGGCGGGTCTTGAGGCCGCCGGGGGCCGTGAAGGTGTTGCCGTGCACCGGGTCGCTGAGCCACACCACCGGGTGGCCGGCGCCGCGGACGGCGTCGACGAGCTTCGGCAGCCGGTCCGCGACGGCCTCGGCGCCCATCCGGGCGATCAGGGTGAGGCGGCCGGGGTCGCGCCACGGGTCGAGCTTCTCGCACAGGGCGAGGAGTTCGTCGGGCTCCATGGCGGGGCCGACCTTGCAGGCGACCGGGTTGGCCACCTGGGACAGCAGGGCGACGTGGGCGCCCTCGACCTGGCGGGTGCGTTCGCCGATCCACGGCCAGTGGGTCGAGCCGAGGAACAGCCGGCCCTTGTCGTCGACGCGCAGCATCGGCGTCTCGTAGTCGAGCAGCAGCGCCTCGTGGCTGGTCCACACCAGGGGCTCGACCACGTCGCGGCCGGCCGCGCGGTCGCGCCAGCCGAGGTGCTCGACGATGTCACCGGCGGCCATGTAGCCGGTGAGGATGCGCAGCGGGTCGGGCCGGCGGGACTCCGCGTCCGGCTCCGGCCCGTTCACCATGTGCCCACGGAAGACCGGGAGTTCGATCCCCTCGACGACTTCGGTGGGCTTGGAGCGGGGCTTGGCGAACTGTCCGGCGATGCGGCCCGCGCGGACGACCGGCTTTCCGGTGCGCAATCCGAGCGTCCCGGCGAGCAGATCGAGCAGCGCCGACTTACGCGCCACATGTTGACGTGTACATTCCTGCGGATCCTCGGCGCAGTCCCCGGACTGCAGCACCAGCGCTTCGCCGGTCGCCACTTTTCCCAGCAGGGTGCGCAAGGTGGCCAGCTCGTCGGGCTGGACCAGGGCGGGACGCGAGGCCAGCGCCTCGCCGACCCGGCTGACCTGGAGGAGGTCGCTCCATTCGGGTTGATGCAACGCCCCGCGGATACGAATCTCCCGTATGACGTCTTCCACGACGTACTCCGATCCGGCGGTGGATTTCTTGAATTGTCAGGTGGGTATTCCGGTGCGCTTGATTTCCGGCACCGGGATTCCGAGCGCGCGCAGCTGCTGGAACGGGTTCATGAACTCGCGCTGCAGCTTGATCCGCCCGTTCTCCAATTCGAACGAGTGGAGGAAGTGGTTCTCGTAGTAACCGTCCGGGTAGTCGCCGAAGAGGATCTTCCCGCGGCCGTCGCACTCGACCCAGAAGCGGTTCGGGTCCTGGGTCTCGAAGATCTCGACGTTGTACCACTCCCAGTCCGGGAAGCACTTCAGCGACCAGACGGCGTGCTCACCCAGGCGGTCCCGGCCGTGCGTGGCGACCGGGGAGCCGGTGTCGGTGGTCCAGAGGCCGCCGACGCCGTCCTCGGTGAAGAGCTCGTGCCGGCGCAGCCGGTCCTGGCCGAGGGTCCGCATGTACCGCTCGACGGTGGCCCGGTTGAGGCGGCGCAGCTCGGTCTCGTCGGCGAATCCCTGCGGGCTGGCGGATTCAGGCACAGTCGTATCCCCTGTTTGTTATTCGAACGAGTGAATGAGCAAGCAAGCGATCTTGTTGAATCCTGCCTCACCGGCAGATGCTTCCGCAACAGCGACCTATGAACTAACTGTGAAGGTTCGATCGCCACAACGCCGTCCGGGGGTGGCCGAAAACCGTCCGGCAATAAAAAAACGCTTGTTCTGCGACCTCACCTTTGAAAGGCGTGGGGCCAATGTTCTCGGAATCCGGTATTCCGCTGAACAGCGCCCGCCCCGGGGTTCGGGACGGGCGCCGGAGTGCGCGGAGGGGCTCTGGCCGGTCAGCCGACCGGCACGGCGGAGCCGCCGCGGCGGCTCGTGAGGTGGCCGCGGAGGGTGAAGCCGGGGGCGACGGCATCGGCCGGATCCAGCACCACGCCCCGGTCAAGGAGCTGTCGCGCCGCCAGGTGGTCGGTCGGCCGGTTGACCGACTCCACCGCCTGCAGCTCACCGCCGCGGAACAGCAGCACCGAGAACGCCTCGGGATCCTCACCGAGCACCACCTCGGTGTCGTGCCCCTCGTCCAGGCCGGCGATCTGCACGGTGGTCGCGAACTGGTCGCTCCAGAACCACGGCAGTTCGGCGTAGCCGCGTCCGGTGCCGGTCAGCCGCGCGGCCACCGCCTCGGCGTGGCCGACGGCGTTCTGCACCGACTCCAGCCGCAGCCGGTTGCCCGAGCGCACCTGCGGGAACGCCGCGCAGTCGCCGATCGCCGAGATGTGCGGGTCGCTGGTCAGCAGGTGGGAGTCGACGGCGATGCCGCCGCTCACCCGCAGGCCGGCCGCCGCCGCCAGGCCGGTGCGCGGGATCACCCCGATCCCGGCCAGCACCAGATCGGCCGACAGCCGGTTGCCGTCGGCCAGTTCCACCGAGGCGACCCGGCCCTGGTCGTCGCCGTGCAGCGCGGCCACCCCCTGACCGAACAGCAGCCGGCTGCCCTCCCGCCGGTGCAGCCGGGTGAAGTGCTCGGCGGTGCGGGCGGAGACCACCCGGGCCAGCGGACGGTCGAGGGCCTCGACCACCGTCACCTCGCAGCCCGCCCGCCGGGCGGCGGCGGCGAACTCCAGGCCGATGAATCCGGCGCCGATCACCACCACCCGCCGGGCCGCGCCGAGCGAGGACCGCAGGGCGGCGGCGTCCTGGGCGGTGCGCAGCGTGTGCACCCCGCGCAGCCCGGACCCCGGCACGCCGAGCGTGCGCGCGGTGGCCCCGGTGGCCAGCACCAGGTGGCCGTAGTCGAACACCGAGCCGTCGGCGAGGCGGACCGTGCGGGCCGCCGGGTCGACCGCCGTCACCGAGCCCGCGACCAGTTCGATCGACTGGCGCGCGTAGTAGCTCACCGGTCGCAGCCACAGCTGGGACTCGTCCACCTCCCCCTTGAGGTAGGCCTTCGACAGCGGGGGTCTCTCGTAGGGGAGTTCGTCCTCCGCGTCGATGAGGACCAGTCTCCCCCCGAAGCCGTGCTCACGCAGCGAGGCGGCCGTCTGGTAGCCCCCCTGGCCGGCTCCGACGATGACGACCGACGAGGGGTGACCGAGTTCGGGGCGCTCCGGCGAGGGGCCCGTCGCGAAGGCCATCACTTCTGCCGCTCGGGCAGGTGCACGATCAGGCCGTCCAGCGCTTCGGTCACCGTGAGCTGGCAGCTGAGCCGGCTGTTGGGGCGGCGCGGGCAGGCGGTGAAGTCCAGCATGTCGTTCTCGTCGGGCTGGATCGGCTGCGGCTTGTCGCGCGTCGACTCGTCGACGTAGACGTGGCAGGTGGCGCACTGGAGGTTGCCGCCGCACTGGGCGACGATGCCGTCGACGTCGTTGAAGACGGCGCCGCGCATGACGCTGGTGCCGACCGGTACGTCGACGGTGCGCTCCGTCGTGTCGACGGCGACGTAGGTGATCTTGGGCATGACGGGACTCCTCGGTGGCGCCCGGGCGCGCGCGAGGGCGCGCCGGAACAGGGCACCGGTCACGTGACGAAAGGGAGGAAGGACGGCGCCGCCGGTGGTCGGTGCGGAGCAATGCCGCTCCCACCAACCCGCCATCTCTTACCGGCCGTTCGGACACGCGAAGCCCTTGGCCAGGAACACGGCAGCGCGTTCGAGCGTAGCAAAGGACCCTGGCGCACGCCAGGATCGATCACCGGGGCCCGCGCCGTCAGGTCCGCGCCCGGAGCATCCTCGGATCCGGCCGCCGGTGCGTCATGAGCGGCCTGCTGACCGTGAACTCCCGGAACCGGCGGGCCGCCTCGGACTGGTAGGCCTCGCGGTTCCAGACCAGGGTGAGCACCCGGTAGCAGTTCGGGGCCTCCACGTGCACCCAGGCCACCGGGACATGGGTGTCGGTGCCGGCCAGCCGGGACATCGCCGGGATCAGGCCGATGCCCAGGCCGGTGCTGATCATGTCCTGGCTGGCCCCCGGCTCGTCGCCCTCGCAGGACAGCCTCGGGGAGATCCCCTCGGTCGCGAACAGCCTTTCCAGCAGGGCGCGTTGCCAGTGGCCCCGCCGGGTGGTGACGAACGGCTCGTCGGCGATCTCGGCGATGGTCACGCTCTCCCGGCCGTCCAGCCAGTGCCCGCGCGGGACGGCCAGCAGCACCTCCTCGCGCAGCAGCTCGACGGACTCCAGGTCCGGTCCGGTCAGCGGTTGCGAGGCCACGCAGAAGTCGACCTCCCCGGCCCGCAGCTGGCGGTCCATCTCGGACACGGTGGACTGGAAGAGCCGCACCTCGGCGCCCGGGTAGGCGGCCCGGAAGCCGCCCATCAGATGGGTGACGGTCAGCAGCGTCTCGGAGGCGACGCCGACCCGGCCGAGCCCGGTCTCCCGGGCCTCCCGCAGCGCCCGGCGGCCGTCGTCGAGCTCGCTCAGCGCGCGGTCGACGTGGCGCAGGAACACCGCGCCGTACTCGTTGAGCCGGATCCGCCGGCCCTGCCGGTCGAAGAGCGGGGTGCCCAGCTCGGCCTCCAGCCTGGCGATGGTGCGGCTGAGCGAGGGCTGGGCGACGTTCAGCTCCTCGGCGGCGCGGCTGATGTGCTCAAAACGGGCGACGGTCCGGAAGTGGCGCAGTTGCAGCAAATCCACGGTTCACCTCTGCTCATGCCTGACGGGCTATCGGCACATAGCAAAACCGGTCTTGGAACGCATAAGCAATCCCGCCTAACGTCATCGGTGGGGTTCGTCGCAGCGGGTGGCGGGCAGCGATGTCCGTCACCCGCTCACGCGAGGCGAGGAACCCGTCCGCTTCCTCCTCTCCCCTTCCCTTCCGCTCCCCTGCCCCCTCATCCGTCCGCCGACCCGGAGGCCAACCGCCCCCCAGGAAGGTCGCATCATGAGCGCTGCGGATCTGGCCCGACTCCAGTTCGCGGCCACCACCAGCGTGCACTGGCTCTTCGTCATCCTCACGATGGGGCTGGTCCCCATAGTGGCGTTCATGCACACCCGGGCCGCGTACACCCGCGACCCCGCCACCCGCGCGGTGCGCGAACGCATGACCCGCTTCTGGGGCCAGCTGTACGTCATCAACTACGCGGTCGGCATCGTCACCGGCCTCGTCATGGAGTTCCAGTTCGGACTCAGCTGGAGCGGACTGAGCAAGTTCGCCGGCAACGTCTTCGGCGCCCCGCTGGCCCTGGAGACGCTGATCGCCTTCTTCGCCGAGTCCACCTTCCTCGGCATGTGGATCTTCGGCTGGGGCCGGATGCGCCGCAGCGTGCACGTGGCGCTGATCTGGCTGGTCGCCCTCACCGCGTACGCCTCGGCGTTCTGGATCCTGGTCGCCAACGGCTTCCTGCAGCATCCGGTCGGCTACGAGGTGCGCGACGGCGCCGCCTACCTGACCGACTTCGTCGCGCTGATCACCAACGCCAACGCGCTGGTCGCGCTCGGCCACATCGCGCTCGCCGCGCTCACCACCGGCGGCATCTTCGTCGCCGGCATCAGCGCCTGGCACTTCGCCAAGGGCACCCGGGAGACCGAGCTGTTCCGCAGCTCGCTGCGGCTGGGCGTCTGGGTGAGCATGCTCTCCTCGTTCTTCGTCATCATCGTCGGCAACCTGCAGGTCCCGGTGATCGAGCGGACCCAGCCGATGAAGGCCGCCATCCTCAAGGGCGGCGGCGTCGCCGAGGAGCAGGCCAGGCTGGTCGCCCAGCACGGCCCCGGGGACTACGTGCCCTGGGAAGGCTGGGTGAAGAACTCGATGGACCTGATGTCGATCCTCGGCAACACCGTCTCGACCATCACGTTCATCGCGGTCTTCCTGCTGCTGAAGGACCTGCTGGTGCGCAAGCGCTGGCTCGCCTACCTGATGACCGCGATCATCCCGCTGCCCTTCATCGCCTCCGTCGGCGGCTGGGTGGTGCGCGAGATCGGACGCCAACCGTGGCTGGTCTACGGCGAGTTGACTGTCGACGACGCGCTCTCCAACGTCAGCACCGGAGCCCTGGCGGTGTCCTGCACGCTGTTCATCGCCATCTTCGTCGGCCTCGCCGCGACCAACTGGACGCTGATCACCCGCTTCGCCCGGCGCGGCCCGGACGGCGCCCAGCTCGGCGCCGGCGATCCGCTCGGCGACGACCTGCCCGACGCGGGCGGCGCCGACGACAAGCAGCCGGTCCCGGCCTTCTGAGCCCGACGACGGATCCCGCACCGAGATGCACTCCCCTGACGTGACGGAAGGTTGGGCTACATGAGCCTGGAGACCCTCTGGCTGGCCCTCCTCGGCCTGCTGCTCGCCGGCTACTTCGTGCTCGGCGGCTACGACTACGGCGTCCAGATGCTGTCCCCGCTACTCGGTGGCCCGGGCACCGCCCCGGGCCGGGAACCGGACCCCGCGGAACGCAACACCGCGGAACGCAGGACCGCCGAACCGGGCGCCGTGGAACGGAACGCCGCGCTCGACGCGATCGCCCCCTTCTTCCTCGGCAACGAGGTGTGGCTGGTGGCCTTCGCCGGCGCGATGTTCGGCGCCTTCCCGCACCTGGAGGGCAGCCTGCTCTCCGGCCTCTACCCGCTGATCGTGGCGATCCTGGCCGGCCTGGTGCTCGGCAACGCCGCCGTCCAGCTGCGCGGCCGCTCCCGCGGCCCCCGGGCGCTGCGTTGGTGGAACGCCCTGGTGGTGCTCGGCGGCGTGGTGCCCGCCGTGTGCTGGGGCATCGTGGTCGGCCTGCTGCTGCACGGCGTGCCGCGCCGGGCGGACGGCTCCTTCCACATCGGCTTCGGCGACGTGTTCGCGCCGTTCTCACTGACCTGCGGGGTGGCCACCGCGCTGCTCTTCGCCGGCCACGGCGCGGCCTTCATCGCACTCCGCTCCGAGCCCGAACTCGCCGTCACCGCACGGCGGGTGGGCGCCACCCTGATCGCTGCGGCCGGTGCCGCGAGCGCCCTCGGACTGCTGCTGTCGCTGTTCGGGGCGGGGGCCTCGATGACCAGGACCGCCACCTCGGTGGTCCTGTTCCTGCTCGTCGCCGCCGCCGTCGCGGCCGGCTGGTGGTTCCTCGCCCGGGGCCGTGACGCCCTGGCCTTCACCGCCACCTGCGTCGCGACCGCGCTGCCGGTGCTGCTGATCGGGGCCGGCCAGTACCCGTACCTGCTGGCCGCCGAGTCCGGGGCGGGGATCACCGTCGACGACGCCGTCGCCGACGGGGCCACCCTGAAGCTGCTGATCGGCTTCGGCGTGGTGGTCTTCCCGCTGATCCTCCTCTACCAGGCCTGGAGCTGGTGGGCCTTCCGCGGCCGGACCGGGCTGCGCCACCCCAGCTACTTCTGACCACCGCCACCGCCGGCCGGCGGTCCTCCAGCCGGCTTCCGCGGCCCGGCCGCCACCCGACCGGCCCGGACGGGCCGCGGAAGCCCTCCGCACCGCACGCCGGGCACCGCCCCGGGAGGGAGCACGGGATGAAGCCGGCCGAACGCCGTCTGCGGCGCGAACTCCCGGTGGTGCGCCGCCACCTGACCACCTCCACCGCGCTCGCCCTGCTGGGCGCCGCACTCGTCGTCGCCCAGGCCGGCCTGCTCGCCGGCCTGCTCGCGGACGGCTTCGCGGGGCACCGCCCGGACACCACCGCCCTCGCCGCGCTCGCCGCCGTCCTCGCCCTGCGCGCCCTGCTCGCCTGGGCCCGCGGCACCCTCGCCCAGCGCGCCGCCGCCGAGGCCAAACGCGCCCTGCGCGACCGCCTCACCGCCCGGCTCCGGGAGACCGGCCCGCGCCGGCTGACCGCCCGCCGGCACGGTGAGACGGCCACCCTGCTCACCCGCGGCCTCGACGCCCTCGACCCGTACCTCACCGGCTACCTGCCCACCATGGCCGCCACCGCCGTCGTCCCGCTCGTGGTCGTCGGCCGGCTCTGGTGGGCCGACTGGACCTCCGCGCTGATCATCGTGCTCACGCTGCCGCTGATCCCGGTGTTCGGCGCGCTGGTCGGGATGCACACCGCCCGCCGCACCGCCCGGCAGTGGCGGCTGCTCGCCCGGCTCGGCGGCCACTTCCTCGACGTCGTCGCCGGACTGCCGACGCTGCGCGCGTTCGGCCGCGAGCACCACCAGACCGGTGTGGTGCGGGAGATGGCCGACGCCCACCGGCGGGCCACCATGCGCACGCTGCGGGTGGCGTTCCTCTCCTCGCTGGTGCTGGAGACCGTCGCCACCCTGTCGGTCGCCATGGTCGCCGTCCCGGTCGGCCTTCGGCTGCTGGCCGGCGAGCTGGACCTGCGCACCGCCCTGGTCGTGCTCTTCCTCGCCCCCGAGGCCTATCTTCCGCTGCGCGCCGCGGGTGCGGCGTTCCACGACAGCGCCGAGGGCATCGCGGTGGCCGAGCGGGTCTTCGCCGTCCTCGACGAGGAGGAGCCCGCGACGGGGCGCGCCGCCCCCGTGCCGGTCCCCGACGCCCGGAGCGCGCGGCTGCGCCTCGACGGGGTCACCGTCCACCACCCCGACCGCGCCGCGCCCGCCCTCGACGCCGTCTCGCTCACCGTCCACCCCGGCGAGCACCTCGCCCTGGTGGGCCCGAGCGGCGCCGGGAAGTCCACCCTGCTCGCCCTGTTCCTCGGCTTCACCGCCCCCGGCACCGGCCGGGTCCTGGTGGACGGCACCGACCTCGCCGCGCTCGACCCCGACGACTGGCTCGCCCAGGTCGCCTGGGTGCCCCAGCGCCCGCACCTGTTCGCCGCGACCGTCGCCGACAACATCCGCCTCGGCCGCCCCGACGCCACCGACGCCGAGGTCCGCGCGGCCGCCCGGGCCGCCTGCGCCGACGGCTTCGCCGAGGCGCTGCCGCAGGGCTACGACACCCTGCTCGGCGAGCACGGCGCCGGGCTCTCCGCCGGACAGCGCCAACGCGTCGCCCTGGCCCGCGCGTTCCTCAAGGACGCGCCGATCCTGCTGCTGGACGAGCCGACCGCCCACCTCGACCCGGAGAGCGAGGCCGCCGTGACCAGGGCCACCGCCGAGCTGATGCGCGGGCGCACCGCGATCGTGGTCGCCCACCGCAGGAGCCTGCTGCCGCACGCCGACCGGATCGTCACCGTCCGGGCCGGCGCCCTCGAACCCGCCCCGGCCACCGAAGAAGTGGTGCTCCTCCCATGACCAACCCCCCGGCCTCCCGCCCCACCGTCCGGCTGCTGCGCCATCTGCTCCCGCACTGGCGCCGGCTGCTGCCCGCCGTCCTCGCCGCCGCCGGCAGCGAGCTCAGCGGCGCCGCCCTGATGGCCACCGCCGCCTGGCTGATCACCCGCGCCGCCGAGCAGCCGCCGATCTCCGCCGTCGCCGTCGCCATCGTCGCCGTGCGCGCCCTCGCCCTCGGCCGCGGCACCCTGCGCTACGCCGACCGGCTGCTCGGCCACGACGGCGTGCTGCGCGCCGTCGCCGGCTTCCGCGCCCGGGTCTACGAGGCACTCGTCCCGCTCGCCCCGGCCGGCACCCCGGCGTTCCGCGGCGGCGACCTGCTGACCCGGCTGGTCGACGACGTCGACGCCGCCCAGGACCTGCTGCTGCGCGTGCTCGTCCCGGTCACCGCGGCCGCCCTGGTCGCCGCCACCGCCACCGGCACCGCCCTGGTGCTGCTGCCCTCCGCCGGCCTGCTGATCGGGGCGCTGCTCGCCGCGGCCGGCCTGCTGGTGCCCGCCCTGGTGCTCGCGCTGTCCCGCCGCGGCGGGCGGGCGGAGAAGGCCGCGCGCGCCGAACTCACCGCGCTCACCGTCGACCTGACCGAGGGTGCCGCCGACCTCGCCGCCTACGGCGCCCGCGGTCGCGCCCACCGGCGGGCCGCCGAGGCCACCGCCCGGATCGCCGCCCTGGAGCGCCGCGCGGCGCTCACCACCTCGCTCGCCTCCGCCGTGGTCCTACTGTTCCAGGGCGCCGCCACCGTCGGCGCCACCTGGCTCGGCCTGCGCGCCCACGCCGACGGCCGGCTGCCCGCCGTCCAGCTCACCGTCCTCGCGGTGCTCGCCCTGGTCTCCTTCGACGCGCTGGCCGCGCTGCCCGCCGCCGCCCGCCGGCTGGCCGACGTCTGGGCCTCCGCCCGCCGGCTGGCCGACCTGATGGACGCCCCGGCCCCGGTCACCGACCCGGCCGACCCGGCCCCACTGCCCAGCGACGGCCCGCTCGGCGTCGAGATCACCGACCTGCGGGTGCGCCACCGCCCCGACGGCCCCGCCGCCCTCGACGGGGTCAGCCTCCGTCTGCCCCCCGGCCGCCGGGTCGCCCTGCTCGGCGCGAGCGGCTCCGGCAAGTCCACCCTGATCGCCGCGCTGATGCGGTTCGTCCCCTACGAGAGCGGCAGCATCCGGGTCGGCGGCCGCGAACTGCGCGACTGCGCGGGCGCCGACGTCCGCCGGGTGATCACCGGCGTGACCCAGGACGCCCACGTCTTCCACACCACGATCCGGGCCAACCTGCGGCTGGCCCGCCCCGACGCCGCCGACGAGGACCTGCGCGAGGCCGCCCGCCGGGCCCGGCTGCTCGACTGGATCGAGTCGCTCCCCGACGGCTGGGAGACCATGCTCGGCGGCGACGGCGCCACCATGTCCGGCGGCCAGCGCCAGCGCCTGCTGCTGGCCCGCGCCCTGCTCGCCGACCCGCCCGTGCTCGTCCTCGACGAACCCACCGAGGGCCTCGACCCGGAAACCGCCGCCGCCGTCCTCGCCGACATCCTCGACGCCACTCGCGGCCGCACCACCCTCCTGGTCACCCACGACCACGCCGCCCTCACCGCCGCCGACGCCGTGCTCACCCTCACCGACGGCCACCTCGCCCCCGCCGGCTGACCTCGGGCGGGCGACGGGCGGGCGTACGGCCTCAGCCGGCGAGGTGCAGAAAGGGCTTGGCCACCGCGGCGTTGTCGAAGTGGAGCCGGGTCAACGGCGGGAACCGGAACCGCGCGTCGTGGCTGGAGCGGTCGACCGTCACCTGGAGCAGGTGGTGCGCGACGAGGGCGCCGACCGGCTCCTCCACCTCCAGCAGGTCCATCCCGAGCGTGCGGGCCGCGGCCTCCAGGTCGAACCCCCCGTCGCCGAGCCGGCAGAGCCGGATCAGCGCGTCCCGGTGCTCGGGCCGCAGCCGCCCGGCCGCGTGGTCCAGCCGCGCGCCGAGGTCGAACGGGCCGACCCTCAGCTCCTCGTGCACGCGGTGCTCCTCGGACAGCCGCTGGACGAGCTTGCGCACCCGCCAGGCCCGGCGGGCGAGCAGCTTCTCCCCGACGATCCTGATCGCCAGCGGCAACCGGTCGCACAGCCCGACCAGCCGGGCGCTGTCGGTCGGCTCGGCGGCGATCCGGTCCGCTCCGACGATCCCGGCGAGCAGGTCGACGCTCTCCTGCTCGGTCAGCGGCCCGAGTTCGATCGTGCTGTGCGCCGAGAGCCCGATCGGCCGGTTCCGGGCCGTGACGATCACCGCCGACTCCGGGTTCCCCGGGACGAGCGGGAGGACCTGGTCCACCGAGTCGACGTCGTCCAGGACGATCAGCAGCTTGCGCCCGGCCGTGGTGGTGCGCAGCAGCGTGGCCCGCTCGTGGGGGTCGGCGGGCAGGTCGGCGGGCGCGTGCCCGAGGGACCCGAGCATCCGGGCGATCGCGTCCTCGGGTCCGATCGGTCCGCCGACCCGGTCGTGCAGCGCCATGAACAACTGGCCGTCCGGGAAGCGCTCCTTGAGGGCGTGCGCGGCCTGGACGGCGAGCACCGACTTGCCGATCCCGGGCTGGCCGACGATCACCACCGTCCGGGCCGCCCAGCCGGCCGCGGGCGCGCCCAGAACGGACTCGACGTGTCCGAGCGCCTCCCGACGCCCGGTGAAGTCGGCGATGCCGGAGGGGAGTTCGCTCGGGGCGACGGCGGGCTGCGCGGCGGTGGGGGCGGTCCGCCGGCCGGTCTCGGCCGGGACGCAGTTCAGGATGTCCTGCTGGAGCTGCTGGAGCCGTCGGGACGGTTCGAGCCCGAGCTGCTCGACGAGGTTGCGGCGCAGTTCGTGGTAGGCCTCCAGGGCCAGCCCGGGGTTGTCGGTGCGGCGGCCGGCCTCCATCAGCAGCGCGCAGAACCCCTCGTGGGTCGGGTGCTGACGGGCCAGCGCCTTGAGCTCGCCCACCAGTTCGCGGTGCCGACCCAGTCGCAGGTCGATGCCCAGCCGCTCCTCCAGGATGGTGGTGCGCTGCTCCTCCAGCAGGCCGAGCTGGGCCGACACCCCCGGGCCGAACTCGATGTTGCCCAGCGGCGCGCCGCGCCAGAGGTCGAGCGCCTCGCGGAACACCGCGGCGGCCCGCAGATTCTCCCCGATGTCCCGTGCGCACAGCCCTTCGGCGACCAGCCGGCCGAACCGCCGGAGATCCAGTTGGCGGTCGGCGATCCGAATGCAGTATCCGCCCGGAACCGTTTCGATGAGCGGCGATCCGGTGACCTCGTTGATCGGCCCGAGCGCCGTCCTGAGTTGGTAGACATAGGTCTGGATCGTCTTCCTGGCCAGCTTCGGCGGCCATTCCCACAATTCGTTGATGGCGGATCTGAACGGCACCACCCGATTGGCGTGCAGCAGCAGCAGCGAGAGCAGCCGGGCCTGCATGGGGGCACGCGGGGTGATGTCGCGGCCCGCGCGCCGGACTTCCAGCGGGCCCAGCAGGGAGAAGTTGAGCGGTTCCGACGGACCCCCCGGGCCGGTGTCCCGGAATTCCCGATCAGGTCCGGCCGCGCGAGCGTACTCGTCCATCGGCACGATCCCCCCCTTGCTCCTCGGTCGTCTTTCCTCGTGGCAGGCCCCGTCCGCGCCGACGAGATAACTCGATCGCCATGCTAGGTCGGCCTGTTGACAACGGTCGATCGGAGCCCGCGACATCGCCGCCGGATTAGGCATCTAGGAATTCACCGGCCCGGAAAAAAGCACACAAACACAGTGAAAAGCGGCAGATCGCGCCGCCGGCCACCGGCCCGCGGGCTCGCCGCCCCCTGCGACCAGCGCGTTCGCCCGTCCTGACCGAGCCTTGGTCGCCACCTGGCCGAGGCTTTCCTGCCCTCAGGGCACGATCCTTCGTACGCATCACCCACGCTCCGCCCCGTCGGCTTCGGGTCGGAGCGGTCGAGGTGCTCCTGCGCTCACGTCCGGAAGATCCCGGGCGGCCGAGGTCCCGGCCAGTGCTGTCCGGGGCCGCCGGGCGCTCTCGTCTACGAAAGGTCAAGGCGCTCATGGCGACAATTCCCTTCTCTGGCAGGCCCGAATCCGGCGCGGAGCCGGTGGCCGTCATAGGCATGAGCTGCCGGCTGCCCGGCGGAGTCGACTCCCCCGAGCAGCTGTGGCAGCTGTTGGTGAACGGGCAGGACGCGATCGGCCAGGTCCCGGCCGAACGCTGGGAGCACTACGAGAAACTCGATCCGCGCAATGCGGCGGCGCTGCGCTCCACCAC
Organism: Kitasatospora sp. NPDC057965; assembly: GCF_042887135.1. Lineage (NCBI taxonomy): Bacteria > Bacillati > Actinomycetota > Actinomycetes > Kitasatosporales > Streptomycetaceae > Kitasatospora > Kitasatospora sp. NPDC057965. The sequence goes on from NZ_JBHVPZ010000042.1 coordinate 53,679, forward strand.
CTCGCAGGGCGGCTTCCTCGCCGACGCCGCCGCGTTCGACGCGGAGTTCTTCGGCGTCACGCCGCGCGAGGCCGAACTGATGGACCCTCAGCAGCGCATTGTGCTGGAGGTCGCCTGGGAGGCGCTGGAGAACGCCGGCCTGCCGCCGCACACGCTCGCCGGCACCGACGCCGCGGTGTTCATGGGCGTCGGCTCCGACGACTACGGCCGCCAGATGCTGGAGGACCTGCCCGCCATCGAGGCGTGGAGCGGCATCGGCGCCTCCATGTGCGCGGTCGCCAACCGCATTTCCTACGCCCTGGACCTGCGCGGCCCGAGCCTGATCGCGGACACCGCGTGCTCCTCGTCCATCGTCGCCCTGCACCTCGCCTGCCAGAGCCTGCGGACCGGCGAGGCCACCCTGGCGATCGCCGGCGGCGTGAACGTGATGGCCGGCCCCGGCCTCACCATGGTGCTGGACGCCGCGGGCGCCACCTCCTCCGACGGCCGCTCCAAGTCCTTCGACGCGGCCGCCGACGGCTACGGGCGCGGCGAGGGCGCGGGCGTCCTGGTGCTCAAGCTGCTCTCCGAGGCCCAGCGCGACGGCGACCGGATCCTCGCGGTGCTGCGCGGCACCGCGGTCAACCAGGACGGCCGGACGGCCGGCATCATGGCGCCGAACGGGGAGGCGCAGGAGTACGTCGCCCGGCAGGCGCTGCGGCAGGCCGGGGTGGCGGCGCAGAGCGTCGGCTACGTCGAGGCGCACGGCACCGGCACCCGCAAGGGCGACCCGATCGAGGTCGGCGCGCTCAGCCGGGTGTTCGGCGAGAACCGCGGCCCCGACGATCCCTGCCTGATCGGCACGGTCAAGCCCACCATCGGGCACCTGGAGGCCGGTGCCGGCGTCGCCGGGGTCATCAAGGCCGTCCTGGCGCTGGTCCACGGCCGGATTCCCGCCACCCCGAACATCACCGAGCTCAACCCGGACATCCCGTGGGAGACCTCGGGGCTGCGGGTCGTCACCGAGACCACCGAGTGGCCGGGCGGCGAGGGCCCGCGCCGGGCCGGGGTGTCCAGCTTCGGCTACGGCGGCACCGTGGCGCACGCCGTCCTGGAGCAGGCCCCGACCCCGGCCGCCGGGCGGTCCGCGGCGGCCGAACCCTTCGACGGGGAACGGGTGTTCGCGCTCTCCGGCGTGACCGAGGCCGGGCTCAGGGCCAACGCGGCGAAGCTCGCCGACTGGCTGACCGGCGCCGGGTCCGAGGCCGCCCAGGCGGACGTCGCGCACACCCTGCTGCACCGCCGCTCGCACCTGGGCCGGCGCGCAGCCGTGGTGGCCGCCGACCGGGCCGGCCTGGTCGAGGCCCTGCGCAAGACCGCCGCCGGCGAGCCGGACCGGGCCGTCGTCGAGGGTGCCGCGTCGTCCGGACCGGCCCGGGACGCCGTCTGGCTGTTCTCCGGCCACGGCTCGCAGTGGCTCGGCATGGGCCGTGAACTCCTGGAGACGGACGCCGGGTTCGCCGCGGCGATCGACGAGGTGGAGGCGATCTACCGGGCCGAGATGGGCTTCTCGCCCCGCCGGGTGCTGCTGGAGGGGCCGCTGGACGAGACCCATGTGATCCAGCCGATGATCTTCGCGGTCCAGATCGGCCTGGCCGCCGCCCTGGAGGCCCGGGGCGTGCGCCCGGCCGCCGTGATCGGCCACTCGGTCGGCGAGATCGCCGCCGCCGTGGTCGCGGGGGTGTTCTCCCGCGAGGACGGCGCCCGGCTGATCTGCCGCCGCTCCGCGCTGCTGCGCGAGGTCGCCGGCCTGGGCGCGATGGCCCTGGTCGACCTCGCGTTCGACGAGGCCGACCGGGAGCTGGCCGGCACCCCGGACGCCGTGGCGGCGATCGCCGCCTCCCCCGGCTCGACCGTCGTCGCCGGGACCCCGCAGGCCGTCGCCGCGCACGCCGAGCGCTGGCGCGCGGCCGGGCGCACGGTGCGCGAGGTCGCGTCCGACGTCGCCTTCCACAGCCCGCAGATGGACCCGCTGCTCGACCGGCTGGTCGCCGCCGTCGCCGACCTGGTGCCCGCCGCGCCGCGCATCCCGGTGTACAGCACGGCGCTCGCCGACCCGCGCTCCACGACGGTGCGCGACGGGCACTACTGGTCCGCCAACCTGCGAAACGCCGTCCGCCTGGACCGTGCCGTCGCCGCGGCGGCCGAGGACGGGCACCGGCTCTTCCTGGAGGTCTCGGCCCACCCGGTCATCGTGCACTCGGTGAAGGAGGCGCTGGCCGAGGCCGGCCACGACGACGCGTTCACCACCGGCACGCTGCGGCGCAACCAGCCGGAGGCCCCGGCTCTGCTGCTCGCCGTCGGCGCGCTGCACGCCCACGGCGCGGCCGTGGACCTCACGGCGCTCCAGCCCGACGGCACCCTGGTCGACCTGCCGACCACGGCCTGGCAGCACAAGCGGTTCTGGCGCACCCCCTCGACACCGGCGGGCAGCGGCTCCGGCCGGCACCGGATCGAGTCCAGCACCCTGCTCGGCGGCCGGCTGGCCCTGGCCGGCGACTCCTCGGTGCGGCTCTGGCAGACCTACCTCGACCACGGCAACCGGCCCTACCCGGGAAGCCACCCGATCCACGGCGTCGAGGTCGTCCCCGCCGCGGTGCTCATCAGCACCTTCGCCGCCGCGAGCGAACACGGCGCGCTGACCGACGTGGACCTGCGGGTCCCGGTGGCCGTCACCGGGCCGCGCGACATCCAGGTGGTCGCCCAGGACGGGATGGTCCGGCTGGCCTCCCGCCCGACCGGCGACGGCGCCGAGGACGACGAGGGCCTCGGCTGGACCTCCCACGCGACCGCCCGGGCCGTCGCACCGGCCGCCGCGGCGGCCGTACCCGACCTGGCCGCGGCCCGCGCACGCTGCACCGAGGCGCTGCGGCCGGAGGCCGTGGTCGAACACCTCCACCAGGTCGGCGTCGCGGACGTCGGCTTCGACTGGCGGATCGTCTCGCTCGACCGCGGCGAGCGCGAGCTGATCGCCCGGGTCGCACCGGCGGGCGACGGCGAGGGGCGTTCCGACGCCTGGGCCTCGCTGCTGGACGCGATCCTCTCCTTCGCCCCGCTGCTCTTCGCGGGCGAGCCGACGCTGCGGATGCCGGCCCGGATCGGCCGGGTCGAGATGCCCGGACGGCTCGGTGGGCAGACGACGGTGCACGTTCGCCTCACCGACGCCCCGGACGGCGACACCGTCGAGGCCGTGGTGGTCGAGGACGACGGCACGGTGTCCGGGCGGCTGGGCGAACTGCGCTTCGGCAAGCTGGACGGCGACGCCGGGGCCGCGGTCAGCCCGCGCCGCCTGGTGCACCGACTCGCCTGGGAGCCCGTCGAGTCGGAGCCGGAGGGCGGCGCCCGACTGCGCGCGGTCGGCCTGCTCGGCGGCAGCCCGCGGGCCCGCGCCGCGATCGCCGCCGCGTTCGAGGCGGAGCGGGTGCGCCCGGTCGCCGTCGCCGACCTCGACGGACTCCCGGCGGCCATGGACGAACTCGGCCCGGACGACGCCCTGCTCGTCCTGCCGGTCGCCGAGGTCCCGGAGGGCGACATCGCCGGGACGGCCGTGGACAACGCCTGGCAACTCGCCAGGACGGCCCAGCTGCTGGCCCAGGAGTACGGTGCGCCGGCCCCCCGGCTGTGGGGCGTGACGGTGGGCGCGCGCGAGAGTACGGCCCTCACCGACCTCGCCCAGGGCCCGCTGTGGGGTCTGGGCCGGATCATCGCCGGTGAGCAGCCGGAGCTGTGGGCCGGCCTGGTCGACCTCGACCCGACCGCCGCCGACCTCGGCGCCGGGCAGCTGGCCGACCTGGTCCGCACCCGGCCCGAACCGGACGTTTTCGCGGTCCGCGACGGCGCGGTGCTCGCCGCCCGGCTGGCCGAGCTGTCGGCCGAACCGGACCGCGCACCGCTCAACTGCCGCGCGGACTCCACCTACCTCATCACCGGCGGCCTCGGCACGCTCGGCACCGAGGTGGCGACCTGGCTGGCCGGCCGGGGTGCCCGGCGGATCGTCCTGGCCGGCCGGAGCGGGCTGCCGCCCCGCCACCGCTGGGACGCCCAGACCGAGCCCGAGACGGTACGGCGGATCACCGCCGTCCGTGACCTGGAGGCCCTCGGCGTCACCGTCCGGGTGCTGGAGCTGGACATCACCGACCAGGCCGCCGCGAAGATCCTCACCGAACCGGAGGCGCTGGGCCTGCCGCCGATCCGCGGCATCGTGCACGCGGCCGGTGTCCTCGACAACCGGATGCTGCACGGCCTGACCCGGCGGTCGCTGGCCGACGTCATGCGGCCCAAGGTGGAAGGCGCACTCGTCCTGGACGGGCTGTTCCCCGCCGGAACCCTGGACTTCTTCGCCCTCTTCTCGTCCATCGGCCTCCAGCTCGGGCTCACCGGCCAGGCCAGCTACGCCTCCGCCAACTCCTTCCTGGACGCGTTCGCCCGGCACCGCGCCGCGGCCGGCGCCGGCGACACCGTCAGCCTCGGCTGGACGTCCTGGCGGGCGATGGGCATGGCCGTCAACAAGGTGGTCGACGCCGAGCTGGCCGACCGGGGCGTCGGGGACATCTCGGTCACCGACGCCTTCCGGGCCTGGGAGTTCGCCAGCAGCTACCAGGAGCCCTACCTCGCCGTGCTGCGCACCGTCCGGCTGCCGGAGGGCACCGGGCCGCTGCCGATCCTCAGCGGCCTGGGAGAGCTCGGCCGCGCGGCCGGCGGCGGCCAGGACGGCGATCCGGCCGAGGAGTTCGGCGCCGGGCTCGCCCCGGAGCCGCTCCGGGAGCTGCTCGTCACCGAGGTCGGCCGCCAGGTCGGCGGTGAACTCCGGGTCTCCCTGGAGGAGTTGGACGTCAACCGGGCGCTCACCGAGATGGGCCTGGACTCGGTGATGACGATGACGGTGCGCCGGAGCCTGGAGAAGCGGTTCCGGCTCAGCCTGCCCGCGACGCTGCTCTGGAACCACCCGAGCGTCACCTCGGTGGCGGGCTACCTCGCGGAGCGGCTGATCGAGCAGCGTTCGGCCGCCGCCGAGGCGAACGAGCCGGAGCCGGCGACGGAGACGGCCCAGGAGCAGCAGCCGGAGCAGGAGCAGCAGCCGGTGGAAGCCGTCGCCGCCTGATCCTCCCCCCACCCGGCCGGGTCCGGCGGACCCCCGCCCCGCCGACGACCGCGCGGTGCGGCGGCGGTCCGCCGGACCCGGCCCCGAACAGACCTGGAAGGAACCGAAGATGCGTCACGGAGCGACCGCCTGGCCACCCGAGCTCGCCGAGCTCTACCGGACCGAGGGCTACTGGCGCGGCCTGCCCCTGGGGCGGCTGCCCGAGCAGTGGGCCGCCCGGTACGGCGACCGGACCGCCCTGGTGGACGGCACCACCCGGATCACCTACCGGGAGCTGGCCACCCGGGTGGAATCGGCCGCCACCAACCTCACCGTGCTCGGCCTGGAGCCGGGCGACAACCTGCTCGTCCAACTCCCCAACTGCCACCAGCTGGTGCTGCTGGTCCTGGCCTGCGCCAGGATCGGGGTCGCGCCGGTCCTGCTGCTGCCCGCCCACCGCGAGCGCGAGCTGGTCGCGCTCGGCCGGCACACCGGGGCGGTGGCGCTGGCCACCACCGCCACCACCCGGGGCTACGACCACGCCGCACAGGCCCGCCGGGTCGCCGAGCAGGTCCCGAGCATCCGCCGCCTCCTGATAGCCGGCTGCGAGGAGGAGGCCGGCACCGAGACCGATCTCGACGCCCTGCTCGACTCCCCGCCGGTCCTGCCCGCCGCCCTGCCCGACCCCGACCCCTCGGACGTCGCCCTCTTCCTGCTCTCCGGCGGCACCACCGGAACCCCCAAGGTGATCGCCCGGACCCACAACGACTACGAGTACAACTTCCGCGGCAGCGCGGCGGTCTGCGGGTTCGACACCGGGACGGTCTACCTCGCCGCCCTCCCGGCCGCGCACAACTTCGTACTGGGCAGTCCCGGCGTGCTCGGCACCCTCGCCTCCGGCGGGCAGGCGGTGTTCGTCGCCTCCCCGTCGCCGACCGCGGTGTTCGACGCGATCAAGACGCACGAGGTCACCCACCTCGCCGCCGTCCCCGCCGTGCTGCGGCGCTGGATGGAGTCGGCCGAACTCACCTCGATCGACCTGCCCTCGCTCCGGGTGGTCCAGGTCGGCGGGGAACGGCTGGAGCCGGAGACCGTGCGCCGCGCCGCCCAGGTGCTCGACTGCCGGATCCAGCAGGTCTTCGGGATGGCGGAGGGCCTGCTGAACTACACCAGGCCGGACGACTCCCGGTGGGCCGTGGAGGAGACCCAGGGCCGCCCGATGAGCCCGCACGACGAGATCCGGGTGATCGGCGCGAACGGCGAGGAGACCGCCGCCGGCGAGCCGGGGGAACTGCTGACCCGCGGCCCGTACACCCCGCGCGGCTACTTCCGGGCGCCCGAGCACAACCGGACCGCCTTCACCGCCGACGGCTGGTTCCGCACCGGTGACGTGGTGCGCCGCGACGCCGCGGGCAACCTCGTGGTCGTCGGCCGCATCAAGGACGTGATCAACCGCGGCGGCGAGAAGATCGCGGCCGACGAGATCGAGCACCTGCTGGCGGAACTGCCGGAGATCGCCGACGCCGCAGTCGTCCCCTACCCGGACCCCGACCTCGGCGAGCGGGTCGGCGCCTTCGTGGTCCTGCGGGAGGGCCGCACCCTCACCACCGGGGAGGCCGTGCGGCGGCTCACCGCGAGCGGCATCGCCGCCTACAAGCTGCCCGAGCGGCTCTGGGTCGTCGACACCCTGCCGCAGACGGCGGTCGGCAAGACCGACAAGCAGGCCCTGCGCCGGCTGGTCGCCGACCGGGCCGCCACCCCGCAGTACCAGCACTGACCGCGCACGCGGTACCGGCAAAGCGCACCGGCGACCCGCACCGCCCACCTGCACCGCACCGAAGGAGCACACCGTGCCGCACCAGCTCACCTCGTCACCGTTCGACACCGATCTGTCGCGGCCACCCGCGAGCACCTGGACGGTGGAGTGCGAAAAGCCGGTCCGCTACCAAGTGGCCGTCACCCCCGGCGTCCTGGACTTCGACAACCCGGCGCTCGCCCGGGCCGGCGCGCCGGAGGGCGCGGACACCTCCCGCCGCTTCCTGGTGGTGGACGCCACGGTCGACCGGCTCTACGGCGACCGCATCCGCGAGTACCTCGACTTCCACCGGATCACCGGCCACCTGTGCGTCCTGGAAGCCACCGAGGAGAACAAGACCTCCGACGCCGTCTTCCGGATCTTCGACGAGCTGGACGCCTTCGGCATCGACCGGCGCCGGGAGCCCGTCATCGGCATCGGCGGCGGCGTCCTGCTCGACGTCGTCGGACTCGCCAGCAGCCTCTACCGGCGCAAGACCCCGTACGTGCGGGTGCCCACCACCCTGGTCGGCCTGATCGACGCCGGGATCGGCGCCAAGACCGGCGTGAACTTCGGCCGGCACAAGAACCGGCTCGGCACCTACGAGCCCCCGGCGGTCGCGCTGCTGGACCGCTCCTTCATCGCCACCCAGGAGGACCGGCAGATCAGCAACGGCCTCGCCGAGATCCTCAAGATCGGCCTGATCAAGGACCGGCGGCTGTTCGACCTGCTGGAGGAGCACGGCGCGACGCTGCTCGCCGAGCGGCTGCAGGGCCGCTCCGGTGAGAGCGAGGCCGCGGCCCGCGAGGTGCTGCGCCGGGCCGTGCAGGGAATGCTGGAGGAACTCCAGCCCAACCTCTGGGAGCAGACGCTGGAGCGCGTCGTGGACTACGGGCACTCGTTCAGCCCGTCGATCGAGATGGCCGCGCTGCCCGAGCTGCTGCACGGCGAGGCGGTCGCCGTGGACATGGCGCTGACCACCCTGGTCGCCGCCCGGCGGGGCCTGGTCACGCCGGCCGACCGCGACCGGATCATCGGCGTGCTGCGGACGCTGCGGCTCCCGGTCTGGCACCGCTTCTGCGAGCCCGGCCTGCTGTCCGAGGCGCTCGCCGAGACGGTCCGGCACCGGGACGGCGCCCAGCGGCTGCCGCTGCCGGTCGGCATCGGCTCCGCGGTGTTCGTCAACGACCTCACCGACGAGGAACTCGCCACCGCGGCCAAGGAACTGGCCGTCCTGGGCACGGCCGCCGACGGCGGCCGGGAGGGGGAAGCGACCCGATGAAGTACCAGAACCTCTTCCTGGGCGGGGTGGGCTCCCACTACCCCGAGCCCACCCCGGTCGACCGGGCGGTGGCCGACGGCCGGTACGACCCGGCGGTGCGCCGCCGGACCGGGCAGGTGAGCGTCGCCATCGCCGGCGAGCGGGACTCCCAGCCGGACATGGCGGTCGAGGCCGGCGCCGCCGCGCTGCGCCACTCCGGCCTGCGGGCGGAGCAGTTCGCCCTGCTGCTGCACGCGGTCGCCGGCTACAGCGGACTGGACGGCTGGAACGCGGCCTCCTACCTGCAGCACCGGGTGCTTGGTGGACACGGCGTCTCCTTCGAAGTCCACCAGCTCTCCAACGGGGCAGTCGGCGCCATGGAGCTGGCCGCCGCCTTCCTGGCCGCCGGCCCCTCGCGGGAGGCCGCGCTGATCACCGCGTCGGACCGCTTCGCGGAGCCGGTCTGGGACCGTTGGACGGCGAGCCCCGGCCTGGTCTTCGGCGACGGGGCGAGCGCGGCCGTGCTCACCCGCCACCCCGGGTTCGCCCGGGTGCTGTCGATCGCCACGGCCAACGACCCGGAGCTGGAGGGCATGCAGCGCGGGAACCTGGCGTTCCGGCCCAATCCGGATCCGGCCCACCACCCGGTCAACCTGAAGGCCCGCACCCTGGAGTTCGCGAAGCTGATCGGCCTGGATGAGATCACCGAGCGGATGGCCACCGGTCTGCGGCGGGCGGCGGAGACCGCGGCCACCGAGGCCGGCATCGCGATCACCGACGCCGACCACGTGCTGACCCCCAACTTCGGCCGGGAGCTGCTGCACGACGAGTGCCTGGACCCGCTGGGCGTGGCGCTGGAGCGCACCACCTGGCGGTGGGGCCTGCGCACCGGGCACGTGGGCGCGAGCGACCAGTTCGGCGCACTCGACCACCTGCGCCGCGAGGGCGCGCTCACGGCCGGGCAGCGGGTGCTCCTGGTCGGCGTCGGCGGCGGCTTCAACTGGACCTGCGCCGTGCTGGAGATCCTCGGCGAACCGGCCGGGGCCGGGCGGTGAGCCGGCCCGCGCTCCGCTGAGGGGAGGGCCGCGGACGTGGCCTCAGACGGCGGGCCAGGAGGCCATCGCCAGCTCGGCGACCGCCTCCAGGTCCGCCGTCGAGGCCCCGTCCCTGGCCTGCTGGGACATCCCCTGGACGACGGTCGCGTAGTAGACGGCCAGCGCGTGGGCGTCCGTCCCCGCGGGGAGGCGCCCGGCCGCGACGTCCGTCTCGACGCGCTCCCGGAAGCCGTCCAGGTTGGAGCGCCGCAGCTCCCGCATCGCGTCGGCCACGTCGTCGTCCTTCGGGGAGACGTTGGTGGTGGCACTGATCACCAGGCAGCCGGCCGGGTGCTCGGGATCGGTGTAGACGGCGGCCGCCTCGCGCAGGACCCGGGCGAAGGCCTCGCGGGCGGTCGCCTCCTCCTGGAGGGCGACCGCCACGAAGCTCCCGAAGCTCTGCCCGTACGTCTCGACGACCTCGTCGAAGAGCGTGCGCTTGTCCCCGAAGGCGGAG
>NZ_JBHVPZ010000043.1:0-41697 GCF_042887135.1 Kitasatospora sp. NPDC057965
CCACCTGCGGCAACAGGGGCTCTATCCGCTCCCACGCCGCGTCCGTCAACTCACCTCGACCTGCCACAAGATCAATTATCAGACAGGCCTTAGGACCAACTGCGCGAGGTCACCTGCGAGGACATCATCGCCGCGGGGCCGAGACCTAACGGCGAGGTGTGCGCAGGGTGACCCAACTGCTCGCAGTGGCGGCGAGGACGACGACGGCGATGCCGGCTCCGGCCGCGAGAAGGTAGGGAAGACGGCTGTCGAGGTGGTCCTCGTTGATCCGCAGGTAGGTGATGCCGACCATCGTGGAGGCGAGGGTGGCCAGTGCTGCGGAGATGGCCGCAGCAAGGAGGGCTTCGGTGTATTGGACGGCTGTCAGCCGGCCGCGCGCCATACCGAGGGCCCGTAGGGCGAACCACTCGCGGCGGCGTCCGCCGTCCTCGGTGACGGCCAGCAGGGCGCCGATGGCGGTGATCGCGGCGGCGACGGTCAGTCCGAGCAGGACCCAGTTGCCGGTGCTGTCGGTGACTTCCGACCACTGGTAGGCGTTCTCGAGCCGGAAGGCGGGTGAGGAGGACACCACCCAGGTCCTGGCCTCCTCCCAGGCCCGCACGTCCACGGCGACCCGCAGGTAGGCGGCAATCTGGAACGGGTCGCCGAGTTCAGCCAGGGCGGGGTCGTCGGGCGGCAGCACCATGACGGCCACGACCGGCGTGTCCAGGTCGGCGGGGAGATCGAGCGTTGTCGCGGCGGGCGGAACACTCGCCTGCCGGGTCCGGTCGGTGGATCGTAGGAGCAGGTTCCCATTGAGGTCCGGCGGGCTTGGCGCCACGGGTTCCCCGTCCACTGCGAGCGGGCCGCCGGCCCGCAGCATCATCCGGCCGCCGACGCAGTCGGGAAGCGCCCGGGCGAAGAGTTCCTCCAGCTGACGGCAGCCGGCGACGAGCGCGGTGTGCGCGGGACGGATGGCCTGGTCCTGAGCGGGAGACCACAGGGCGACGGCGGGCACCAGGCCGTGCACGGCCGCCGGAGGATCGGGTGTACGCAGGGGAACAACTTCCAGGGTCTCGGCTCTGGCCAGCAGGTCGGTGTGGCCGGCGGCGAGCGCCTGTTCGACCCAGGGCAGGTTGGGCTGGGCCATGACCTGGGAGACAGGTTGGGCTGCGCCGACCGCGAAGACGGCGATCCCGACCATTCCGGCGACGCGGAAGCGGGACTGCGGGTCCGCTGCCATCCGCCGCATCGCCAGCAGCCACACCACGCCGGCCTCGACCCGTCCGAGGAGCCGGGCCAGCCGCTGGCCCGCCCAGGCGGCGGCGCTGGGAAGGCCGGCGCCGAGCAGCACGATTGCCGCCCACAGGAGCGGGTCGCGCGGCTTGTGGCGGGAGTAGGCGACTGCCAGAAGGAGCAGTCCGGCGCCGAACAGCAGCGCCACCCACGGGCTGGTGAGCCGCACCGGCCGCAGGAACCGGACCTCGCGCGAGGCGCGGTCGGAGCCTGAGGCGGTGGCCGCGCCGAGCGATCCGGCGAGCGCGGCCACACCCAGGACGGTGAGAACCGACTGCCATGCGGGGACGCGCAGATCAGTGCCGAACAGCCAGCGGCCGGTCACGGGAAGGGCGAACATGTCCGGCAGCAGGAACGGCCAGGCGAGCGCGGCGGCGAACGCGCCGGCCGCGACCGGCGCGGCCGTCTCCAGCGCCCCGGCCAGCCGGGCCTGCGCTGCGGGCAGGCCGAGCAGGCGCAGTGCCTGGTAACGGGTGGTGCGGACATGGCGGCCGAATCGGCTGGCGGTCAGAACGAGCGCGACGGTGGGCATGACCAGGAAGAGCATGCAGCCGAGCGCCGGGTACCAGCCGAGTCCGCCGCCACTCTCGCCGCCGAAGCCCGTCAGCGGGCCCTGCAGGGTTCCCAGTTCCCCGGGAGTGACGCCGATGTAGGCGATGAGTTGGCCCGCGCTGCCGACGGCACGGGGCGGGAGGACCTCGGTGTCGGTGCCGACAAACCACTGTCCGAGGGAGGTGGGGGCCTGGCGGATCAGCCGGTCGAGCGCGGGCGAGACCAGGGCCCGCCCGGGGCTCGGCCAGGCGGTGACGCCGGGGGGAGAGGGCCGCGGGCGTACGGGTCGGCGACCCGCACGATCTTTATCCGGTGGCCGCGGTAGTCGTGTTCCACCTCGCTCCAGCCGGTCTCGGCCACGCCCGGGCGGCTGAGTACCGGTACCCCGCCGTAGCCGGTCTGCGGACCGAAGACCGGCACCGCCGCAGCGGTGCGGGCGCTCTCGCGGCCCTTCAACGACGCCGCACCAGCCGCGGCCAGCACCCCCAGCGCGGCGACCGCTCCGACCAGGGCGAGCAGGACGATCCTGCGTCGCGCCTGGCGCGACAGCACCGCCCGCCAAGCGACCGCCACCGCCGCCGGTACTGTGGCTGTCGGCCTCATGCCGGCTCCACCATCCGTCCTGCGGCCAGCACCACGGTGCGGTCGGTGCGCGCCGCCAGGTGCCGGTCGTGGGTAACCAGCACCACCGCCGCTCCGTGCTCCCGGGCCTGTTCCAGCAGCAGGCTGAACACCACCTCGGAGTTGCGGTCGTCCAGGGCTCCCGTCGGCTCGTCCGCGAACACCACGTCCGGGCGGTGCACCAGCGCCCGCGCGATCGCCGCCCGTTGCAGCTCTCCCCCCGATACCTCGCCGACCGTCCGGCGCCCCAGCCCTCCGATCCCCAGCGCCTCCAACTGCCCGGCGGCCCGTCGCCGGGCCTCCTTGGCCCTCATCCCTTGCAGGCGCAGCGGCAGGGAGACGTTCTCCAGCAGAGTCAACTCCGGTACGAGGTCGCCGAACTGGAAGACGAAGCCGAAGTGCGAGCGACGCAGCTCGTCGCGCTGTCGGACCGTCATGGCCTCGACTGGCCGATCGCGGAACAGGACGCTGCCGGTGTCGGCGAGCAGGAGCCCGGAGAGACAGTGCAGCAGGGTGGTCTTCCCCGATCCGGAGGACCCCACCACACCCACCACCTCTCCGGGGTCGACGCTCAGGTCAACGCCGGCCACCGCGGCCGCCGGGCCGTAACTCAGGTGCAGGGCCCGGGCTTGCAGCACTGGTGGCACGCGTTCACTCCTTACGAGGACTTGGTGGTTGGTTGGTCAGGTGTTGGTGGCGGTGACCCACCCGGAGCAGATGTCCGGGTCGTTCTGGCGCTCCTTGCAGACGTGGAAGTAGATGTACGGGCTGGTTACGGTGACACCGTAATAGCCCCAGTTGGTGTTGATGTCCTGCTGGCGGGAGATCCGGCTGCTGGCCGAGTGGTTCGCGTTGAACGCGTAGTCGACGTAGCAGTAGTCGCTGTCGTTGTTGTCCGCGTCTCGGATGCCGAACCAGTTGTTGGCATCGAGCCACTGAGCCTGGCACTGGCCGTTGGAGGCGTTTGATGACGCCGCTGTCGGCGGCGAGTGCCTGACCGGGCATCCTCCCCAGTCCCAGGGCCAATGCGGCCACTCCGACGGCGCCGCGCCGTATCCAGCTGCCGGTTTACTTCGAGCCCTTCATGAACACCCCTCCGAGAGTCGCCCATGTGGTTCATGGGTGCGTACACACGCTAGGCACCTCGAAAGGAAACTACAGGACGCCTTCAAGTCATTACAGTTAGTCACTATGGATACGCATGAAGCCGTCGAAATGGTCCCGCATCGATGTCAAACCAATGAGCGGAAGACGGTCACGATGAGACCGCGCGCCAGGTTACGGATCCACCCCGCCGGGTTCCGAGCAACGCATCTTTTGGCCTGAACCCGCCTGTCACCGGAGGCCAGTGCGGACGGCGCAGCTGTCATCGGTCTCCACCAGGGCTTCGAGTGGAGGGTGGGACGCAAGTCGACTCGACGAGTTCTTCAAGGCCGTCCGGATAGCCGGGGCGCAACTGCCGACCGCAACCCGCAGCGTCCGTTCTTCAGCAGTCGGCGCATCGGGCCCGTTTCGTGGGCCTGGGATTCGTGGGGCCGTGTACCGGCAGGCGGTGAAGCAGGCGTCGGCGCGGCATCGGAGGAGCTGCGCCTGGCCGCCGAGGCGAGGCCGGCCACCGCCGAGCTGCTCGCCGCCGTCCCAGCCGCGCCGCCCGCGTCGAGGACCTCCTCGAGCACGGACCCGCCGCCGCGGTGTGGCACCCGCTCGGCGGCGAAGGCCGGCACCCGTGCGACTGGACCCAGCTGCAGCCCTGACCACCCGCCCGCACCCTTGATGCCCCACCCGGGGCTTCCTGCCCGGGCGGGGCATCAAGGTACCCGGACCGGCCGCCACCAATGCTTTGACCTGCGAATTTTACCTATCCACCAAGGCTTCCGGAGCCGGTGGCAGCACGGCCGCCAAGGTATCGGGGGCGCCTTCCAAGGTGGTCATCAAGGTGACCACCGAGGCGGCGGGGCGGCCGTCAAGGAATCCCGCCTCGCCCTGGAACGGGCATCAAGGTACCCGCGGGGCGCAGCCGGACCACGGATCCGGTCGCGCGTACGATTCCCTGCCCAGGGCAAGCAGAAGACCTTCGAGTATCCTGACCGCCTGATCGCGGCGTAGCGTGCGCTGGTGGTCGTGCAGGCCGAGCGCCGGGCGCACCTGGCCGGGCTGCCGGGCTTCAGCGGTGATCTGGAGACGGCCCGGGAGGGGCTCGCCGAGGAGGTGCTGGCGGAGTCGGCACGCCTGGCGGAGGCCGAACAACAGGCCACCCACGGTGTGGGCGGACGAGTACTGGGTCGGTCTGTCGGGCGAGGACCGGGTCGCCGCCCGCAGCCGGCTCAAGCACACCGGCGAACCGGCCGAGCCCGCGGCCGCGCAGTCCGGCTCCGGGAGCCGCGCCGCTGCCCGTCACGCCCGGTAGGGCGTCGTCGAGGGGGTGGCTTCGTCGGCTCCGGGCGGCAGGACCGGCAGCGGCCAGGCGGGGTCCGGTGCCCAAGTGGGCCAGCCGGCACCGAACGGCCCGGCCTGGTCGTCCAGCATGCCGATCGCCCGGCCGCGGGCCCGGTCGATCTGGCCGGCCGTGTAGTCGTCGACCACCCCGAGGCGGCGCAGCTGCGCGTACGCACGGTGCGGTGCGGGAACGGCGCGCGTACCGCACCGACAGCTCGCGCGCCGTGCCCGCCATGCCGAAGGCTCTGCCCACCCGGCCCGGCCGTCCTACCTGACGGTCCAGCCCCGGGCCGGTGAGAACGGGGACGGTCCCGTTCTCACCTGCCACCCGAGCTCACAGGGATCCGGGGGTGGGATTCATCGGCCGGACGGTTGAGGGACGCCCTCCTGGACGCCGCGCCGCGCAGGATCCGGTGGCCTGACCGCTCCCGGGCGTGTTGCGGCGCCCGTCCCGGTAGAGGAGCCGGGTATGGGCCGCGCGCGGCCGGTTCCCGGAGCCCCTCCGTCTCGCAGGCCGAGCCTCGAGCCGGCTAGGGCTTCACATCAAGACGCACAAGGGCACCGATTTCCACGAGCTGGTCCGGCAGCGCCAAGTCCGATATGCCCATGACCGTGCTGGTCGGCCGGTGCTCCCCGAAGTAGTCGGCGTGGAGGCGTGCTGCCGCTTCGAAGTTCTCCCGCAGATTCCTCACTAGTACCGTGGTTTCCACGATCTGGCTCCGTTCAGCCCCGAACTGCCTCAGTACCAGGTCAAGGTTCTCCAGCGTGGTGCGAACCTGCAGTTCAAAGTCGCCGGCACCCACGAAGTCTCCATGCCGGTCATGGGACAACTGACCTGACACGTATACGGTTTCACCCACCTGAACGGCCTGGCTGTAACCGTACAGCGATTCCCACGGCATGCCGAACCCGAATTCCTTCACCTGAGAACTCACAAACCACTCCTTCAATACAGCACACGGTACTGCCGGTTGCAGACCGGAACCTTTCGGGTAGAAGTTACAGGTCCTCCGAAATTTTAATTTACCGACCGCGAACTCGAATTATTCTCTGCGCGCACGGACGGGGCTATGAACGCGGCCAAGCCCTCGTCGGCGCCGGGCGCGGCCGCGTAGCCGCCTCGGTGCGGGCGGCGGTGACTGGCCTGTGGTTCGTGGCCGAGGAGTGGCCGACCTGAGGCTGAGCCACCTGCCGCCCGCTCAGCCGTCGGGCGGTCTATCGTCCGGCGCGGCGCAGGGTGCCGCTGCGTCTACAGCGGGACGCCGAGGTGGACCCACTGTGCGAAGACCTCGGTGAGCGCCGTCTCGGTGCCGGCCTGCCGGCGGTTCAGGGCCAGGTCGGTGGCCGCGGCCCGTACCGCCGGGCCAGGACCGCCACCACCGGCTCCAGGTCCGCCGCCATCTCGGCCGGTGTCAGGCCCCTCGGGTGGTCCAGGCTCTCCCCCAGGAGCATCAGCGTCGACCGCAGCCGGGACGACTCCGTCCCGTCCCCGGCCGCGGCGCGCAGCGCCTCGAGGACGTCCAGCAGGGCCCGCAGGACCCAGGCGGGGAGGGCGTAGAGGACGACGGGGGGCGCGGTGTCCTGTACGGCGGCGGTGAGGTCGGCGGCGATCTCGGCGATGGCCTCGCCCGCCGTCTTCAGGGTCAGGGCCGGGAGCGGGTACGCGTGCGGGCGGACGTAGGCCGCCGCGGCGGTCAGGCCGAGAACTTCCGAGAGGTAGGCGGCGTGTGCCGGATCCAGGCCGGGTCGCCGGGCAGGACCCGGGGCAGCTCCAGGCCCGCCGGGCTCTTCGCCGCCACAGGGGCGAGTATCCCGGTTCCACGGTCACCGGCAGGCGGTTCCGGCGAAAGCCCCGTCCCGTCGCGGGCGCTGCGGTATCCGACGCGGCCAGCGTTCAGCGCCGCCGGTAGGTCGCGGCGGCCAACGGCGCGGCGGTCCGCCGACGCGGTCGTCCTACGCTCCTGAAACGCCGTCGACTCCGGTGCGCCATGGGTCGAGGATGCGGGCCGGCGCTCTGGGGAACCGGGCCATGACCTGGTGGCTGTCTCGGTCAGAGCCACCGACCGCCGCACACGGTTAGAGGGTTTCCTTCGGATCATCCGATCGATTGGCTGGTGTCTCGCTTGCCACGGCCCCGGCTCTGTTCCCGGCCGAGGCTCAGTCGGTCTCGATGCCGCGCGCGGCAAAGATCTCCGCCGCGTCCGGCACTGCGAGGACACCGTCCTCGACAAAGGTGACCTCCCGCAGGTTGGGCAGCAGGGCGAGATCGTCGAGCGAGCGGACATCGAACAGGTCGTCCTCGCCGTCCCAGGCAGGGGCACAGTGACGAAGGACATCCGCCCCCGCGTCAAAGCACAACTCCTCAACGCGGGCAAGCAGTTCGGCCGGGATCTCCAGGGACTCGAAATGGGCCCGGGACTCCGCCAGCACCTCCGTGTGCAGGCCGTTTTCCAGGACGTAGGACGCGGGGTCGCCGACCCCCCGCTCGGCCAGCCGCGCGGACACGTCGTAAACCGGGAGGAGCGGCTCGGGGCCGTACATGAGTTCCTCGATGACGAGCAGCTTGAGGTTGAAGTCGCTGAACTGGTTCATAGGGAATGGGTATCACGGAGGTACGACACCGGCCCCTGCCCGGCCCCACAACCGGGTGGAGGGGGCGGCGGCCCGCGCCGGGTCGCCGCTGGCGGGCAGCGGCGGACGGGAGATGTCGATCTGAGACGGCTGCTCCGTTCCGTCGGCTCAGACTGGCTATTGCCGCCTGGGCGCTCCTCGATCCATCCCGGCAGCGGGGCCACCGGGCGGTCCCGTTCGACAACGTACGAATGCCACTGACGTCCGAAGCCCGGGTCGGCGGGCTAGCCGCCGTTGCCCCCGCCCGGGCCTCGGACGTCGGTGCCCGGCCCGAGCCCGGTCCGGCCGCCGGAGACCGACGCGAAGGCGCAGCCGGGCGGGACGCGGAGGTACAGGTGCGCTCCGCCCGAGGGGCTGGTGACGGTCAGGGTGTCGGGCCGGGTTTCGCCGTCGTCTGGGCCGGCCGGGGCTGCAAGGACGTCCCGGCCGGCCCAGACGACGGGCAGGTCCAGGCCGAGCACCGAGCCGGCCCGGCAGCCGACGCCGATAGCGATAGATGGCAACGAGATCTAACCAACCCTGTCGTACTGCTGGATGTCGTCGAGGACAGTGATCGTCACCATGACGTTCAGCGGGCTTCCCCAGTCGACGTGAAGCAGGAACTCCACGCCGCCGGCTTCGGAACCGTTGCCATGAGCGCCGACGTTCGACACCCAGATGGGCGCTGCCCCGAGGCTCGGTCGAATATCCTCCAGGCCGCCGAACCCGCCAGGCCAGAAGAACTCTGCCGCAGTGATGATCACAGCGGACTTTTGACTGATGAAGGGCCAGTTGTGATTCCTCCTAACAGTACCTTCAACGCCGCTATAGAAGATGCGGAGTGAATGAGCCATTGCGCACTCCTGATGTTGGTCCAGACAGCCAATTCTGGACATTCGGGCGGAGGTGGACTTGACCTGGCCGAGCGCGCCCGCGCGGGGCGATCACCGCCGGTCTAAAGCCTTGTTCGTGTCGCGGAGTCGGGCGAGAAATCGTCGGCGACACGCAGGGCAGCGATGCTCTCTGTGGTGCCAGCCGTGCTGAATGCAAAACTCGGGATTGCTCGCGTTCCTGGTAAATGGGTAGCCGTCGTTGGCGAGCCCCTGAAGGAAGTCATCAATAGTGATGTTCATGATCTGCCTCGCTATAGATCAGAATGACCGGGCAGAGGGGGCCGTCGGCGTGTAGGCGCATCGAGGCCGCGCCCGCGTGGGGAGCAGGCCGGGATGGAAATGAACCGAACCGGGCTGGTGACTACTGAACTGTAGCCAGTACAGGTGGTGCAAGAAGTCGACAAGCGTTGCGCTTCACGAACTGCTCTCTGGTGCGGTGAACCTCGTGAAGAACTCCGAGGCTCCGCATCTGGAACTCTTCGACCCGTTCAGCGTGCGCCGGTGGGGGCCTGGGGCACATCGGGTGCACACCTCAGGATCCAGCCCGTCACGCCACTTCCCGCTCCATCCCGTCCGAGCACACCCCAGGCATGTCGGCCCCCTACGCTCGCAGGGCCTGCCCTGGCCGGTTCTGGATCCCTTGTGCCTCCGCGGGCGAAGGACTGATCTGGACATGATTGACTCCCATGTCGCTGTGGGCGGTTAGCGGTACCGGCGTCCTACGCGGCGGGATCCTTTGCGGATCGCCCTACGCCTCTGCCGGATCACGCTGTCGAACCTATCCGGGCGGGTGTGCACGCTGCGTCGGGTGAATGGCTCAAGACGCCCGGCGCGGTGGCATGGGCCGAACGGCCCACGGGCGACCGCCGGACCTGCCGGGTTCCGGGGCTCTCCACTAGATTGAGACAAGGAGCTCTGCATGGGGACTCGCGCCGGTATCTCGCGCACAGGGAGCGGCCATGAGTGTGGTGTCCCAAGATCTCGAACAGGGGCGCACCGCGTATGAGCGGCACTTCTGGGAGGAGGCGTTCACGCTGCTCAGCAGCGTCGACACGGCCTCGCCACTCGGCGCGGAGGACTTGGACCTGCTCGCAAAGTGCGCGTATTTCACCGGTCGGGGCGAGGTGTGTGTGGAGGTCGGCCGCCGTTCCTACACGGAGCGCCTGCGCGCCGGCGCTCCGCGCGGCGCGGCGATGTGCGCTTGCCAACTGAGCGTCGTTTTCATGCTCAGAGGCGAGGTGGCACTTGGTGGCGGTTGGTTGGCCCGCGCGCAGCGGTTGCTGGCGGAGGAGCCGGAGTGCGCGGAGCAGGGCTACGCCCTCGCGGTAGAGGCGGAGGCGCTCTACTGGGGTGGTGATCTGGAGGGGTCGCTTCTTCGGGCGTCCCGGGCGGCGGAGATCGGCAGCCGGTTCTCGGATGTCGACTTGGCGACCTTGGGCCTGCACCAGGTGGGCCGCGCGCGGTGCCGGCTCGGCGGGGTGGCCGAGGGGATGAGGCTGCTGGACGAGGCCATGGTCGCCGTGCTCGCCGGGGACCTCGACGCCTACTACGTGTGCTGGGTCTACTGCAGCTCGATTTCCCTGTGCCGGCTCGTGTCGGAGTTCCGCCGTGCTACGGAGTGGACCGCGGCCTATGGGCAATGGGTGGGCGCCCGCGAGGATGCCCTGATGTTCTCCGGCACGTGCCGCCTGCACCGGGCCGAGATCATGCGGCTCCGGGGAGCGTGGACGGAGGCGGAGCGCGAGGCGCGGCTGGCGTCCGAACAGCTGGACGGTCTGGACGCCATCGATGCTGCTGAGGCACTGTACGACGTCGGCGAGATCCGCCGACTGGTCGGAGATCTCCACGCGGCCGAGGAGGCCTACGTCCAGGCCAGCCGGCTGGGGCGGGAACCGCAAGCGGGTATGGCGCTCCTGCGGATGGCCCAAGGCCGGGTGGACGAGGCCGGGGCGGCGATCCGCCGGGCCCTGGCCGAACCCCACCGCGACCGTGCGGCCCGGGCGGCGCTCCTTCCCGCCCAGGTCGAGATCGCTGTGGCGGCCGACCGGATTGAGGAGGCACGCGCCGCGGTCGACGAGCTTCAGACCATCGCATCCGACTACGGCCCGGCCCTACGGGCGGCAGCGGAGTACTCGCAGGGGCTGGTGCAGTTGGCCGAGACGAACGCGAACGGTGCGCTTGCCTCCCTGCGCCGGGCGTGGCAGCTGTGGCAGGAGCTGGACGTGCCGTACGAGGCGGCGCGCACACGCCTGCGGATCGGTTTGGCGTGCCGTGCCCTCGGCGACGAGGACACCGCGCGCCTGGAGATCGACGCCGCGCGCTACACCTTCGCCCGGATCGGCGCCACGCCCGACCGCCGGCACGCCGAGCGGCTGCTCGGCAGAGCCAAGCGCACGGAGCTGCCCGGCGGGCTGACCTGCCGGGAAGCCGAAGTGCTGCGGCTGGTGGCCGCGGGCAAGAGCAATCGGCAGATCGCGGCGGACCTGTTCCTGAGTGACAAAACCGTGGGCCGCCACCTGAACAACATCTTCCTCAAGATCTCGGTAACCTCCCGTGCCGCGGCAACGGCCTACGCATACGAGCACCAGCTCGTCTGACCCTGCGCCGCAACCACGCAACTTGTGGAAGACGGAGCCCGCCGCGCCCTCCGCGACGGCCGTCTGACCGCCGGCCTGCGGAATCAGTTCTGTAGGCGGTCGGGGTGACGGAGTGGAGGCGCAAGCGCCGTGCGGGCCCTTGTCCCGGCTCGGCGAGGCCTTCGCCAGTTCACCTGGCAGATGGTCGGCAACCTGTTCGCAGGCCCCCTGCCCGAGCTCTCCTCAGGTCCGCTGCTGCCGTGGTGACCAGTTCAGGTCGAAGTCGTTGGGGTCGAAGTCGAAGTCGCCGGCGGTGAACCCGCCGTAGCCGGCGCCGCCGTCGAAGTAGTCCGCTAGCCAGTGTTCAGGTTCTCAGGTCCGCTGTGGCGTCGAGTGGGTGGGATGCGAGGCTGCCACGCGTCCGACACGTCGTCCCGGAGATGGCCGATCAGGCTGCCGCCCCACATCACCTTCCGAAGCAGTCGTACACGGGGCTGAAGAGGTTCGGGAGCAACCTGGTCAACGGAGTGCGTGCGATGCTCCTGGGCATCGCCCGGAAGATCATCGGAGAGGACACCCGGCAGCGGATCAAGTGACCGGACGCACGGTGGTCAGCGCGCTGCTCCCCCGATGGCAGGAGCAGCCGCGGCAGCAGGGCCGCGCTGGCCGACGTGCGGGCGGCGGCGGGGCGGCAGTCGCGAGCCCGCGCCGTGCCCCCTACCGCCGCCACGGAGGCGGCCGGCGCGTCCGCGGGCCGGGGTGGCTCGCGGGCGGCGGGTGTTTGCTGGTGCTACTTCTCGGCGAAGATGAGGTCCTCGATCGGGCGGGTCATGCGGAGGGTGCCGTCGGTCACTTGGACCACGTGCTGGAGGCCGAAGATCCTCTTATTGCGGTCCTCGGGGAGGGTGTACTCGTCGGCTTTGCCCGCCAGGAAGGCGGGTACGCCGCCCAGGTCCGGGCCGAAGACGCGGACGTAGTCGACGAGGTGGCGGAAGAGCTTGGGCAGCATGACCAGGTCGTCGGTGAGCGATTCGAGGTTCTCGATCTTCTCGCCGCTGGTGGTCTTGTCGTTCAGCCAGACGCTGTCGGGGGCCTTGTCCTTCCGGGCCTGCTGCGCGGTGGCGGTCATGTCCATCCGCAGGTCGGCGGGGAGGTTCTTGTAGAAGGTCGGGTAGACCAGCCCGAGGGAGAGCAGGTGGTGGTTGGCGGTGGCGCGCAGCATGTCGACCGTGACGTTGAGGTGGGTGCCGCTGCGCGCGGGATCCGGGTCGGTGCCGATCTTGGGCGCGTCGCCCCGGCCGACCAGTGCGATGCAGCGGTTGTAGACGTCGGCGCCGCTGGTGAGGATGTAGCCCGGCACGGCCCCGGGCTTCGAGGAGCCGACTCGCTCCTCCTCCTTCTTGTCGTCGCGCACGACCTCGGTGAAGCCCAGCCACGTCAGCAGTTCGTTCCGGGCGGCGTGCGCACCGAGCCCGAGCGGCTGGTGCACGAAGTCGCCGACGCCCGGGTAGTGGGTTTCGAGGGCGTCGATCCCGTCCAGCCGGATCGAGACCCCGCCGTGCTCGTTCCGCTTGACCTTGTGCATGCCGGGGACGTCGCACCAGAACGCCGCGTCGTCCGGGTAGAAGCGGACGGTGTCGCCGTCGGGGGAATCACCGGTGATCCGGTAGGTGCCGGTAATGAGCAGCATGGACATGTGTACCTCCCGGTCACAGGGTGTTGGCGAGGGCGTCCGCGGTGCGGAGGGTCAGGGCGGCGAGGGTGAGGGTGGGGTTGGCGGTCCCGGCCGTCGGGAAGACGGAGGAGCCGACGACCCAGACGCCCGGGTGGTCGTGGGACCGGCCGGTGGCGTCCACCACCGAGGTGCTCTTGTCGGTGCCCATGCGCATGGTGCCCATGAGGTGGCCGGCGCCGAGGAAGCGCAGGTCGGCCTGCAGGGGCTCGACCGCGGTGGCACGGGCGGTGTCCTGCAGGTGCTGCCACATCCGGCGGGCGACGCTGTGGCCATAGGCGAGGGCCCGCTTGGAGTACTCGTCGATCCGGTAGGTGATCCTGGGGCGGGGGACGTCCAGGGCGTCGCGCTCGTCGGAGAGGGTGACGCGGTTGTTCGGGTCCGGCAGCTGCTCGGTGGAGTAGCTGAACCGCAGCTGGTGCGTGATGCGGTCCTGGACGGCCTGCTGAAGGGGCTGGCCGATCTTCTTGATCTTCTTGTTGTCGGAGTCCCACAGCGCGTGGTCGAGGGCGAGGCCCACCGGCTCGCTGCGGCCCCAGCCGTCGTTGCCGATGGTCATCCGGAAGGCGCCGTTGTTGCCGCGGAACTTGCCGTCGCGGAAGGTGTCGATGCCGAGGGCGGACTGCGGGCCGCGGAAGGGGTAGAGGGGCTGGCCGAACAGGCCGACGACTTCATTGGCCAGGTGGTCCATCAGATTGCGGCCGACCTGGTCGCTGGTGTTGTCGAGGTTGGACAGCAGCCACAGCTTCGGCGTCTCGATGCCGTTGACGGCCAACACGACGTGCTGGCCGTCGACCTGCTGCTCGGCCTTGTCGGCGGTGCTCCAGTCCTTGAAAACCACTGTCGGTGCGAGGTCGCCGGGCCGCTTGGCGAGCCGGGTGACGACGCAGGCGGTGCGGATCTCGACCCCGAGGCCGAGGGCCTTGGCGATGTGGACCCCGCCGTCGTACTTGGCCCCGGAGGGGCAGATGGGCAGGCAGCTGCTGTTGCCCTGGCAGGCCGGACGGCCGTCGTAGTCCTGGGAGAGCCGGGCCTGCGGGGTGGTGAGCACGGTGACCGGGACGTCGTCGATCGGCCTGATGGTCGACAGGGCGGCGCGGACCAGCTCGTCGCCGTAGCTGGGCGCCATGCCGGGCATCGGGTAGGGGGCGCTGCGCGGGGTGAGGTCCGTCCACTCGGCGTCGTTGCCGGAGACCCCGAGCTCCCGCTCGGCCTGGACGTAGTACGGCTCGATGTCCTCGTAGGTGATCGGCCAGTCGACGCCGACCTTGTACAGGGTATTGAGTTTGAAGTCGTTCTGCAGGAAGCGGGGCGTGTTGCCGCGCCAGGCCCAGGTGCTGCCGCCGAGCATCCGCTGGAAGCCGCTCTCGTACAGGTCCGGGCCGGTCTCGACGTAGTAGCGGTTCATCGCCACCGGGTCCGGGGTGCCGTCAGAGGAGGGGGCGTAGGCGAGCCGGTTGTTGTCGAGCTTGGCGTAGGGGGAAGGGACGTTCTTGTTCCCGGCGGTCCGGTAGGCGTCGACGAAGGCGTCCCGGTCGGGCCCGGCCACGCCGTTCTTCCCGGCATCGATGATCAGGATCCGGGTGTTCGGCTTGGTGGTCTTGATCCGGCAGGCGGCGAGGGCTCCGGCCACTCCGCCGCCGACGATCACGACGTCGTACTGGGGGTTCATGACGGACGGTCTCCTCGCCTCACGGTTGCTTGGTCCAATAGCCGTAGCCGTCCGGGCTGGGCGGCTGGGGCGTGGTGCCCGGCGCCTTGGCCTTGATCACCCGCCAGAGCAAGCCGTCCTGGTACTGCGCGGCCGTGGTGGGGGTGTCGGGCTTGCCGTCCGGCCGGCTGAACTGGGCGAGGTACCAGACGGTGACGGTCTCCCGGGTGATCCGGGCGAGGGCGGGGTCGGCGTTGACCGCGTCGACCAGGGCGGTGGCCGGGTCGGGCTGGCCGGCGGCGGTGCGGTAGGCGTCGAGCAGGCGCGGCACGTCCGCCGGGAAGGCGGCGGTGAGCCGTTGGAGGTACTCGTCGGAGCGCGTGGCGTCCAAGGAGGCCTCGCCGGTCAGCAGCTCGGACAGCGCCAGGAAGTCGGTGGCGTCGCTCATGTCGGGCTCCCTCACGCCTCGTCGAAGACGAGGTCCTCGGGCGGATTGGTCATCGCGAGGGTGTTGCCGTTGGTGACCTTGACGACGAAGTCCAGCCCGGTGGTGAAGTGGCCGGTGGAGAGGATGGTGTACTTGTCCGCCCGCTGGGCGAGGTAGGCGGGGAAGCCGTCGAGGTTGAAGCTGCCGAGCTGGAAGTAGTCGATCAGGCGGCGGAACAGCTTGGGCAGGATCACGGCGTCCTGGGTGACGGAGGTCAGCCCGGTGATCTTGACGCCCGTGGTGGTGGCGTCCTGCGGCCACAGGCCGAGCCCGGCGGCGCGGGCGGCGACCGCGACCGCGGTGAGCTCGTCGCGCAGGTCGGGGAACAGGTTGCGGTAGAAGGTGGGGTAGGCGAGGCCGGTCGCCACCAGTCGGTGGTTGGCGGTGGTGCGCAGCAGCGGTACGTCCACGTTCACGTCGGTGCCGCTGTCCGCCGGCCCCTGGCCCTCGCCGACCAGGGCGATGCAGCGGCCGAACTGATCGGCGTCGCGGGTCAGGATGAAGCCGGGGTCACGGCCGGCGTGGCGGTGGTGATGGTGATGGTCTCGCTCGCGTCGCGCTGGAACTGGCTGAAGCCGAGGAAGGTGAGCAGTTCGTCGGCGGCGGCGTTGGCCGGGGACGAGGAGCTGGTGGTCGCGGTTGGGCCCGTAGTGGGTCTCGGTGGCGTCGATGGCGTCCAGCCGGAGCTGGGTGCGGCCCTGGCCGTTGTGGTGGACGGTGTTGGTGCCGTGCAGCAGGTTCCAGTCGTTGGGGTCGTCGGGCGTGAAGTGGATGGAGTCGCCGTCGGGCTGGGCGCCGACCACCTGGGAGGAGCCCTGGATCAGCAGCATGGTCATGATGGCCTCCGTGGGATGAGGGGGAAGGGCCCGTACGGCCGGTTCGACCGGGGCGGCTCGCTGGGACCCGCACGTCGGCGGCGTCACAAGGGCCATCATCACCACGGCGCGGTGCAGGCTGCTGCGTCTGTACGCCTATTCGGATGCCGACCGGCGTCCCGCCCCCGCTGGCGGGGGCGGGGGCGGGGGCGGGACGCCGACGGGAGGCGATGGTGCGCCGTACCCCGGGTCAGCGAGCTGGGATGATCATGGTCGAGCATCAGGCCGGCGGCGGCGACACTGCTCGACAGCGGTGAGGAAGCCGGCCGGGGCGCCGACAGTGACGTGCTGCTCGCCGGGGAGGTACTCCCAGCGTCCAGGAGGAGGGTGGAGGGGGTCGCTCCCCGCGCGCACGGGCCGGACACTCTCTGACTTACGGAGTTGGAAGAGTGTCGGCTGGTTGTGCGTGGGTGGGAGCGCCAGCGGGTCGCCCCGCAGGCGCGGGGGTCAGCCGTACCAGGGGCGGCCGCTGGGCCGCACCAGACAGTCCTCCCCGCGCAGGCGCGGGGGTCAGCCGGACCCGAGCGGGGGTTCCGGTGGGATCGGCGGGTCCTCCCCGCGCCGGCCGGGGCAGCCGAGGTACACCAGGAGTAGGCTGCGCCGACCATGAACGCACACGTCGACCCCGAGCGGCCCCGGCACGACGTGACCGCTTCCGGGCCGCCCATCCGGCGACTGTTCCAGGACGTCATCGCCGATCGCCTGTCGCCGGGCCGTAGGCCGCCCCAGGCGCCGATGCTGTTCGACGCCGAAGCGATCCCCGCTGGGACGATTCGTCTCCATTCTCAACCGGATGACGCGGCTTCGGATTCTCAGGACCGTGACAGATCCTTGCGGTCGCGGTGCTGTCTCTCGATGCGGTCGGCCGGCGCTCGCAGGGCGGGTGAGGTCAGGTTCAGGTTGCGGTTGTCGCGCCCGGCGAGCATGTGGTCGAGCCAGCGTTCGTACCAGGCCAGGAAGTCCGTGGCCGACGAGACGTTGGGGCCCCAGAAGCCGTCGGCGTTTCCGGTGACGACGCGACCCGCCAGGGGACCCGTGATACCGAGAAGCACCAGGTCGGAACACCCCGCCTCGATGATGTGCAGGAACAGGTCACTCCGGTGAGACGGGCCGCCGGTGAACGTGAACCCCCGAGGGCGGCCGGGCTCGCCGCGGGGGTCCATCCTGAACAGCCGGCATGACTGCAGCGGCAGCAGGCCGTAGAAAGGCGATGCGCCGCCCCCGCCCAGCCTGGTCAGGAAGCTGCGGTAGGGGGCGGGCAGTTCGATGTGGCGGTCGGCCTCGAACTCGGCGACCTTCGCGTCCGGCAACGGGGGTTCGAGGCGGAACCCGTGCTTCTCTTCGCCGAAGGAGTAGCTTCGCAGCGCGGCATAGGGCACCTTGGCGAGCTTGCGTCGGATACGGGCGATCCGGGAGTCCATGCGAACTCTTCTCTCTGTCCTCCGCAAACTACCTGCTCACCGGTACCGGTGTCACCAGTGTGATCGGCTGCCCCCATAAGCCCCTCCCCCGCTCCTTCGCGAGCGCTATGTTCGCATCCGCGTGAGGCGCCCACGTCGGGCCCCGCAGGCGCGGGGGTCAGCCCACGCCGGACGGCGAGATCTGAACCCGCGGCCCCTTCACCCCCAGCCCGGGTGGATCAGCCGTCCGTGGTGGATGAGGGACACGGACTGCTTGAGGCGGCGGGCGCGGATGCTGATCTCGTAGCCCCTGATGCCCTCGATGTGGGCCAGGCGGCGGCTGAGGTAGCGGTAGAAGTCCGGGGTGTCCTTGCAGATCACGACGGCCAGGAGGTTGTGCTTGCCGCTGGTGGCCGCGGCGAAGGCGCATTCGTCGTGCCGGTCGATCTCCTCGCCGATGCGGTGGAGGGCGGGCAGGTCGACCTGGAACCAGAGGAGCGCGCTGAATTCGTAGCCGAGCCGTTCGGCCAGGATGTCGATGCCGTAGGCGAGGGAGCCTGCGGATTCCAGGGCCTCCAGCCGGCGGGCGACGCGGGCCGGGGACCAGCCGGTGGTCTCCGCCAGGCGGGTGTGGGAGGCGCGGCCGTCCTCCGCCAGGGCCGCGAAGAGGGGCAGGTCCTCGTCGGTCGGGGCAAGCGGCGGCCCAGCGGGTACGGGGCGCTCCGCCATCAGCTGCCG
Organism: Kitasatospora sp. NPDC057965; assembly: GCF_042887135.1. NCBI lineage: Bacteria > Bacillati > Actinomycetota > Actinomycetes > Kitasatosporales > Streptomycetaceae > Kitasatospora > Kitasatospora sp. NPDC057965. Next base: position 17,847 of record NZ_JBHVPZ010000043.1, read on the forward strand.
CACCTGCTCGTCGGTGAGGGAGCGTTCCCCGCCGGCCCAGCCGGCCGTGGCCGGGGTGGTGAACGTGTGGATGAGCAGGTCCACGCTCGTGTCGAGGAGTGAGGCAGCCCTCGGGAGCTGCCGCAGCAGGACGTCGTCGCGCCCGGTGCCGCTGGCCGAGCGGATGAGGCAGATGACCTCTGACCCGCCCGAGGCGATGCCGGCGTAGCCGACCTCGGGCCTGCGGGCGAGGGACTCGGCGACGGGCCCGGCGGCGTCCGGGCGGCACCGCAGCCGCGCGATCCACTCCGCCCGTCCGTGGGCGGCCGGGCTGCTCAGTCCGACCACGCGCAGGACCCCGCCGCGGCGCAGCGCATTGTAGCGGCGGGCCACGGTCTGTTCGGACACTCCGATGACCTCGCCGAGGCGGCGAAACGAGGCCCGCGGGGCACAGTGCAGCCCGTGGATGATTTTGCGGTCCAGGTCGTCATACACGGAGGAATCCTGACACACGCGAGCGTACAGATGGAGGTTCTTCTCCTTCTACCGAGATCGCTTGGGGACTATCCGCCGGCGGGGGCGAAGCTGGTCGCTGCCCAACCAGCAGCCGGTGCCCGCGCGGCACCCCGCAGCCGAAGGAACCACTTCGTGAACCCCGCAACGGTGCAACGCCCCGGGGCCGGACGAGGCGTCACGCTCGTCATGGCCTGTCTCGGCGTCTTCGTCGCCTACCTTCCCGTGACCACCGTGTCGGTGAGCCTGCCCGCGATCCAGCGGACGCTGGGCGCCTCGACCTCCCAGCTGTCCTGGGTGTCGGACGCGTTCGTGCTACCGATGGCCGCGCTGATCCTGACCACCGGCGTGTGGGGCGACGTCCACGGCCGCAAGCGGGTGTTTCAGGCGGGCGTGGCCTTCTGCGCGCTGGGCGCGGCCGTCTCGCTGGGGTCGGACTCGGTGCAGTCGCTGTGGATCGGACAGGCGGCCTCCGGCCTGGGGGCGGCGGCCCTGCTGCCCACCACGCTGGCCCTGATCAGCCACGCGGTCCCCGACCACCGGGAGCGGGGCAGGTTCATCGGCGTGTGGGCGATGTCCATGCTGGCCTCGCTGGCCGTCGGGCCCCTGATGGCCGGGGTGCTGCTGGAGCACGTCGGGGTGCGCTGGATCTTCCTCCTGCCGATCCCGGTGTCCCTGGTCGTGCTGGCCGTCGCGGCCTTCCTGCTGCCTGACTCCCGGGCGCCGCACGGCCGGCGGCTCGACTGGCCCGGGCAGATCAGCGCGGCTGTCACCGTCACCTCGGTCGTCTACGGCGTGATCGAGGGCGGCGCCAACGGCTTCGGCGAGCCCGCGGTGGTGGCGGCCCTGGTGCTCAGTGCCGTGAGCGCGGTCGCGTTCGTCCTCGTGGAGCGTTGCAGCAGCAGCCCGATGCTCGACCTGGCCCTGTTCCGCAGCCCGGCCTTCGCCGCCACCACCCTGGTCGCCATGATCAGCTTCCTGGGGCTGATCGGCTTCTTCTTCGTCCTGAGCCTGTACTTCGGCCTGGTGCAGCACCTGACCACCCTGGAGGCCGGACTGCGGATGGTCCTGGTGAGCGGGACGTCCCTCGTCGTCGGCATCCCCGTCGGGCGCCTGATGCACCGGGTGTCCGCCCGGGTCATGATCACCACCGGTCTGGTGGTGATGGCGGGCTCACTGCTGTCGCTGACCGGCATCGACGCCGGCACCTCCTACGGGTCGCTCGCCTGGCGCCTGGTCCTGCTCGGCCTCGGCATCGGCGCCGTCCTCACCCCGATGACGGCCGCCGCCGTCTCCTCCGTGCCGCACCACCTGACCGGCATGGCCGCCGCGGGGAACAACGCCTTCCGCCAGCTCGGCGGCGCCCTCGGCCCCGCCGTGCTCGGCGCATTGCTGACCACCCGCGCCCTCGACTCCCTTCCCAGCCGACTCGCCGACGGCGGCGTGCCGGCGGAGGCCACCGGCCGTGCCCTCGCCGCCGCCCGGGACCAGGGCCTCGGCGCCGTGACCGGGCTCGACCTGGGCCCCACCACCGAACCGGCCCTGGCCGCGCTGGGCGGCTCCTTCCTCGACGGCCTCCGGCTCTGCCTGATCGTGTCGGCCTCGCTCGCCCTGCTGGCCGCCCTCGGCTGCGCCCTCCTCCTGCGCCCGGCCGCGCCCTCGGGCCGCCCCTCCCCCAGCGCCGGGTCCCCGGCCGCGGCCCCGGCCCCGGCCCCGCGGATCGCCGCGGCTGCCGCTGCTTCCACTGATGGCGCGTCCGTCGAGGAACTCCAACGCACACCGTGACATCGGGTGCGCTGCCCCACCCGGGGCGGCGCACCACCCCGCGTTCCGAACCAACGTCAGCCCGTGCTCCCCGCGCCGACGAGGGTCAGCCGGCGGTGGACGGTGGCGGCGACTGATCGGCTGGGTCCTCCCCGCACGCGCGAGGGTCAGCCCGGCTTCCCGGCGGCGAATCGGCAGACGCTGTGGTCCTCGCTTCGCAGGCGCTTCGGCGGCCACTGGCAGTCCGTGCCGCCGGCGCGCCGAGCGGAACTGGAAAAGCTCTGAACCGGACTGCTGACCAGCACCGAGGCGGTCGGCGCACTGCCGACGAGCCCGTCCGACCTCGTGGTTGACCGTTCCCCTGCGTCACGACGCCGTCCGTTCCTAGGCTCGCCGGCACACCGTGGGCGAGGAGGGGAACGCCGTGGCCCGCAGGCCCGCACGCCGACGCACCACAGCCGCCCGCGACCTGCTCGACGAACGTCCGCCGCCCGTAGGAGACGTCCTCGCACATGAAGCGCCGGGCACGAAGCCGCAGCACCACCCGCCGTCCCACCATGGGCACGTCAGCCGGAGACCGCAGGGCCGCTGGTGGGCGCTCTCAGTCGAAGTGCTGGATCACCGCGCTGCAGGCCAGGCCGCACAGCACGCTCAGGGCGGCTGCAACGAAGCGCCACGGAGCCCAGCGCATCCGGTGCGGCAGGATCCAGGCGGCCGTGACGAGCAGCAGCTGCGCGCCCATCAGGCCGTCGGCGGCGCTGTACTGCGGGCCCCAGTCCCGCCCGCAGGCACCCCGCGGCACGCACTGGTCGACCTCGACCGCGCGTACCAGGACGAAGTACCGGTAGAGGACCTGGCAGAGCGGCAGCAGTACCGTCGCGACGAGCGGGAACTTCCACGCGTCGCGGTCGCGCGATGACGGGTCAGGTCCGGCCGGGAGATTGTCCACGGGCCGATCCCACCGCACCGCACCGAACCGCACATGAGTGCGACTACTCAGTCGGGGGCGGATCAGGTACCCAGTCGTGCCCGGCCGGGTACCTGATCCGCCGCGGTACGGCCTGACGTCCGGCCGTGGCGGCCGGGCCGGGAAGGGCGGCGGCCGGGGCCCCGGACACGGACCGGCCGTCGCGACCGGGGGCATGGGCGCCGCCCGGGCCGCGGCTCACCGCGACCTTCGCCGGCCGTGGCCGCCACGAACCCGGACAGGAACTGCGGGCCTCGCACGGGATCTCGGGCGCATGCCGCTCGCGCTGTCGCATGCCGCCGTCCACCTCGTCGACCCGGGCCTCCGGCCGTCGAGAAGGTGCCCGGCGCAGGTCGTGGCGTGCCGGTGTGCGGGCCCTGGGTCAGGCCGGGTGGGCGAGTTGGGTGTCGGCGGGATCATGGTCGGGCGATTCGCCGTCCGGTTCGGGGTGGCCCGCCGTGCCTTCCCGGTGTCGGCGTTCGATGCGCTGTCCCCAGCCGGCGCCGATGATGATCAGCGCCGCGCCCGCGGCGCCGTACGGTCCGAGGTGGTCCCCGCCCAGGAGGACGCCGACCAGCAGCGCCCACACGGGTTCGGTACCGAGCAGCAGGCTGACCCGGGACGGTGACGTGGTGCGTACCGCCCACATCTGGACGAAGAACGCGAAGACCGTGCAGATCAGCGCGAGGTAGAGGAGGTCGACCCACTGCATGGGGCCCAGCCGTGCGGCCAGGGCGGGAGCGGAGTCACCGGCCAGCGGGCCGGCCAGGCAGAACAGCACCGCCGCCGTCGCCATCTGGAGGAAGGTGAGGGTGAACGAGTCGTAGCTCTTGCGGGCCGAGCGCCGGTGCATCACGGTGATGTGCACGGCCCGTACGGCCGCCGCCGCCAGGATCAGCCAGTCGCCGAGCGTCGGGGCGTGCAGGCCGGAGCCGGAGGCGAGGAGGGCGACGCCGGCCACGGCCATGGCCGCGGCCAGGAAGAACCGGGCGGGCAGCCAGGAGCGGCTCACCGCGCTCTCCAGAAGCGGGGTCATGACGATGGTCAGGCTGATGATGAGGCCGGCGTTGGTCGCGGTGGTGTGGGCGATGCCGAAGGTCTCGAACAGGAAGATCACGGCGAGGATGAGGCCGAGGAGCGTTCCGGTGACGATCTCGTCCCGGCCGGCACCGCGCAGTCTGCGCACGGCGAGCGGCAGCATGGCCACCGCGGTGACCAGGAACCGCAGCGCGAGGACGGCGACGACGGTGGCGGGCGTGACGAGTTCCTTCGCCGCCAGGTAGGTGGAGCCCCAGACGGCTGCCACGAGCAACAGCAGGAGGTCGATCAGACCGGCGCGTGACTGTCCTTTGGGCACGAGGTGCTCTCTCGCTTTCGTGGTGTGGAGTGGGTGCGGCGGGCCGGGTGACCGGGGGTTCCCCGGCCACCCGGCCCTGCCCGTCACGCGGGGCCCGGTCAGGCTGCCAGGTACGGAGCCCGCTCGGTGCGGATCGATTCCTTCTCCCACGCCTCACGGTCACGCAGGTAGCGCGGCTCGTCGGCGACGATCGCCCGGGTGTCCGCGCCGCCGCTGGTCAGCCGCCAACGTACCGTCCCGGTCACGCGGCTGGCGCAGGAGTCGATGAAGTGCTGGACGGCCAGGCGCAGTTCGCCGTACCAGCGGCCTTCCAGCGCCTCGCGCACCCACAGCTGCTCCAGGTGCATCTTCTCGCGCATGGTCTCGGCTTCGAGGGTGGCGGTCTCCAGGTGACGGAAGGTGCGCAGCAGCAGCCAGGCCGCCGGCATCTCCCGGATCTCCAGGACCTTCTCCCCGTTGTCGAGGTGTTCGAGGCCGCTGTAGCGGCCCAGTCCGTAGGCGCCGACGCGGGTGTTGAGCCCGGCGATCAGGTCGAGGATCGGCAGTTCCTCGCCGTCGACGGCCACCGGGACGCCCTGGTGGAAGCGGATCTCGACGGTCTCCTCGGTGTGTTGCGGCCGGGGGGTGCTCCATGCGTACATGTGGGCGGGTACGGCGTGCTCCTCGGGGTCGTCGAGGATGCCGGACTCGAACTCGCGGCACCACAGGTTGGAGTCGCCACTGACGACGCGTTCGCTCATCTGGTCCAGGCCGGCCTCCTTGAGTTCGAGGATCTTCTGGTCACGGTCGACCGGGTCGAGGTCGTACGGGCTGCCGTAGGCGCCGCGGAAGTCGAGCAGGGTGAGCGCGCCGTTCAGCCGGCGCAGGGTGTTCTGCGACCGGTTGGCGGTGTGCAGGACGGCGATGGCGTCGAGTTCGCGGGCCAGTTCGACGGCGAGGCGGGCGATGAGGGGGCGACTGAGCGTGGAGCTGACGGGGTGGGTGTCGAGGTAGACCGCCTGGGCCGCGATGGCCGGGCGGACGAACTCCTCGGCGAAGACCTGCCGGCCGTCGATGACGTGCAGCCGCACGCCGAGTTTGTCGGCGATTCGCTGCTTGTGCTCGGTGGTCTCGTCCTCTCCGAGGTTGACGCTCACCGCGTGCACGTCGCGGAACCCGGCGTCACGCAGGCGCAGCAGCAGGTAGCTGCTGTCCAGGCCTCCGCTGAACAGGGTGACGACGGGTGCGGCGGGGTCCAGGTGCTCGGGGGTGAGCTGGCGGAAGGAGCGGATGATCCGGCTGTGGTTCATGGCCCTCTCCTGGTCAGCCGTCGGCACGGGTGAACATGGCGATCAGGACGTCGCGGTGGCCCTGGCCGCCCGGACGGGCGGGGGTCAGCGGGGTCACGCCGTGCACCATCTTCTCGTCGTCGGCGAACAGGAACTCCCCGGGTTCGGTGAGCAGGACCTCGGCGCGGCATTCACGGGTGCGGGCGTCGTAGAGCGCGCTGGTGCCGCCGTCGATGGACTCGCGCCCGACGAGCAGGGTCAGGACGAAGTCGACGCCGTCGCGGTGGATTCCTTCGGGCGTGGGCTGTCCCGCTTCCGTGGAGCGCGCCAGGATGCGGTTCTGGAAGCTCTGCACCTTCCAGTGCGCGGTTCCGGTGGTGCGGGCCAGGATGTCGGCGCACCACTGGAAGATCGTATTCAGCACGGGGCTTTCGGCGACGTGTCGTTCGAATGGGTCGAAGTGTCGTTCGATGCCTCCGTTCAGGTAGTTGATTTCCTTGGTCTGGGAGTAGGGCACGTGCGGGAGCAGGGCCGTGCGTCCCTGGGCGGCGTCGTGCGAGAACTCCGAGTAGCGGCGTTCCCGGTAGGTGCCGCCGTCGGACATGTAGCCGTCCCGGCTCAGGCTGTTCCAGCTGTCGGCGAAGAGTTTCCAATCGGCGCCCTGAATGAATTCGGGACCGATCACGGTGCCAAATCGGCTGTGGACGTACCCCCGCTCGCCGATTTCGAGCGCACCGGCGGGCTGGCTGGACTCGTTCATTGATTCCCCCTCTGCAATGTCCGGCGGAAAAATGTTCTGGATCCACTCGTCGACCGGCTTCGTTCAGCTCCGGAGCGTCGGAAACATACCAGCGGAACCTGACGAGAAGGTTCCCACCCGCGCGGGGTCGAGCTTCCGCACGGCGTCCGACATGCGAGACTTCGGGCAACCCTCGAAAAAACTATTGGAAACATCGCATTCCCGAAAGATTCTCCGTCCATCCTGCAGTGGCCCGGACGATCTTCAATCGGTACCGCCGGGAATTACGCGAAACATCCGGCGAGGAGATGTGACCCACCTCACCGCGGCATGGGAATGGGGAAAGATCTCGAAGATTTGTCGATTTCGCAGCTCGCGGCAGGTGCGAAGGCTTCTCCGACCCCGGGGCCGAATCGCCGTTCCGATCCGTTCGAGCCACCGACCGTGGACAAACACGCCATCTTGCGCACCGGCGGCAATGGCGGCAGCGGCGGCAGCGGACCCGGCCGCTCGGCCGGCCGGGCGAGCACGGGGCCGGCGGGAGGCGCCGGGCCCGCCCCCGTCACCACGATGCCCCCGGCACCCGGATCGGAGGCGGTTCGACGTCGCGGTCGTCGAGTTCCAGGTACCGCGTGATCCGCTCGACCCTCTTGTCGCTGGTCTTCGCCGAGATCGCAGCCTTCAACTTCGGCATGGCGCCCCTCCTCACGGACGGCGGATTCCCCCCTCGGCGGCGTCTGCGCTCCACCCGGGTGGCCCGACTCGCCCGAAGCATACCGTGCGTATGCGAATACTCACCGTGCGCCACGCCTCGTGGGGACCGGGCCACCCCACCGCGCCCGGGGCATGCTTCTTCCACGCGGCGAAGAGCAGGCCGGTCCACCCGGGGGCGGCACAAGCGCCCGCGCCGCTCTCGGACCGCCACGCGAAGAGAGCGTTCACCTCGGGCCGCACCACCTCCGGGACCGGGAAAGACGGCCGCAGGCGGAAGGCGACCCGCGGGATCAGCCGGTGGCGGTCCCGGCGCGCCGGGTGAGCGCATCCAGGCGCGCGGTCCGCCGCCCGGTCAGCTTCCCCTCCACCCCGGCCAGCGCGGCCACCCGCTCGCGCCTGTTCGCTCGCCCGGGGCGGGCTACAGGCCGAGAGGGCGGGCCGGGCGAACGCCTGGTCCCTCGACGCGGCCGGCAGGGGAAGGACAGCGGCAGAAGGATCACTCAGGAGGCGGACGGTTCGATCTCCCCCGCAAAGACGATGACCTGATCGATGAGGCTCCGCCGCAGATGGACGACGTCCGTTCCCGCCAGGCGGGGACCTCCGTCCGGCGTGGTGAAGACCCATCGGTACCGGGCCCACTCGTCAGGCATGTCCACCTCCGAGCAGCGCATCATCGTGCCGGTCCCCGCCGGGTGGCGGCGGAGGTCCAGCACGAACCGCTCGACCGCTGCGATTCCTTCGCTGCGACCCAACGGCCCCCAGAAGACCACGTCCGAGGTCAGAGCCTGGGAGAGCAGGGCAGTCACATAGCTGTCGTCCGAGGCGTTGAACGCGGAGATGAACGTGTCGATCGCGGAGCGTGCAATCTCTTCCTGCATACCCCAGTAATACCAGCCGTTGCGCGTGCGCCCGTCCCGCGAGCCGCCTTCCGATCACCCGGATTCGCCCGCCAGTACCGGAAGACCGTTGCCCTGAACGATGTCGATCCGCCCCGCCGCGATCAAGTCGAGGGCGGGTTCCTCTCAAGTTCGCCCTGGCCGAGCGTGGTGCACAGCGAGTCGGGGAAAGCGTGTCGGGCACCGTCGGCGGCAATGCCGGACTCGTCGAAGATGTGGACCAGGTGCATCGCGACGGCGAGCCAGGCCGGCCAGGAGGGATCCTTCCACCGGGAGAGGACGCGGTCAGGCTGCGCCCTGGACGGACACGGCCGAGCCGGCGCGGCCGGTCAGAGAATCGGAAGGATGAACCCCAGGCAGACGCGCTCTCCGGCTTCCTCACGATCAACGTGGTCCACATCTCCAAAGCCCCGTGGAGTTCCCGGGCTCCTACGTCGACTTCGACGGCACGTACAACCGATGGTTCGCCCCCTCGAACGCTCAGGCGATCCTCGTGCGCCCGGACTTCTACACCTACGAACAGGCGAACACCTCCGCGGAGGTCGCCGACCTCCTCACCGCAATGGTCGGCCGCCTGCGGAACCCCCCTGGACGCCGCACCCAGTCTGTACTGACGGCCGGGCAGTTCCAGGGCCGGGTCCGGAACCCGCACCCCGCCCCGCCCCGCCCTGGAACAGCCGCGCGACACCACGGGGCATCGCGCCGCTCCGACGACGTCACGGGCCGCGTCGAGGATCCGCCGCCTGCTACGTGCCGCGTCCCCCCGCATGATGTACCGCCTTCCACGAACCCGCTCGAACCGGAGAGTTTCTCTCCGTCTATGCTATCGTCTTAGAAGCGGAGAAAAGGTCTCCGTTTAAGGGCTCCTTCTCATCGAAAGGGGCACGCCATGAACGGCGCGCTGACCGTCCGGACCGTGATCGACGGCACCGAGTACTCGCAGGACGACATCCGCGCATGGGAACTGGACCGCGCGCGGAACGCGCTCGCCCTGCTCAAGAACCGGATCGGCGACGAGTCCATGCGCGAACTGCTCGCCGAGGACCTGCGGGCGGCGGACGGGATCATGGCCCCGCTGCCCGGCGCCTCGGGCGGCGCCTGGCGGTCCGCCGTGACCGAGCTGGAGATCGGCGGCATCACCGCCGAGGAGTTCCTGACCTGGTGGCAGGGCCGGCTCGCGAGCGGCGACCGGACGGCGCTGCTCGCGGCCAACCCGGAGCACTACCTCGCCGCCTCCGCCGACGGCGTGGTCGAGATCATCGAGACCATCGGCTCCGGGCCGCTGCGCTTCTTCCTCACTTTCCACGACGGCGTCGCGATCGAGGACGAGGGCCACGAGACCTACCCCGTGCGCATCGGCGGCACCGGACGGCTCACGGACGCCACCGAGATCTGCCGTGTCATGCACGAGTTCGGCGACGGCCCGCGCGGCCTGCGCATCCGCCTGACGATCCAGTTCCCCACGAGCGCCCCCGAGCACGTCTTCACCGGCCACCAGTGGCACTTCGCCTGCGAGTTCCTCAACTGGCTGGAGGCCGCGCACACGGCCCGATGACGACGGCCGAACGGCGGTGGGGAACCCCTCGCGCTGCCGGGTTCCCCACCCCGCAGTCCTGCCGGCACGCACGACACGGATACATCGAGGTCACCCCTCATGCGGACCAGCCCCCCGGATCCCCCCTCCTGATCGGCGCCTTCCTGCGCCGCCCGTCCTCCCTGCCGCTGCTGCCGTACACCGTCGGGCTGGCAACCGCCCTCATCATCGCCTCACTGGGCCCCCGCAGCGGCGGATCCGCCAACCCCGCACCGCAGTTCTGGCACACGCTCACCGCACCCGCCCGCCGGGCCCGCACCCGCCACGCCCCCGGTACGGACTCCGGCTGATCGGCCCCGCCCCCCGCGCGGGGCACGCCAGCCGCAGCCGGCACGGTCACCGCCCGCCGACAGCGGACCGTGCTCGTGCCGCCCGCGGCGCACCGAGCTGTCCGTTCTCGGACGCCGGGGACGCGGTGGCGCCGGACTTCCTCCAGCAAAACCGAGTGCCCTTCCCCGTACCTGGCCACGGCCGCGAAGACACCGTCCACTGCGGTGCCGACGGGTGGGCCGGGGGGTCGGCTCGGCGTGTGTCGTGCGGCCGGCCGGGGCGGCCGTGCCCGGGGGCGGCAGGTCCTCGTGGACGCGCCGGGGGCGCGGGTCGGCGACGGCGGGCCGGGGGGGCGTCGCAGCGGAGGGGGTGGCTCCGCTGCGAGCGGGTTCAGGCGGTGTGGTGCAGGTCCTTGGCGTAGTACTCGATGGCGCGGCGGTAGCGCCGCACGTCCGGGTCCTCGCTGGTGGTGGCGAGCAGGTCGAGCAGCAGGCTCATCGCGCCGTGGTGGTCACCGACGTTGAACAGGGCCATGCCGAGGAAGGTGCGCAGGGCACCGTCGTTCGGGTGGCGCTGGACGCCGGCGCGCAGCGTGTCGACCGCTTCCGGGTAGCGGCCCAGGACGCGGTAGGTGCTGCCGAGGCCGAGGAGAGCGCCGCGGTGGTCCTCCTCGGACAGGCCGGTGGTGGCGAGGCTGCGTTCGTAGAAGGCGACGGCCTCGGCCTCCAGGCCCATCCGGTCGTGGACGGATGCCGTGACGTAGGCGATCTCGGCGTCGTCCGGGAAGCGCGCGGACAGTTCCAGCAGACGTGAGCGGGCTTCCTCGAAGCGCTCCTCCCCGCGCAGGCGGGCGACTTCGGACAGGCCGGCTTCCTTGGTCTGTGTGCTCATGCGCACATCGTCGCAGAGCCCGCGGGCGGCTTCTCACCAGGCGGGAAGGCGGGGGGAACGAAAGGGGAAGCGGCACTTCGACACTCGGCGCAGTTGCCGTGGCCGGGAGGGGCGGGCCCATGACAGAGGCGTTGGGCGGGAGCGGGTGCTGGTGGTGGAGCCGTCACCGGGGCTGCTGCGCCGGGCGGCGCGGGCGGGGTTCCTCGTCCGGCCGCCGGCCGACACGGGCGACGCCGCGCCTTCCGGCACAGGCTTCCCCGCTCCAGGAAGCCTGCGTCCACACCCTGGTGACAGCGCGTTCGACACTCCACGGACACCGGGGGCGTGCGGCACACGCATCGCTGCGGGACAGCGGCGGGCAGTGTCCACGGCTCAGCGGGAAGGAAGCGGACCAGACCGATGCAGGTGTGCTCAATTCACCCAGGGTTGGCGGCATGGGCCCCTTCCGGCTGCCGGCAGACAGGGAAACGAGCGTTGGGAGGGCAGGCCGCCTCCCGGGTACTCGACACCCGGGTCGGCACCGCTGTTCACCCGCACACTGGGGCCATGGCCTCCTCCTCGACGAACCATCTCCCCGGCCCGGTGTCCCACCTCCGACCGGAGAGCGACGGCAGCCTCGCGGACACCTTGTGCCGCACAGCCGCCCGGCTCGGCCTCTCCCTCCCCATGGCGGAGGACACGTGGGAACGTAAGGCGGAGTTCCACAACGACGGTCGGCGCGTGGTCGTGCGTCTCCTGCGCGATGAGCGTGGCTACTGGGTGCGCTGCCACAAACAGGGCGCTTGGCTCGCCACCGGGATGACTGCGGAGCTGACCGCCGTGGTCAGGGCCGCGGCCGCCTGGACGGGCGGTGCGGACCTCGAACGGATCCGGGACGCCGCCCCGTTCATCCAGTTCGGGGATTGGGCCCTCGCCCACGAGCGTGAGCCGCTCGACCCGGTCGAACTGGCGTGGTGTCACAAGCTCGACTCCCTGCGCCTGTCGCCGTGGGACCGCACCCCCCGCAACCTCGCCCTCCTGGAGGCGGCTTACGCCCGGCCGGAACTGCGCCGGCTGACACCGGTCACCAGCCACTTCATGCTCTGGTTCTCCACCCGCGCACACTTCCCGTACGCCCGGGTCGGGTATTCCATCGACCCACGCCCTGACGGGCGATACGTCGTACGAGACAGGGGAGACGTCGTCGCACACACCGCGAGCCCCGAGGAAGCCGTCGCCCTCGTAGTGGCCGAACTGCCCAACGACACCGGGCCGGCTCACTGACCAGGGCCCATCGGGGGCCGACCAGGACAGCGGCCCGGGGCAGGGCGCAGCGGGACGGCCCGGCCGTCGCCCAGAACGACCGCCGTCCGTCAAGCGGTACCCGGCGGCTTGACGCCGGTCACCCGCATTGCGCACCGGCCGGTCAGCCACGTCGCCACGGCACGATGGTCATGCCCGCCGAGAACCGCGCCCACTGCCGGACGTGCTCCGGGCCCGGCCCCTCGTGCCGCGGGAGGGACGGGGCGGGATCGACCGGCCGTGCCACCGGTACGGGCCGGGCTTCGGCGCGGTGCTCCTGGAACTCGCGCACAGCCGGAACTTCGACTGGGCGTGCTCGGCCAAGGCCCTGTACGCGGCGAGTGGCGGGCGCGACCCTCACCACCGCCCCACGCGAAGAGGTCTGTGGCATCCGGCACGCTGCTGGGGGTGACTCAAGGCCGGCGGTCCGGTTCACCGGTCGCGGCGAACCGCCGGTCGCGGTCGCGGATCACCGGCGGCACCGGCCGGGGCGGCGCCCCGGCCGGCACCGGGCTGTCAGGCCGTGGCCTGCCCGGCCCCGGGGCGCTGGTTCTTGGCGTCGACGACCGCGCGGGTGACGATGGACGTGCGCTCCACGACGGTGCCGGGCTTGACGCCGTTGACCTCGCGGATCTGCACGCCGCGGCTGCCGAGGTACTGGTGGCTGTCCCGGTCGAAGATCCACTCCGACCGCTCGCCGGTCTGCGGGTCCAGACGCGCCAGCGCGATCCCGTCGCGGCCGGAGGCGTCCTGCGCGTGCTCGACCACCACGACGCCCGGGATCCTGCCGGCCGCCTCGTAGAGCGCGGCGGCGAGGCCGGCGGGCACGAGTTGCTCGCGGATGACGGAGCCGATCTCGTTGAACGCCTGCTGGTCACGGTCGCGGGTGCCGCTCACCGTCGAGTAGGCGAACTTCAACAGCGCTTCGGGGTCGGTGGGTTGGGTCGCGAGCCACTGGTAGGTCTGCTGCTTGCGGGGATCGCCGTTGTCCAGCGTGATACCGCCCTTGTCCTGGTAGCCCGGTTCGTCCAGCCAGCCCTTGGTGCCGTCGGGGGACTTCCACACCTCACGGTCGTGCAGCGGCTGGACCCAGGTGGCGGACTCCCCCGTGTCCGCGTTGAGGCTGGAGGCCATAAAGGAGACCCTGCTCTTGATGTAGATGTATTGGCCCGGTCCGGGCCGGGGCGTGGCGTTCGCCGTCGCGGCTGCGGCGGCAGCGATCTCGCGGACCGTCGAGGCGAGTTGGACGGTGCTCCCCTCCTCGATCTGCACGACGGGCGCCTTGACCAGCCGCGGAGCCGCCACCGTCGTGGTGCCGGGCGAGCCGCCCGAGGAGACGACCAGGGCCAGGGCCGCGGCCGCGGCGACCGGCACCGCGATCAGGGCGGCACGGCGCAGCGGGCGGCGTGGAGGGGAGGGCGCGGGGGTGTGGGCGGAGTGGTGGATCTCGTTCATCAGGTGGTCCTCGAGCAGGTGCCGGCGGTCTGCCGCCAGGCGGGGGTCGGCCGGCGCGGGCAGGAGGCGGGCCAGTTCCGCGTGGTCGAGCGGTTCGTTGCGCCGCCGCGGGTTGCGGATCATCGGTGCGTCTCCTTGTGCGGCCGGGCCGCGGTGTCGCGGCTGCCCTGTGTTTGTCCGGGGGGCCGGAGGGGTTCCGTGTTGTTCTTCGTGGCGCGCAGTTCCTCGTCCGCGAGTTTGCGCAGCCGGGTGCGTGCGCGGGACAGACGCGAGCGCACGGTGCCGACGGGCACGCCGAGGGTGGTCGCCGCTTCGGCGTAGCCGAGCCCGGACCAGACGCACAACGCGAAGACCTCGCGTTCCGGGCGCCGCAGGCGCGCCAGGGCCTTGCGGGCGGCCGCGAGTTCCTCGGAGTCGGCCATGCGGCCGACGAGTTCGTCCGCGAAGTCGGGGACCGCGTCGGCGGCGGGCACACGGGACATGGCCGCGCTGTGGCGGCGGGCGGCTCGCGTCGTGTTGCGCAGCACGTTCACGGCGATGCCCATCAGCCAGGGGCGTGGGCTGTCGCCCTCGTCGCGGAGCTTGCCGCGCAGGCGCCAGGCCTCCAGGAAGGTCAGCGAGACCACGTCCTCGGCCAGGGCCCAGTTCCCGGTCACGCGCACGGCGTGGCGGTAGACCAGGCAGGAGTGGTCCCGGAACAGGTCGCGGAACGCTTCGGGATTCCCGGCCCGCAGCCGGGAGTGTGGATGGTTCACGTCATGCCTTGTCCGGGCCGAAACACCGGTTCCCGTGACACAGGTCACCGGCCGGGGCCGGCGAGGGTGGGTGCGAGGCCCGGCCCAGAAACCCGGATCCTACATACCCGCCCCCTCGCACCGCGGGAAACACCCCCTGAAGAGAGCCTGGACAAGGACGTCCCCGACCAAGCTGCCGGCCGGGCCCACACGTTCGGCGCCGACCCGGCGGCCGTCGACCACCTGGTGGGCGAGCTCCGCCGACAGCCCCGTCTGGGAGCGGGCGGACGGCGAGCCGGCCCGCGCGCTCACCACGACCACCGCGTCAGGCCGGCCCGCCCGGGCCGGGCCCGCCGGGCACTGCGGGAGACCGCCGCCCGCCGGCACCACCGGCCCCTGCCCGGCGAGAGACCCGGCGGGCGGCTGTCGCGATGACCCACGCCCGCCGGACCTGCGCCCGCGCCCTGATCGACGTCGGCGACGCGAGCGCGTTCCCGAGCGCCGCCCACCTCGCCTTCTACGCCGGCCTCGCCCCCTCGACTCGCTGTTCCGGCTCCTCCAGAGGACCCGCCGCCCCGGGAGGCCGCCACCACCGTCCGCTCCCGGCTGCTCGCCGCCGCCGCACCCGATCAGTACCGGACTGTCCTCCGGCAGGCGATCTGCCCCACGCCACCGGAGCTCGGCCAGTCCCGGAAAGGTCCGGCCGGGGAATGTCGGACCTCGTTCCTACGATCACGGCATGCCTGATGCCTTCACCGTCCTGTGGACTCATGACACCTGCCGTGCTTTGCGCCGGGCCGGACGTGTGGGCGAGCGGCCGCCGGTCGCCTACAGCGGGGTGCACACCTCCCTGCCGTCCTGGTCGGGAGCCCGGGTCGGCGACGAGGTGTACGCGCTGCACGTGAACCGGCGCGAGGTGTTCGTGGTGAGCCGGATGCGCGTGCTCGACAGGGAGCGCCGCGACTGCTGCGGCACCGCGCCCGTGACGTGGAACGACCCCGCTTTCCCGGGCCACGACGACTGGTCGATGCTCGGCGCCGCCGGCTGCGGCGCGGCACCCGTGCACGTGGACGCCACGCCCGTGGACTTCGAGACCCCGGTACCCGGCGACCTGCTGGAACGGCTGACCTGGCGCAACCTCCGGGGCCGGACCCGGGGCCTGAAGTACGTGGTGGACGGCCGCCTCGAACGTTCCATCAGTCTTCAGGGGTTCTACCGCCTGACCCCCGAATCGGCAGGCGAGCTGGCGCGAGTCGTCGGCGCCACCGACCGGCCCGCGGTCGAGCAGCGTTGACGCCCTCCGACAGGCCGTCCCGACCGGCATGCGCCAAGGGCCGTGCGGACGTGCCGGCTGCCGGGTCCCCGGCTCGTCGGGTCGGTCGGCGGGGGCTTTCTCGGCAGCGTCGGGGTACGCCTCGCGTTCGGCGTGCTCGGCCAGTGCCCGGTAGGTGCCGGCCACCGAGAGGTTGCGCTCCTTGCGCTTGCCGGTGGGGGTGATCAGGTCGGGCTGGATCTGCTCGACGCACTCGCCGTTCGCACGGCGCCGCACCACGGTGTGCAGCATGTCGTCGGTGATGACCGGCGGTCGGCCACCGTGCTTGCCCTTGCGAGAGGCGGTGTCGAGCCCTTCCCGTGTGGACTCGCGGATTTTCTCCTGCTCGGCACCCCGCGGGAAATGGCAGCTCAGCCGGCGCGCGCAGTCCACTTCGGCGGCGTCCACAACCGGGCAGTGGCGCTGCCGACCTGGATCAGCGTTCCGGTATGTCGATCCTGACGCGCCGGGCGGAACCCGTCGATCGCGAACACCTGCTGTCCGCTGATGATGTCGACGCCCTGCAGACCGGCCTCGTCGGCGATCAGCAGATGCTCTCCGTCGGTGAAGAAGCCGAGATCGCCGACCGGCCAGGGGAACGTCGCGACCGCCTTGATCCATCGGACGCCCGGCGAGCGCAGTTCGATCGAGGTGGGGTCGAGGACGTGGACGGTACCGCTGCCGGCATCGTCCCGGTCATACACGGCGATCCGCCCGTCGTCGATCCACACCACCGGCCAGTTCCACTCCGAGACCTCGGGATACACCGCATAGCTGGGCCCGTCCTCGGACTCATTCGGGTTGTCGTGCAGCCAGGCGGTCAGGCTCCACACCGCCGGCATCCCCCACGGCTGCCACACCCAACCGCCGTCGTAGACACGAGTCCCGTCAGGACTCAGCGACGGCGCGCCGTGGAAGTAGTCGAGGTCGTGCTCCGCATCGTCCTCGTCTCCATCCGGGCTGTCCCGCGCCGTGAGCACCTCGCCGGACGCGAGATCGGTGACATCCAACCGGTTCCAGGCAGTGCGATGGACGACAACCGGCCGGCCACCGTGCTCGGCGAACGCCAACGCGAACGGGACGGTTTCACAGCAGTAGTCCCCGCCGTCCAACTTCAACGCCGGCGAACCGGTGGTGAGATCGACGACGGTGCCGTACCGACCGCGGTCCTGAACCACCGCCGCCCAACGGCCACATCGAGACACATGAAGCCGCAGTCGAACACCGCCACCGTATTCGGACGCCAGCCTCTCCTCCCGACACCGGGCCACGTCCTGCACCTCGCCGGTCGCCGGCGTCCACCGCGCCAGCCGTCCGTCCCCGGACAGCACCAGCCACGCCGGCCCCGCGTCACCGAGGGCCGCCGGCAACGCTGCCACATCCACGACCGGCCGCAGCGCGTCGGGAGCTGCCACGTCCACCGTGATCGTCGCCATACTGATCCCCTCGGTGCGCCCGTGCGACCCCCGCGGCAATGTGAACAGCAGGTGATACGGCACCGTACCGGCAAATCGGTGAGCGCCGCGATGCCGGTCACGGCGGTGAGGTGAGCACGGGACCGAGAACGACGACAAGGGCGAGCAGTCGCCCCGGTGCTGGGTCGGCCGGTCGGTGGGGTGACCTTGCCGCCAAGGTCCGGAGGTGGCGAGGAGCGCCATCAGTGCTCGGCGACGGCGTTGCCGGGTGTGGCGTGGGCGGGGCGGTACCAGCGATGGTGGACGAGGGGCTCGACGGACAGCATCGCTGTGCCGGCCACTGCACCGACCAGGAAGGAGGCCCAGCCACCACCGTTGAGGAGCGCGCCGAGGCACGCGGCGGCGATGGCCAGTGGGCGCAGGAGGGTGAGCGGGCCGAGTCCGATGACCACGGCGAGGGTGCCGGCGCGGAACGGCAGGAGGAAGTAGGCGCCGAGCGAGAGGAGTACCGCGGTGGCGTAGAGCGTGAGCGGGAGCAGGTAGCCCAAGCCGCCGGCGGTCAGCGTGGCGTAGGCGCGCTGCGGGTCGGTGGCGGTGAGCAGATGGAGGACGGCGGTCACTGCGGGGGCGAGCAACAGGACGGTCCCGACGGCCAGTCCGCGCAGGGCGGCGCGCGTGGTGGCCCGATGCTTGCGGATGCGAGCGTCGCAGCCGGCATAGGCGCGGAAACCGCTGAATGCCGCGTCGACTGCGCCGAGTACCGCCAGTGGCAGGGCGGGTGTCATGGGGCGGCCTGTGCGAGCTGCTCGGGGCCCAGGAGCCGGCGGGAGGAGCGGCCAAGGGCCTGGCGCAGAGGTGCTTCCAGGTGCGGGCGCAGCCCGAGGACCGGGCGCAGGGTGGTGCAGAAGGGGTTGGCGATGCGTCGGGGCTCGTAGAGCAGTGGCCGCATGCCCGAGGCTGCGGCGGCCCGCAGCAGGGTCTCGTCGCTGTGGGCCCGCCGGGCGGAGGCGACGCCGTCGTGTCGTCCCAGCGGGTGGCGCATCCGGGCGCGGTGGAACATCCACGCGCCGACAGGGGCGAGGCCGGTCGCGGCGATGTCGTAGTGGCAGAACGCCAGAGCAGGGGAGCCTCCCTGGGCCGCGAAGAAGTCCGTCAGCGCCGGCTCGGGGAAGTGGTGCAGCACGCCGGTGGACACGTACACGGTGGCGGCCTCCGGCAGCGCGAAGGCATCGCCGTGGACGAAGCGGCAGCGCAGCCCCTCGTCCCGGGCCAAACGCCCTGCCTCGCCGACCAGCGCCGCGTCGAGGTCGACCCCCAGCAGTTCGACGTCCGGAGCAAGGGCGCCGGTGGCCGCGAGCCAACGAACCAGGTAGCCCAGCCCGCAGCCGATGTCGACCAGGCGATACGGCCCCGGCACACCTGAGGCCCGGATCGCGGTGAACAGCGGGCAGAGCAGGTGGACGAGGCGCTCGCCGATGCGCAGTTCCTCGCTCAGGCGCTGCAGCTCGGTGTGCACGCTGATCAGCAGCCGGTCCACGGCGACCCCGTCCAACACTCCGTCCTGGTCGGCGGGCAGCCCCGCCACGATCCTCGCGGCCCGCTGGTCGCCGTGCGCGCGCAGCCGCTCAACGACCTCGGCACGCCGAACCGGCAGCCGTCGTCCGGTGGCCGGGTCGACTGCGGTAATCAGGTCAGAGATCTCAAGCGGAGACACCCGGAGCACTCTACGATGCCGCTACGAGGCTCGATTTCCCACCGAGCCCGGGCGCCACGCCAAGCAGCGGCCTCCTCTCAACGCCCCTCCACGGACACGTTTCGAGTGGTGCACGCCGCTCTGTACCCTGCGGAGCAGTTTCCGGAGCACGCCGACAGGTGTCGGTGCTTGTGTGAACGCGCTCAGGCACGTACCGATGAACGTGCCCGGTCTCGCCGAACCCGAACGGGTCTCTGCGGGGCTTCGACATGCATCAGGGGTGCCACGGTGTGTGGCAGGCTTCCATCCACCAGTTGGTTGAGAGGGGCGACAGTGATGTCGAGCGGCGCGGTGTCTGCGGATTCGTGCTGGGACCCGGACGAGCACGTGCGGTTTGCTCGCTACCGGAGGGCGTTCGACGAGGTGGCCCCGGTGGATGCCGTTGCCCTTGTCGCCCGAGTACTTACCGATCCCGACAAAGGGATGGCGAACAGTGCCGTCTGCGAGTACCTCGACAGACGGGCCGCTGAACTGCTCGCGGATCCCGGCTATCCCTCCTGGTACCTGGAAATGGCCGACGCCGTTGTGGTGGACGACTTCTCCGCACGACGCCTCGACGAGTGGACTTTGCTGCGGGCGATGACCCTGGACGAGCCGTGGGACACCAAGAGCCTGCTCGCGGCCTCCAACTGGCTACAGCTTCGCACAGCCGAGAAGTCCTCAGCCGTGACCGTTCTGGAGGTTCTGGCTGAGAGTGGCCGCACCCGCCGCATCCGCAACATCGCCAAGTCCCGGCTGTCCGCCGCTCAACGGTCGATACCGGCCGGACCGGGACACTGAGCTGCCGGCCCCCTTCACCGCGAGCAAGCGCAAAGGCCCAAGACGAGCTTCCGCATCAGCGGCGGAGCACTTCAGAGATACGAGGTCCTCCCCGCAGGCGCGGGGCCAGCCGGAACATCTGGACGGTTCCTCGGTGTGCTCGTAATCCTCCCCCCGCATGCGCGGGGGCAGCCGACCAGCCGGAGTGGTCGCTCGAAGGCCAGGTGGAGGACTGCGCGTGTGCACCGGCCAGCCGAGCGTGACCTGTGGACTTCGCCGTACAACGCAGCGGAGGTCCTGGCAGGATGACGCGCGGACGTAACTCTGCGGGAGGGATTTGTGACGCTCCGCCAGGACGAGTGGGCCGTGCTGGAAGACCTGGCAGGCCACGATGTGGACAACTGGACTACCGGAACACAGCTCCTCGGAAAGCAGTCCCGCGCCAGAAGCATCACGCGCGGTCTGAGCGAGCACGGCCTGTGCGAACTCGCCGGCGACGACGTCCTCGACACCCTCGCCACCGACAGCGCCCACCCGAACTGGGCAGCACGGATCACCTGGTTCGGCCGCACCGCCCTGGCCTTCCGAGCCCTCCAGACAAAGCCGGAACCCCAGCCGGAGCCAGCACCGGGCCCGACCCGGATCCAGGTCCGCGGCACCAGCATGGACACCCTGCGGACCGCCCTCGCCGCCGCCGAAGCCGGCACCCTGCCCGGGCTCAACACCTCGGCCCTGCGCAACGCGCTGGCCGGCTCCCGCCCGGTCCCCGGCTCCCGCCAGCACACCATGGACCCCACCGACAGCGAACTCGCGACCATCCACACCGTCCTCCACCTGGAATCCCTGGTCCGCGACGCCACCGGCTACCACCACCTCATGCGCCAACTGCCCTTCGGCTTCTCCATCCCGAAGGCATAGGGCGGCCCGCCCGGGACACAGGCCGGACCGACTCACGGCACCGAGGCAGTACCCCGCCGACTGGCCCAGAAGAAGAACACCTCGGGCCCGGGGCGGCCGGTCTCGCCCCCCGGTGGGCGGCGCTGCCGGGCAGGAGCAAGCGGACGCCGCGGGTGGGTCGGGTGGCTTCGACCAGGCCGTGGCGGTGGCACAGGAGCAGGAACGAGAACACGGGCCAGAGGGCCATCGCGGCCGGGACGAGGATCACCGCTTCCTCACCGAACCGGCCCAGGGCCACCGCCAGGACGAAGACGAGGATGCCGGCCAGGCGACATGCCTTCATCAGCCGCCTGCCATCGAGACGGTCCGGTTCCAGGGCAGCCGCAGCAGGGAAAGTGGCCTCCGGCGGCAGGCGGGTGAAGCGGTCGTGCGCGAGGTTGTTGGAGATGCCGGCGGCCAGAACGCCGAGTTTCCGGGCCGCCGCCCGCCTGTCGACGAGCAGGTCGTCGGCTGCCAGGCCCCAGGGCAGCCTCCACCCGCTCAATGTGCCATCCGCATGACCGACCACCGCGCCCTCGCCCTGTGGGCCGAGGGCACCGGCCGACCCCCCTGGCACTGACACCCCGACCGTCGAACCCCCGGCGGGGCGTGCCCGCGGTCAGGGCCACCGCGGGGTTCCGGTTCCTGGCAGTCCCGGCCGACAGGGGCGGGAGGCTGCGGGCGTACGCTTCCGGACCACGCATGCTGGGATCATCCCGTGCGGAAGATGACGAGACACAGGTGGGTTGCCGGTCACAGGGACGCGCTCCTAGCGGCGCAGGAAGGTCCCGCCACCGATGACCCAGAAGCCGGCCGGAACCGCGCCGCACTTGACAACCTCGGAGTGCATCTGGGGGTCGGTCCGGTTAAAGCCGACCCGGCGCTCGCCCTGTTCGTCGGTCGGGTAGAACGTGAGGCCGGCCTCGGGGTGCCGACCCTCCTCGAAGAGGTACGGCTCGCCCACAAGCGGGGTGATCACGACCTGCGAGATGGGCCCGGTCACGGTGATGGCGCCGTTCCCGTCGACGGTCAGGCAGTCGACGTCGAACTCGGCCCGGGTGGTGCCGCTCTTCTCGAACACGTGCTGCACCACGACGTGTCCCCGGGAGTGGCCGTCGACCGTACGGGCGCTGACCTGCGCGGTGAGCCGCTCGCCGGGGTTGGGGCCCGGGCCGTGCTCGTTGAGCAGGGTCCAGCTGTGCAGCGCGAGGTGCTGGGCCGGTAGGGGGGTGGCCGGCGCGGCCGCGGCGGTGCCGGCCGTCCCGGCCGCGAGGGCCACGGCTGCGGTGGTGAGCGCGATGGCGGTGGTGAGCTTTCGCATGGTCAATCCTCAGCGGGTAGAAGGGAGTCGGGCTCTTCCCGACTGCCTCCAATCTCCCGCCTCACCCCCGGTCGCGGCCTCCGCCGCAGGGAGGGACCGGCTCCCCCTGGCGGGGGAACCGCTCCTCATCCGCCCGACCCACCGAGTGGCGGCCACCGCGCGGCGTGGCGTATCGCGTCCAGGGGCGAGGGCGGCCGCGGCCGGCGCCGGGGGCGGTGCACTGCCCTCGACCTCGCAGGGACCGCAGTCGTTCAGCCGCTCATGCTCCAGGCCCGTACGCTCCAGCAGATCCTCGCCCCGTGGGCGGCCGAGCGGCCCGTCCTGGAACTGGCCGCGCGCGTGAGAGAGTCGGGGCACCAGCTCGCACGCGCGTGAGGAGGACCCGGTGCCGGGATCGGAGTGGCAGGTCTACGGGCGGCGACAGGTGTACGGCTCGCCGTGGGTCGAGCTGTGGCTCGATGACGTCGACATCCCCGGGACCGGCCGCACCGAGCACCACGTCGTCCGCATGCCCCGGGCCTCCACCACCGCCGTCGTCACCGATGAAGAGGGGAACTTCCTCCTGATCCACCGGCACCGGTTCATCACCGGCCGGTGGGGCTGGGAGGTACCCGCCGGGTGGGCCGACCCCGGAGAGGAGCCGGCCGCCGCGATCGCCCGCGAGGTCGAGGAGGAGACCGGCTGGCGGCCCGGCCACGTCGAGCTGATGACCGAGTACGACGCCATGGCGGGAATCAGCGACGCGCACTTCCGCGCATACCACATCACCGGGTGCACACGGATCGGCGAACCGCAGGACATCTCCGAGGCCGCCCGGGTGGAGTGGCTGCCGGAGACGGAGGTGGTCAAGCTCCTGGTCGATGGCGAGGTGTCCGACGGGCCCTCGCACGCCGCCCTCTCCTACTACCTCGGGCCGCACCGTCTCGCCACCACCAGCCCCTGACCTGGCCTGTCCAAGCCTCCTCGTCGATCGACGCAGCCCGCCAGCCCCTCAACACCGAGACCGCCGTCAGCCCTGCACCGTCCTCCCCGCAGGCGCGGGGGTGACCCCAAGGTCTTCGTCAGGTGGGCGGTGACGTCGGCAGCTGCTCAGTGGGTGGAGAGGCCAGGGCGATCGGGGCAGGCCAGGACGGCAGGCGACCATAGCCCGGCACAGGCACAGGCACAGGCACCGGCCACCTTCACCGAGGGCAACTGCACTGGCCGGACCGGCCACGGTCCGGCCAGTGCAGTGACGGGCCGACGACGGGGCCGGCCACGGCCCTGACAGTGGCCCGACGGCGCAGGGCAGGCGGCAGGGCCTGGTCCAGCACAGCCCTTGGCGCTGGCCACGGGTGCCGGGGCGGAGCACGCCGCGCCCAGCCAGGGCCCAGTCCGGTGGTCCGCGATGGTGACCCGGTTGCCACCCGTGCTCGGTACTCGGGGAAGGCAAGTGGCGCGGGGTCCCGGAGTGGGGAAGGGCGAAGGGGAGGCCGTTGCGGCAGCCGGTGCAGGCCGGAGCCGGGCCGGTCAGGGATCGATTGAGGCCGGGGTCGACCCGGCCCACCCGCTGCCCGAGCGTGTCCCGGTGTCCCCCGCTCCTCCAGGTCGTGCGTCCCTCGCTTCGCTCGGGGCACTTCGCCTGGATCGACTCCACCCACGTCCGGGCCGCCCGACGAGGCCCAAAGGCGGGCCGAGCCCGGTCGACCGCGCGCGACCGGGCTGCAAGCGCCACATCCTCGTCGACGGCCGGGGCATCCCGCTCGCGGTGTCACTGACGGGCGGCAACCGCGACGACGTCACCCAGTTGCTGCCCCTGCTCGCGAAGGTCCCCGCCGTGGGGGGGGGGCGGGCGGCGGCGGCGCGGCCGGCGGGGGGGGGGGGGGGGCGGACCCCACCGGCGGAACAGGCCGGGGGACGCCCCGGGGAGGCCCCCGCCGAGGGTGGCGCGGGG
>NZ_JBHVPZ010000043.1:41707-62372 GCF_042887135.1 Kitasatospora sp. NPDC057965
GGGCCACCCCGCCCGGGGTGCCTCTGCGGGGCGCAACCCGCGCCGCCGCCCCCCCGGGCCCCCCCCGGCGCCCCCTGGCCCCCGCGGGGGCCGGCCGCGGGGGCCGCCCACGGCGCAGAGGAGGGGAAGGCGAGCACCGCACCCGAGAGAGAAGACGTCGCTCGCCACAGTCAGGCTCTCACCGCGGATCTGCTCCGGTGACATGAAGGGAGGCGAGCCGATCGCCACACCCGTACTCGTCAGACCGCCGTCGACGGAGTCCAGAGCGCGCGATACCGAGGTCGATCGCCTTCGGCCCGTCGATGGTCACCATGACGTTCGAAGGCTTCAGGTCCCGGTGGGCCAACCCGGCGGCGTGGATGCCGCCCAAGGCCCGACACACTCCTGATGCCAAGCCAGGCACCGAATATTCCGGCAACGGCCCGGAGGCCGTCACCCCCGATCGGGCCAAGCGCCTGCGTCTTCCCGACGGTGGAGCCGGGTGCGGGCCGGCTCCACGGGGTGCGCTTGCCTTGAGCGGGCAGCCCTGGAGCGAGGTCCGCGGTGGAAAAGCGCGAGCGGGTCGCCGCGGTGGCGGCGCGGCCGTGAACGAGGAACTCTTCGACAGGGTCGGCGAAGTCGGCGAACACCCCGGCGTCCACGCCCATCTCGTGCGGTTGTGTGATCGTCAGGTGAGCCGAGACCGACTCCGCGTTCGCTACGTCGCCATCGGACGGGAAGAGCCCCCTTCGGCGGGCCGAAGGGGGCCGCGGTCCGGCCGGTGGGGGGCCGGGGCCTGGCGGGGCCCGCCCCCGGTGTCGCGTCAGGCCACCTCGGCCCGGGACGCGAGGTGGAAGGTACAGGGTCCGCCCGCGTGGGCGACGAGTCCTCCCCCGGCGATGTCGAGGGACACGGTGGCGAGCGTCTCCCAGCGTTTGCCGAGCGCCGCGTCCGGCTGGGCGTGGCAGCAGAGTTCCGCGCCCTCGTCCGCGTGGCAGGTGAGGGCCTCGACGAGGTCCTCCCGGGCCGCTCCGGTGAGGGTCGCCGTGCGCTGCCGCAGGACCTCCATCCGCCGGTACGTGCCCGGGTCCTCGACTCCCATGGCCTCGCCGCCGGCCAGCGCCCGCTCCACGAAGTGGTTGGTCCGCAGCAGGAAGCCGTCCTCGCGCGGGCGCAGCAGTGCCGAGCCGGCCGGGCTGAGTTCGATCGCCGCGGCGGTGCTCCGCCCTTGCGCGTGGCCGGCGAACGTCAGTGAGCTGGAGGCCGCCACCGGTGTGGCGGTGGCCAGTTCGACGGCTTCGGAGGTGCTTGTGCAGGTGTCGAGCACGCGTCGCGCCAGGACGTGTACCGGTATCCACGAGCCGGCCGGCGCGGGCGACTTGTCGGAGGTGTGGCCGAGGATGTTGAAGTGCAGGCCCAGGCCCGCCGTATTGACACCGATCTTGCCGACGATGCCGAACTCCGTCACCGTGTGCACGACCCGGCCGTCCGGGTGCTCGATGGTCCAGACGAACCAGCCGTCGCGCATGCCGTCATGCCAGTCCCAGGTCTGCGCGGTGACCGGCGGGCGGCCGTCGTGCGGCGCGTACACGAGCGTGGAGCACTCCGGGTGCTGCGCGCGGCCGAAACGGCCGAGGATCTCCGTCCGGGCGTTGAGCGCGGCGATCCGCCACAGGGGAAGGCCCGCGCCGCTCGCCATGCCGTCGATCTCCTCGGCCAGGTCCGGGGCCCAGGCGCCGATGTGCTCGAAGGCCCGCAGGCTCCAGTCGGTGACGTCCTCGGGCGCGGCGCCCGAGGCGGCGAACAGCCGGTCGTAGAAGGCGCTGACCTGCCCGATGCGCTGCGGAAAGGCCTTGCCCAGGCGCTGCCCGCGGTCGCCGGGGGCCGCCTTGGCCGATCGGAAGACCGTAGGGGTGGTCACGATGTCTCCTCCATGGCGAGCGCCCGGCGCTCGTCCTGGCTCATTCGCCGCGGCTTCCAGCCGGGACCGGGCACGGATCGGCGCAGCATCCGGGTGTAGGGGTGCTGCGGGTCGTCGAGGATGCGGGCGGTGGGGCCGGATTCCACGATCCGGCCCTTGCGCATGACGATCGCGTCCTCGCTGATCTGCCGTACGACGGACAGATCGTGGCTGATGAACAGGTAGGTGAGGCCGGTGCGTTCGCGGATGTCGGCCAGCAGGTTGAGGATCTGGGCCTGGATCGAGACGTCGAGGGCGGCGACCGCTTCGTCCAGGACCAGGACCTGGGGTTCCGCCGCCAGGGCGCGGGCGATGGCGACCCGCTGGCGCTGCCCGCCCGACAGCGCGGAGGGCAGCGCGCGCGATTGCCGCTCGTCGAGGCCGACGTCCTCCAGCAGGCGGGTGATCCGCTCCTCGCGTTCGCCGCGGGCGGGCTTGAAATGCAGGTCGATCACCTCGCCCAGGGCGTCGCGCACCGTCCTGCGCCGGTTGAGGGATCCGTAGGGGTCCTGGAAGACCATCTGGATCTCGCGTCCGCGCCGGCGTCGTTCGGCCGTGCCGGCGCGTCCCGGTGTGCGGGGGCGGCCGAGGACGGTGATGCTGCCGGAGGTCGGGGTCTCCAGGCCGACCAGCATCCGGGCGACCGTGGACTTGCCGGAGCCCGACTCCCCCACGATGGCGAGCGCTCCTCCGGCCCGGACCCGGAAGCCGACGCCGTCCACGGCGGTGAAGTCGGTGTGGCCGCGGCCTTCGGGGCGCCGGACCCGGAAGACCTTGCGCAGGTCGGCCGCCTCGACGACGGGGGTGTGGTCAGGCATCGCGCACCTCCGTGCCGGAACGTCGCAGAACGGGCTCGATCTCTTCGCTGCGCAGGCACCTCACCCGTCCCCCGCCGGTCGGCCGCAGGGCCGGGACGGTGGTCGTGCACCGCGGCTCGGCGTGGGGGCAGCGTGGTGCCAGGGCGCAGCCGGGGCCGACCTCGAAGGCCGAGATCGGCCGTCCGGGGATGACTTCCAAGCGGTCGGCGGCCTGGTCGATGCGCGGCCGGGAGTCCAGCAGGAGCCGGCTGTAGGGGTGTCTGGGGTGGTCTTCGAGTGCCTGCGGCTCGCTCTCCTCCACGATCGAGCCCGCATACATGACCGCGATGCGGTCGCACACGGCGCCGGCCAGTTCCAGGTCGTGGGTGATGAACAGCATGGCGAGGCCGTGTTCGCGGCGCATCTCGTCGAGGATGCCCATCACCTCGGACTGGGTGGTCACGTCCAGGGCGGTGGTGGGTTCGTCGGCGAGGATCATCCGGGGCCGGATGGCGATCGCGGCCGCGATGACGACGCGTTGCAGCAGCCCGCCGGACAGTTCGTGCGGGTACTGGCGCATCCGGCGCGCGGCGTCGGGGATGCCGACGTCGGACAGGATGCCCTGGACGCGGGTGCGGGCCCGGCGGGGATTCTCCCGGTGGTTGGCGACCAGTGCCTCCACGAGGAAGTCGCCCACGCTCGACACGGGGTTGATGGCGGCGCGCGGGTCCTGGTGGATCACCGCGAGATCGTGGGAGCGCAGCCTGCGCAGGTCCTTGGCGGGCATGGACAGGACGTCGGTGCCGTCGAAGTCGATGCGCCCCGAGGTCTCGGCGCCGCGCGGGAGCACGCGCAGGATGGAGCGCACCGTCATCGACTTGCCGGAGCCGGATTCGCCGACCAGGCCGACGGCCTCGCCCGCGGCGACGTCGAGCGAGACGTCGTGCAGGACGGGGCGGCGCTCACCGTCGACGTCGAGCGTCACGTGGAGGGCGTCCAGACGCAGCAGCGGGTTCACGCGCGTCCTCCTGCCTTGCGTCCGCCGAGGCGTTCGCCCAGGACGCTGAACGCCGCGACAGTGATGACGATCATCAGGCCCGCGTAGAGGGACTGCTGGGGGAAGCCCTTGACCAGGGAGGCCTGGCCGCTGGAGACCATCAGGCCCCAGTCGGCCGTGGGCGGTTGGACACCGAGTCCGAGGAAGGAGATCGCGGCGAGTTCGATCATGGCGGATCCGAAGTTGATGGTGGCTCCGGTGAGGATCTGGGGGGTGATGTTGGGCAGGATCTGCCGCACACAGATGCCGAAGCCCGAGAAGCCCTGGATCTCTCCGGAGGCGATGTAGGGCTGCATGCGTTCGCGCAGGGAGACGCTGCGCAGCACGCGTGCGGTGTAGGGGGTGAAGCCCACCGCGAGCGCCAGGGACGCCTGGAGCAGTCCGCGGTCGTACAGCGCGATCACGATGATGGCGAGCAGCAGGCTGGGGAAGGCGAACAGCAGGTCGAGCAGGCGGGAGACGAGGTCGTCGACGCGGCCGCCGAACCAGGCGGCGGTCAGGGCCAGGACGGTGCCGAGCACTGCGGTGACGGTGACGACGATGAACGGGCCCAGGAGGCTGGTCCGGGCGCCCCAGATCAGCCGGGAGAGCAGGTCCCGGCCGGAGTTGTCGGTGCCGAGCAGGTGCTGCGCGCTGGGGGGCTGATAGGTGGCGGCGAGGTCGACCTGCAACGGGTCGTAGGGGGCGATCCAGGGGGCGAGGATCGCGATGGCGGCCAGCAGGGCGATGACGGCGGCGGCGATGGTGCCGGCGATTCCGACGCGCGCGACGAGGCGCCGGAGCGGGTTGCGGCGGCCGGTGGCGCGCGCGGTCGGGGCTTCCTCGGCCGCGGAGGTCGCGGTGGTGCCGCCAAGGGTGTTGACGTCGTCGCTCATGAGCGCTTCCCTCCGAGCTTGAACCGCGGGTCCAGCCATGCGTAGAGCACGTCGACGGCCAGGTTGACCAGGCCGAAGGCGGCCACCAGCGCGAGCGCGATGGCCTGGACGACGGCGAAGTCCTTCTGGTTGACCGCGTCGACCAGCGCGGAGCCGAGGCCGTCGAGGGCGAAGGCCTTCTCGACCACGGTGGCACCGGCGATCAGGGCGGCGATGTTGACGCCGACGATCGTGGTCACCGGCAGGAGTGCGTTGCGCAGCACGTGCCGACGCACCACCAGGGAGCGCGGCAGTCCGCGGCCGACCGCGGTGGTGACGTGTTCGGAGTCCTTCTCCTCGGTGATCGCGGTGCGGGTGATGCGGGCGACCACCGCGCCCGAGGGGATGGCGAGCGCGATCGCGGGCAGGGTGAGGTGCCAGAGCCGGTCGGTCAGGCCCTCGCCCGATCCGAACACGGGGAACCAGCCGAGTTGCACCGCGAACAGGTCCATGAGCAGCAGGGCGGCGAAGAAGGTGGGGACGGCGAAGCCCGTGCTGGTGACGATCAGCGCCACCGTGTCGAGCCGGCCGCCGCGCAGCCCGGAGACCACGCCGACCAGCACGCCGAACACGACGATGAGCACGGCGGCGTACAGCGTGAGCAGCAGGGTCGAGCCGACCCGCGGGGCGAGCAGGCCGGCCACGTCCTGGCGGAACACCAGGGACTGGCCGAGGTCGCCGTGGAGCACTCCGGTGATCCAGTCCCAGTAGCGCACCGGGAGCGGGTCGTCGAGGTGGTACTGGGCGCGGATCGAGGCGAGGGTCTCGGGGCTGATCGAACGCCCCTGGGTGAGGAAGGTCTCCGGCCTGCCCGGTGCGAGGTAGAGCGCACCGAAGACGAGGAAGCTGGCGACGATCAGGGTCGCGGCCAGCCCGAGCAGGCGTCGGACGAGGAATCCGAGCATGGGCTGTTCCTGTGTGGGGGTCGCGGGGGCGCGGCCGGGCGTGGGCCGCGCCCCCGGGCGGAGCGTGGTGGAGGGGCAGCGGGTGGGGGGTGAGGATGAGGGTGAGGGGTGAGGGGTGAGGGGGGCGCGCGCCGGGTGCTACGGGATCACTTGGCCGAACCCACGGAGGCGGCCCACGGGTGGTACAGGTAGACGAAGGACGCAGGTGCTCCGGTGATCCGGCTGTTCATGAACAGCCGGGTCGAGGGGGCGACCATGGGCAGCCACGGCGTCTTGGCCATGTACTTCGTCTCGATCCGGGCGGTGAGCTCGGCCCGCTTGGTGTCGTCGCTCTCCGCGGAGGCCTGGCCCGCCAGCGCGGTGATCTCGGGGTCGGAGAACTTGTCGTAGTTCTCGGGGGATCCGGGGTCGATGCGGTTGCGCAGGAAGGCCAGCGGCTCGGCGACGTCGAAGTAGTTCGTGGTCATGAAGCCCGAGTAGCCCTTGCGGGCCTCGGCGTCGGAGAAGAAGGCGCCGTACCGTGCGCTCGGGACGCCCTTGGGCTGGACGTCGAGTCCGATCTTCTTGCCGGCGCTCTGCACCTCGGCAAGGAGGTCCTCGTAGACGCGCCGCTCGCTGGGATAGGCGATGGTGATCGGCCCGCTGGGCCTTCCGGCCTCCTCGACCAGCTTCTTGGCGCCCTCGATGTCCACCGTGGTGGGCGGCAGCTTGTCGTAGGCGCTCTCGTACGCGGCGGACCCGTAGGAGTAGCTGCCCGGGGGCACCACGGAGCGCAGGGGCGTGGCGGTGCCGGCGAAGACGGTCCTGCCGATGGCCTCGCGGTCGGTGGCCATCAGCAGGGCGGTGCGCAGCCGCGGGTCGGCGAAGGGGCCTTCGCCGGTGCCGATGACGGCCACCATCTGCATGGACCTGCCCAGGTAGAGGGTGCCGTTGGTGGCGTTGGACAGCTGGTCGACGGCGTCGGTCGGCACGTCGTAGGTGCCGTCGATCTCGCCGGTCTTCAGCGCGTTGGTGAGGGTGGCCGGGTCCGTGATGAAGCGGAAGTCGAACTCCTTGGCCTTCGCCTTGAGCGTCTGGTCCCAGTACGCGTCGTTGCGCGTCAGCCTGATCTGGGAGCCCTTCTCCCACGACTTGAGCTGGAAGGGGCCCGTGCACATGACGCCCTTGTCCGGGGTGCCGAACCCGGTGCCGGCCTGCTGGGTGAACGCGGCCTGGGTGACGGCGCCCAGTGGGGTCGCCATGTAGTCGTTGATGACCACGTCCGGTGTCTTGAGGGTGACGGTGACCTGGAGGTCGCCGGTCTTCTCGACGCCCGCGATGTTGCCGGTGAGCATGTCCGCGGCCCAGAAGGAGCCCTCGGCGGGGTCCAGGTGGCGCTTGAGACTGAAGACGACGTCGTCGGCCGTCATCTCCTGGCCGTCCCAGAACCGCACGCCCTTGCGCAGGTTGTACACCCAGGTGGTGGGTGTGGGGTGCTCCGCCGACTCAGCCAGTCCCGGGGTGACCGAGAAGTCGGGGTTGATCCGCATCAGGCTTTCGCAGAGGTTCGAGAGGACCTCGTTCTCCGGGTAGTTGTAGGACTTGAGGGGGTCCAGCGAGGTGGGCTCGCCGTAGGGAACGTTCCAGGTCACCCGGTCCACCTCGGCCCTGGCGGCGGGGGTGTCGACGCGCGTTCCCGCGCCCGCGCCCTGGTCGGCGCTCGATGACTGCGCCGGGTTTCCGCACCCGGCCAGCGAGATCACGCCCGCGATCGCGACGGCGACAAACGCTCTCTTGCGCACTTCCGGTCCTTCCTGGCCTGTCCCCGGGCATGCGGCGGCGCCACGATGGGCGCACGTGGGGGTCCGCATCCAGCGGGAGTGGACAACTCAGACCGGTAGACTCACCTACCAAAACGTTTTGGTCAATCGTTTTGGTGGTATCTTTTTGCCAACATCCGGAAAGGCTGGACAACGCGTGATGGCTCCGTCGGGGAGAGTGACGATCCGCGACGTGGCGCGGGCGGCCGGTGTGTCGGCGACCACCGTCTCGCATGTGCTCAACGGAAAGGGCTCGGTGGCGGCGGCGACGCGCGAGCGCATCCTGCGCACCGCCGCCGAACTGCGCTACCAGGCCAACCCCATCGCCCAGAGTCTGCGTGGCGGCCGCACGGGGGTGATCGCGCTGGCCATCCGCCCGCTGGACGCCATCGGCTACACACTGCAGGGCGTGGACTACTTCGTGCGGCTGGCCGGAGCCGCCGCGACCGCGGCGCTCGACCACGGCTTCGGACTCATGCTCGTCCCCGACCTCACGCGCCGGTCCGTCCCCGCCGCCATGAACCTGGACGGCGGTATCGTCGTCGACCCGTTCGTCGGCGACCCGGTCCTGGCCGAACTCCTCGACCGGGGGCTGCCCGTGGTCTCCACCGGCCGCGACCCCGCCCGCCCCGAACACATCTGGTGGACCGACACGGACAACCGCGCCGAGACCCGGCGCGTACTCGACCTGCTCTTCGAACGCGGCGCCCGCCGGATCGCCGTCGTCGCGGGCACGGACGACAACGCCTGGAACCACGACACGGTCGAGGCCTACCTGTCATGGGCCCACGAACACGGCCAGGAACCGATCCTGGAACGGGTCCCCGAAAAACGCGGCGAGACGGCCGGCGCCGAGATCGGCACACTGCTGCTGTCCCGCCCCAACCCCCCGGACGCCGTCTTCGCCAGCACCGGCCGCCACGCCGCCAGCATCGCCCGCACCGCGATCGCCCTCGGCTGGGACATTCCCGACCGCCTGCTCATCGCCGCGGGATCGGACAGCGAGCAGACCCGGTTCGCCACTCCCGCCATCACCGCCCTCGACCTCTCCCCCGAGGCCACCGGCAGGCTCGCCATGGAACTCCTGCTCCAACGCCTCGCCGGCGAACCGGGATCGGCAGCACCGAGGATCGTGCCCGCGACCCTGCACGAACGCCAGTCCACCGCCCGCCCGCACTGACCACCACCCCCCGCCCCCGGCCCTCCCCCGCCTCCACCCTTCCGACGCCGCGCGTCACAGGGCCACCGGGGCCGCCTCGGGGGTGCTCCGCCGAGGCGGCCCCGGGAGTACGCTCCCGTGCCCGGCCACGGCCCGGACCACGTTCCCGGGTGCGGTCTCGTCCTTCGCGCGGACGGATTGACGGCCCGTCGGATGGTCCTCTTGGAGGGCGCCGAGAAGAGCTCCGGCGCCCTACCCAGAAGGGGCTTTCCCGTGAACGAGCACGCACCGCAGCACCACCTTCCCAACCGCCCGCGCGGTGGCCGGCGCCGGGCGGCGGCCGTGACCGCCGTGACTGCCGCCGCCGTGGCCGGCGCCGTGGCGGCCGGCGTCCTGGCACCGTCCGCGGCCTTCGCCGGCCCGCGGCCGGACGCCGTGCAGCAGCGCCTCGACGCGCTGGTCGAGCGGGACGGAATGCCCGCCGCCCTCGCCACCGTCAAGGGCCGCGACGGCCGCACCCGCACCTACACCGCCGGTGTCGGCAACGCGACCACCATGGCCAAGGTGCCGGTCGACGGGCAGATCCGGGCCGGCAGCAACACCAAGGCCTTCACCGCCGTCGTCGTCCTGCAGCTGGTCGCCGAGGGCAAGGTCGGCCTCGACACGAACGTGGACACCTACCTGCCGGGCCTCCTGCGCGGCGAGGGCATCGACGACCGCGCCATCACGGTCCGCCAGCTGCTCCAGCACACCAGCGGCCTGCCCGACTACCTGGACAAGGAGGTCATACTCAACGCCCCCCGCCGCTACTACGAGCCGCGTGAACTCCTCGACGCCGCGCTCGCGCAGAAGGCCCACTTCGCGCCCGGCGCCCAGTGGGAGTACAGCAACACCAACTACCTGCTGGCGGGCCTGATCATCCAGAAGGTCACCGGACGCCCCTTCGGCGAGGAGGTCACCAGGCGCGTCATCGACCGGATCGGCCTGCGCCACACCTACGTCCCCCTCCCCGGCGACACGACGATCCACGAGGCCCACCCCCACGGCTACCAGCGCGCCGCCGACGGGTCGCTGCGCGACTACACCGAACTGGACCCGTCCTGGGGCTGGGCGGCCGGCGCGGTCGTCTCGACCAACACCGACATCACCCGGTTCTACGGCGCGCTGCTGGAAGGCCGGCTGCTGCCCGCCGCCCAGCTCGCCCAGATGCGCACCACCGTCCCCGCCCGGGCGGCCGACCCCGCCGAGGCGGCCGGCCCCTCCATGGGCTACGGACTGGGCCTGGTGAGCCGCCCGCTGTCCTGCGGCGGCGTCGCCTGGGGACACGGCGGAACGATCCCGGGCTACTACACCGCCGGCGGCACCACCGACGACGGCCGCGTCGTGAACATCGCCGTCACCACGATCCCCGACGGCGACACCATGGACCACATCGCGCAGGCGGTCGACGAGGCACTGTGCCGCTGACCCCGGCACCTGCCACCCTGCCGCACCGCCCCACACCTCCCCCTCGCCTCCCGGTACCGGAGCCCCCGATGAACGAACACGCCCCACAGCACAGGGCACACCGCGTGCGCCTCGCACGGCACGCCACGACGGCCACGGCCGCCGCCGCCCTCGCCCTGACCGTCCTCGCCCCGTACCAGGCCACGGCCGTACCGCGCCCGGACGTCGTGCAGCAGCGCCTCGACGCGCTGGTGGACCAGGACGGGATGCCCGCGGCCCTCGCCACCGTCAAGGGCCGCGACGGCCGCAGCCGCACCTACACCGCCGGTGTCGGCGACCTGGCCACCGGGGCCAGGGTCCCGGTCGACGGGCAGATCCGGGCCGGCAGCAACACCAAGGCCTTCACCGCCGTCGTCGTCCTGCAACTGGTCGCCGAGGGCAAGGTCGGCCTCGACGCGGCCGTCGACACCTACCTGCCGGGCCTCCTGCGCGGCGAGGGCATCGACGGCCGCACCATCACGGTCCGCCAGCTGCTCCAGCACACCAGCGGCCTGCCCGACTACATGAACGCCCCCGCGCTGGCCGACTTCACCACCATCCAGTACCGGTACTTCGAGCCGCGTGAACTCCTCGACGAGGCACTGGCCCAGAAAGCGCTGTTCCCCGCCGGAACCGGCTGGGACTACAACAACACCAACTACCTGGTGGCCGGCCTGATCATCCAGAAGGTCACCGGACGCCCCTTCGGCGAGGAGGTCACCAGGCGCGTCATCGACCGGATCGGCCTGCGCCACACCTACGTCCCCCTCCCCGGCGACACGACGATCCACGAGGCCCACCCCCACGGCTACCTGCGCACCGCCCCCGACGCGCCGCTGATCGACTACACCGAGATGGACACCTCGATGGCCTGGGCCGCGGGCGCCCTCGTGTCCACCAACACCGACCTCAACACCTTCTACACCGCGCTCCTGAAAGGCCGTCTACTGCCCGCCACCCAACTCGCCCAGATGCTCACCACCGTCCCCGCCGAGGTCCTGGGCCCCGGCGTCCGCTACGGCCTCGGCATCCAGAGCAGGCCGCTGACCTGCGGCGGCCTCGCCTGGGGCCACGGCGGCACCTCCCCCGGTCACCGCACCCGCGGCGCCGTCACCCAGGACGGCCGCGCCGCGAACATCACCCTCACCACCGTCCCCGACGAACCCACTGCCACACACCTCACCGACGCACTCGACACGGCCCTGTGCCGCTGACCACCCACCGGGCCGCCGAGCACGGACGCAGCGGGCCGGCCGGGCCGAACTCGAGGCGGACCAGCGGGACCTGCCGACCGTGCCCGGCATCGAGCCCGACCCACGGCCTGCGGCCGCCGAGCAGACCCACCTCCCTCACCGACACCAAGCCCAGGCAGGCGATGCCCCCAGGAGCGGCCCGCACAGCTCGCCGAGCACGGAGTGGAGCGGCCTGGGCGGCCGGTGGGAGAGCTGGTGGCAGTGCCGGTGTCAGTGCCGGGCCGTGACATGCGGGGGCCTTGCGAAGGCCGGGAGTTGGTCACCCCGCCGGGTGACCAACTCCCGGCTGCCGCCATTCCGGTCAACGGCAGTCCCGAAGAGGGCGTACCGGTGTTCCCCGCCGGTCGGCTAGAAGAGGCCGGCGCGCATGTGTTGCGTGAGGTTCTCCAGGACCTCACGCAGCCACGGCCTGCGGACGGCCGGCAACCGGACCAGCGTGTGCTGGAAGATTCCCCGGTCGGCTCGGAACAGGTGGTGGGCACGCGGCGCGGGCGGGTCGTCGCGGAGAACGCCGTCAGGCATGGTTCCTGACACGGGGAGGAGGAGGTGTGGCTCGGGGAAGGCCATCCACGTCCACACCCCGAACGGCAGCGGCACCGAGTAGGCCGATGCCACCGGGCCGGCCGGACTCCAGAGTTCCCCCGTCTGCGGGTGGGTCGGCACGATGACCATGTCGGCATCCGCATCGGGGGCGGGCAGTCCGGGTCCGGCCAGGACGGCGCGCCGCGCCGGCTGGACCGCGGGCAGCAGGGCGTCGAGGGCACGTTGGAACACTTCCGCGATCAGACCGTGCGGGACGGTCACCGGCCGGCCGTCCGAGGCGGCCAGCAGGTGGGCCAGCGCCCGGCCGGCTGCCGCCTCCCACTGCGGGTTCCATGACCACCAGTGGTCCAGCCCGAGCGTCGAGCCCCATCTCGTGATCGGCACGCTCGGGGGTGAGGCCTTCCCCTCCACCAACAGTTCCGCCCAGGAGAGGATCGCGATGTCGCCGTCGTCGACGGGCAGGCGGTGCACGGCGTCCGGCGCGAGCCAGACCGCCTGCCAGAGCGAGCAGTCGTCGATGCGGTTCGCCACGGGCAGGCCGCACGCCTCGCAAGCCATGTTGGGGCCGTCACCCCAGTCGAGGCCACAGCAGTAGCCACCGGCTCGCTCCGGAACGAGCACGGTGCCGCAGGTGTCCCCCGGTGCGATGACGATGGTGCCGGACGGGCCCTCGGACAAGGCGTGGACCGGAGCGTAGACGCCCCGCGCTGCCGCCTCGTCCGGATCGATCTCCTCCCACCTTCGCCACGGGTGCCCCCAGGGCTCCGGTTCGACGGCGAACGTGCCCGGCTCCATGAGAACCGGGAGCTGAATCCCGTTCCCGTACCTCTGATGGGCGTGGGCCGGCAGCTCCATCTGGGACAGCGGCTCGGTCAGTCTGGCGCCACACCCAGCACACACAAAGACGAACACATGCCCTCCGCCGCAGAGACGCGGGGATCATCGCAGCTCCACGACGGACCGGCCAACGCGTTTTTGATCCGCCGCGCGCGACGCGGGCAGGGCGCGCCAGGCATCGACGGCGAGGAGGACATCCTGCCGCCGGCCGATACTCCCCGTACTACTATCGGACCCGCCTTCCACAGTCCGGGCGACGGGCTCGATCACGTTTTCTGGGGGATGAGAGATGGCCGTCGACTTCGACCTGCCGCTGGACGACACCGAGGAGGCAGCCGAACTCGCCGCCACGCTCACCGACCTCGGCAACGACGGCTTCCTGCGTACGGTGGTCCGCGAGGGCTTCACCGTGCATCACCGGTCCACCGGCGCCCTGCTCGGGTCCCCGCCGGACAAGCGGGACGCATCCGGCTCCAGCCTGCTGCTGCGCGCGCTGCACCTGTGCTTCTGCGCCCACCTGCCGCTGAGCCTCTCCCCCGACCTGCTGTGGTACACGGTGGTCCACGAGGTCGCCACCCATGTCCGGCTGAACAGTGACACCTATGCCGAACTCTTCACCGACACCCCGGGCGAGAAGCAGCTCATCACCGTCCGTGACGACTCGCTGCTGCACGAACCCGACTGGCAACAGTCCCTCCACTTGATCCAGCGGCCTCTCCGGGAGCGGATCGGCGACGATGTCGCGGACCTTCTCCAGCCGACGTTCTCCACCACCACGCCCGTGGACGCCTCCGCGACCCTGGTCGCGCTGATGGACGTGGTCAGCCCCTACTACGACTTCCGCTGGCATACGCTCTGCGGCATTCCCCGGATCCGGCTGGAGGGCACCGCCCAGGACTGGCATCGGCTGACCGTCCGGGTCCGCGAGCTGGAGGGGCGGTTCGCGGGTCTGCGGCCGTGGCTGCGGAACCTGCGACCGGTGCTCGCCACCATCGCCGCCACGGCCGCCGGCGAGCCGGTCGACCAGGACTTCTGGCGGTCGATCTACAAGTGGCAGTCCGCCTCCGGCGGCGCGCGGGTCACCGGCTGGATCACCGCCTTCTTCGCCCACGGCTACTTCGCCGACGGCCCACAGCCGGCCGTCGGCGACGTCATCCACGACGGCCGGTTCCCGTCCCACCTCTCCCGTGTCCCGTACAGGTGGCAGCGGCCGGACGGGATCCGCTCGATGGTCTTCCTCGGCGGAGTGCTCGGCATCGAACGCGACGGCGACTGGATCCGCCCGCGTCTGGGTTTCGCCGTCCTCGAACTCACCGACCGCCCCCTGCCCGAGGACTGGACCATCACCGACATCAACGCCTTCACCGGCCGCACGAACGCCACCCTCCTCCCCACCGACCAGTTGACCGCCATCTCCGCGGACTTCAGCCACCGGCTGCCCGCCACCCGGGCGATCGCTTTCGGCGACCACGCCGTGGTGGAAGCCGACGGCCTCTGGTACCCGGGCCACCTCTTCGAGCCGGAGTTCATCGCGACGCGCCCTTCCGGCAGCGACCTCGGCTCCGCCCTCCGGGCGCTCCCGCACTGACAACGACTGTCCCTCGGCGGGTCTTGGCACCCGCCCGTCAACTGTCCTCCCCACAGCCGTGCGGGGGCTTTCCCGGCATCGCCGACACCGGCAGAAAGCAGCAGGCCGAGCAGCGTCCGAAAGACGTCACAGCCCGCCTGAAGGAGCGACCACCGAATCCCCCGGGCTCGGCGCCGGTGGAAAGCCGCACGCGACCGCGACCTCGTGGCGCTCAGCACCCGCTGTTGTCGCGGACGACCGTGCGGCCGGGGTCGTCCGCGTCGGGGCAGGCCCGCTCCAGCGCGCCGGGCGTCGTCGAGGCTGCCGACGACCCCCGGCGGTCTGCGCCGGGCGGGGGCGGGTGTCCGGCGGGGGGTCAGCCGACCACCGGCAGGTCCAGTGTCGAGGCCCGCGTGCCGCCGTGGCCGATCAGGTAGGCGGCCCGCCCGTCGGCCGGGAGCAGTTCGAAGGAGTCGGGGTTGGCGGCCGCGACGCTCAGCCGGATCCGGTCGCCCGCGCGGAACAGCGCCGAGACCGGCTGCAGGTCGATCACCACCCGCTGGGCGCTGCCCTGCGGGAAGGGCGCGGAGTCGGCGCCGGCGTAGGTCCGGGGCGTACGCAGCCGACGCCAGTCGGGGTTGTCGGCCCGGTCGGCCACGGCCCGTTCGGTGAGGGCGAGTTGACCTTCGGTGAGGTAGGTGACACGGCCGTCGGGGGCGACGTGCTCCAGGTAGACGTGCAACGCGCCCCGATCGGAGCCCGCCAGGCCGGTGACGTCGAGGGTGACCTTGCCGTTGCCGGTGACACGGGTGTCCTCGGTCAGCGGGGCGGTGGTGTAGCTGAGCAGTTTGGCGTCCACGGCCGCGCGGTCGGGGTAGCTGACCGGATCGCCGCCGAGGTTGGTGTTCCAGCGGTCGGACTGCCCGGTGCCGGCGCTCGGGTCGAGGACCAGTTGGTCGGCGCCGGCGCGCGACGGGTGGCGGCGCTGGAGGGTGTGGTCCTCGCCGAGGTGGAACCGGCGGGTACGGGTACCGGCCACCGGCCACCGGTCGGTGGTGCGCCAGGCGCCCTCGTTGAAGGTGTAGTAGTGCACCCGGCGGCGGCCGTCCGGGCGAGCCCCGTCGCGCACGTAGTGGTCGAAGAAGGCGACGACGCGTTGTTCGTTGTCGTGGCGTTCGGCGCTGGTGAGCGCACGGGCCGGTCGGAACGGGTCGGCGAACCACGTCGCGCCGTGGTTCCACGGGCCGATCCAGTCGTCCTGCGTGTTGGACAGGGCACTGAACTGGGAGAGCACGCCGTTGGCGGTACCCGCGTCGAGCCAGCCCGCCCTGGTGAACACCGGCACACCGCCCGCCTCGATGGCCTCGGTGCGTTCGGCGATACTGCCGGTCTTCCACGCCTTGAGCCCGTCCCGGTAGTCACGGTGCGTACCGGCGTGCGCCATCTCGACCTGGTTGACGTTGGCGACGTGCTCGGCCCGGGCGGCGGCCAGCAGCGCGGGACCGTCCGGGCCGTCCACCGGACGCGGGGTGACACCGTGCAGTCCGGCGAGGTCGCACAGCTCGCGGGTCTGCTCGTCGCTCTCGCACGTGGTGCCGCCGGTCCCGTCGAGGATGCGCAGCAGCATCGCGTACGGGCCGAGCCGGGGCTCGATGAGCACACCGCCCGGGCGCGCCAGGTCCTCGTAGACGTCGAAGTCGTAGGAGATCGGCGCGGCGGCGGCGATGTGATGGTTGCCGAGGGACGCGGCGAGCATGGCGGTGTCGCCACCGTAGGATTCGCCGGTGGTACCGACCCGGCCGTTGGACCACGGCTGGGCGGCGATCCAGTCACTGAGCGGACCCGCGTCGGCGGCGGCCTCGTCGCTGGGCTCGGAGGTCAGGGTCCCGAAAGAGGCACCGGTGCCGCGCAGGTCGGCGGTGACGTAGGCGTAACCGCGGGCGGTCCAGCGGCGAGCGGCTTCAGTGATGCCGCCGCTGTCGCCGGCCTGCACCCGGGCGCGCCAGTAACGCTGCACGGACAGAACGGTCGGCAGAGCGGCGCCGGGAGCGGTACCTGCGGGGATGTAGACATCGACAGCGATACGCACACCGTCCGGCATGGTGATGTAACGCGACTGGAGCTGAGGATCCGCGCCGTCCTGTGGCACGGCGCCGCCGCCGGCCGCGGCGGCGGGTCCGGGGACAGCGGCGAGCGTGAGCACGGCGGTCGCCGCGAGCACCGCGGCGAGCCGACGGCGGGCCCGCGCGGGCGTGGCGGTGGGTGTGGCGGTGGCGGTGGGTGTGGCGGTGGCACGGCTGGTCCGGTGCACGGTACGACGATTCATCCGATGGCCTGGCCTCTCCTGATACGACGGAGTTCCCTGGCTCGTCCCCCTCGACCCGATAGGACCACGGACCGGCGGCAGACCGCCATGGCCACCACCCCTGGAAGAACCCTGACACAGCACGGGCTCCCTCAGGGTTCTCCCCGAGTCCGTTCTCCCCGGCTCCGCAACCGGCCAGGCGACGAAGCCCTCCACGCCAGCGGACCGACATCACCGCAACCGGACACCGGCCCGCCCGACCACGCAAGCCGGACCACCGGAGCCGGATGACGGGAGTCGGATGACGGAAGCCGTCCAGCCGTCAGTGGTGAAGCCGCTGTAAAGACCGAACGCGTTCGACAGCAAGGTGTTCCGGCTGATCCGGCCCTCGTCGCACCCGGACCTCACCGCTGGCCCTGCCCGGCTGTCGCCATTGAAGTCACCCGGCACCTGCTTCATCGCCGAGCGGCCCGACGACGCAACCCGCTGGTCAACTCGCCGAGCCTGTTGTCGACACCGGCCGGCACCGTGCAGAAACCGACCACGCCGGTGCCACCCTCGCCTCACTCCCCCTGCGGGTGTGATCCTTGACGCCGATCCCTAGCGCTGCGACCGAGAAGGTTCACCGGGTGTGCCCGATGGCGGCGTTGCCGCGCTACGCTTCGCGGTCGTTGCGCTGGGGCGGGTAGACGTATGGAGTCGTGGTACTCAGGATGGCGAACCCGAGTCGTTGCAGAATGGGGCGGCTCTGGTCGGTTGCGTCGACCTGAAGGTAGCGGTAGCCGAGGCCGGCGGCGATCCGGGCGCGATGGGCGACCAAGGCCCGGT
This sequence comes from Kitasatospora sp. NPDC057965, assembly GCF_042887135.1. Classification (NCBI taxonomy): domain Bacteria; kingdom Bacillati; phylum Actinomycetota; class Actinomycetes; order Kitasatosporales; family Streptomycetaceae; genus Kitasatospora; species Kitasatospora sp. NPDC057965. The sequence continues at coordinate 59,096 of NZ_JBHVPZ010000043.1, forward strand.
AGATACCCCGGCCTCGCCAGGCGGTCACAGTGCCGCCGCCCCAAAGGCCCGCGAACTCCGTGCCCGGGTTCAGTTCCATCCGCGCCGAGCAGACGGGCAGGTCGCCGGCCATCGCAACGACCATGCTGACCGTTTCCGAGTCCTGGGTCAGTTGGGCGAGCAGCCGCTGCCGCAGACCGGCGCCGCTGGTGCCGAAGGCCTGCTCGTGGACGTCCACCACGAGATCCACTCCCGCGGGATCGGTCACCGAGAGCAGGCGGACGCCCTCGGGCAGCGCGATGTCGGCCGGCAGATCCTGGATCCGGGCGACCATCACCGCTTCCTCGGGCTCGGCTGTGAACCCGGCCGACCGCAGCCGCCTCCCGAGATCGCCGGGCCGGTCGTGGGCGTATGCCTTCCACTCGAACTCGCGCCCCAGCGTGCCGAAGTAGCGCACCTGCGCCGCGATCGCCGCATCCGCCGTGGCATCGTCGAGGTCCGACCAGAGGACACCGTTCCAGTCGTGATCCTCGCCGACCTGCCGCACGACGTCGCCGTCACGCTCGACGCGGGCTCCGGCACCGTCGGGCTGCGCGTCGCGCCTCATCTGGCGGTCGAACAGGGCGAGCACTTCTTCATGATCCATCCGCCCACTCCAGCATGAGGCGGGCGGCCTCGCCATTGAGTTTTGTCCTGTTCCTCGCAGACGTGACTGATCACGCGGCCGTGCCGAAAGACGGCCGCCCCCGTGGATGCCCTTCTCGCTGCGGATGCGGGCGCGCTCGCTGCGCTTGGCGGGCGTTGGTGTTGCGCCAGCGCAGGTAGGCATGCAGCGCGCGGGTCTGGACCGTGTGGTTCGGGTGGTTGGAGTTGGCGAGGGTGAACTGCCGCAGTGGTCCGAAGTGGGCCTCGATCGGGTTGGCCCAGGAGGCGTTGGTCGGGGTGTTCGATCCGATCGAGCTTGACGTCGCACTCGGGGTCTGTGAACTCCTTCCACGTCTTGGTGCGCTGGAAGGTGACACCACGCCGGGCGAGCAGGCAGCGCAGGGCCTCATGGCCGATCCGGATCACCCGGCCGTGAACCCGACGCAGGTAGGCCAGCAGTTTGCGGATGGACCAGCGGGTGAAAGGCTGCCCGAGCTTGGCCGGGCGGGTGGTGGCCGTCTGAACGACGAAGTCCTCGTCGTCAGGACTGAGCAGGCGGGGACGACCTCCCGCCCACCGAGGGTCCAGGCCGGCCAGGCCGATCTCGTTGAACCGATGGATCACATCCCGCACCGTGTCCTCGTCCGCCAGCACGAGCCGGGCAATCACCGGCACCCGGTTCCCACCGGCCGAGGCCAGCAGCATCATCGCCCGCCGATGCCGCACCGAGCTGGTACTGCCTCGTCGCACGATCCGCTACAACTGCTGTCCTTCATGGTCCGTGAGTCTGCGGACCCTGACCGGCTCTGCCACCGCTCCCCTTCCGAGCTGAACGTCTCGCGACATCCAACCGGCCGATGGCCCGACAGCGCCAACCCGGCGAACCCATGCGGTCACAGCACTAAGGCGTGTTTTGAAAGTGCTGGTCACAGCCGCTCGTTGATGGCTGTGACCAGCACGGTCCCGGTGTCGCGATGGCTCCGTGCCGCGAGCCTGGCCCGCAAAAAGAACGCGACACCGTGCGCGGACCTGGCGATGATGGCATCCATGACGGATGGAACTGGACCTGAGCCGCTGGGCCTGTGCATCGTGGCCAACATTGCTCCGGAGACCAGCCAGGGCGAAGGCGGGCTGGAGATTCGCAAGGGGCATCGGCACTTCGCGCCGGGGGCGAAGGTGTGGGTCGCACCGCCGGGCTGGGGTGATGGCGGCGAAAGCGTCATCGTCGCCGGACGCCACCGGGGCAACAGCCGTCGTTACGCGCGAATCGTGATCAAGAGGCGGTTCCTCGTGAACTTCCGAGTCCGCGCCGTCTACAGCCCAGCGCTGGTAAGGGCGTTGACAGCGGCGGAGCTCGGTGGGGAGAAGGAGTCCGGCGCCCGCTTCCTGTGGTCCCCGGAAGAGGCGGAGAGGTGGGCGCGCTCTTGGAACACTCCGAAGATGGAGGCGCAGCTGGACGGCCGGCACAGTTGGACCCACCTGGTCACCGATCCTCCGCCCATGGAGCTGCACCTCGACGGTGTCACCTACTACCTGGCCCATTTCAACGCCAACAGGGCTCGCTACTCATCCGAGCCGCCACCCGTGGAGCCGGCGCCGAGGACCGGCTGAAGGAAGCGGCCCGCCCCCAGAAATGGATCAAAGCCAGGCGATGATCACGTTCCATGGCCCGGGGAGATCTGACGGACGCCCAGTGGGCAGTGCTGGAACCGCTGCTGCCGCAGGGCGTCAAGCCCGGCCGGCCTCCGCTGCACGCCAAGCGGCAGCTAATCAACGGCATACGGTTCCGCACCCGCACCGGCATGCCATGGAGGGACCTGCCGGCGCGCTACGGGCCATGGGGGACGGTGTACGGACTGTTTCGCCGCTGGCAGCGTGACGGCGCATGGCACTGGGTCCTCGAACAGCTCCAGGCCCGGGCCGATGCGAAGCGCCTGATCACCTGGGACATCTCCGTAGACTCCACGATCGTTCGCGCACACCAGCATGCAGCCGGTGCGTGTAAAAGGGGGACCTGCAGGTCGAGCCGCCCGGCGGCGTCTTCACCGAGCCCGATGACCACGGGCTCGGACGCTCCCGCGGCGGACTGACCTCCAAGATCCACCTGGCGGTCGAGCAGGCGCAGAAGCCTATGTCGCTCGTCATCACCGCCGGACAGCATGGCGACTCCCCGCAGTTCCAGGTCGTCCTGGACCGAATCCGGGTGCCGCGCCTGGGCCCGGGACGCCCGCGCACACGGCCGCACAGGGTCCGCGCCGACAAGGCGTACGGGTCCCGCGCGAACCGCGTCTACCTGCGAAGACGCCACGTCGGCTGCACGATCCCCGAGAAGCGGGACCAGGTCACGAACCGCATGAAACGCGGTTCCCACGGCGGGCGGCCACCGAAGTTCGACAGGGACGACTACAAGGAGCGCCACGCGGTGGAGTGCGGGATCAACCGCCTCAAGCGCCACCGCGCGATCGCCACGCGGTATGACAAGCTCGCCGTTCGCTACGAAGCGACCGTGCTGGTCGCAGCCATCAATGAGTGGCTATGACCAGCACTTTCGAAACACGCCCTAGGAGCTGTTCAAGGTTCGGATCTTGGAGTGACTCAGTTTCGGGCCAGTGTCTCTGGTAGAACTCGAGGACGTGGCGCGTTTTGACGTGAC
>NZ_JBHVPZ010000044.1:0-50239 GCF_042887135.1 Kitasatospora sp. NPDC057965
GCCCTGGGGGCCTTACCCCCCGGCCTGGCGGCCGGGGCGCCGCTGACGCGGCGTCAGCCGGGGGTGCCGGCTACGCCGTCACCATGCGTGGCGTTGGCCTCGGCTACGCCTCGGCGGGCGGTGGGTGGTTGGGGGAATTCGCCGGTGGCGAATCCTTGGGCTTGGTGCGCGCCGTTGGGGCGGGCGTCGGGCGTCGCTGCGCTCCGCCTTTCCTGGGGCTTTTCCCCGGGCCTACGGCCCGTCAACCGGTCGGCTTTCCCGTCTTGTTCGCCTGGTGTTTTCACGGCCCTACGGGCCGGTTCGCTGGCATGGTTTCCCGGGCTGCGCCCGGGGGCGAGCGTTGACGATGTGACGCGAAACTCGGGTAGTGGCCCATCCTTCCGGACGGGCGGGAGTGCCGGCCGGGGCCTGCGGCCCTCGGCGTTGACGATGTGACGCGGACTTCGGGTATCAGTCACAACCCCACCCCCGGGGGCCCTCCGCCGGTCCCGGCCGGTGGCCGGTCAGCCGCCTGGTTGCTGGGCCGACGGCCCATCCGGCGCCCCTAGGGCGGGGCCTGCGGCCCTCGGGAGCAACCTCCGGGCATCGGCCCCGGCTCGGCCTCCCCGGCACCGGGTGGCGGGCCCTCACGAGCGCCCCGCACGGCGGTAGCTGGCGGGCCCTCAACCGCAGACTCCCGACCGGAATCCGGAGGGTTTTCAAGGGGTTTCAGGCGGCGTATCACCGGCTTCCGTACAGCTCTATCCTACCGATTCCCCGGCGGGCGCCATCGGCGAACAGGCAACCTCTCGACAACCGCCCATCACGCCTCCATCCGGCCGCACTCCCGGCGGGCATCCGAACTCCCTCCCACACCCTTTCCAGCGGCAATCCGAACCCTTTTCATGGCGCAGCGGCGGGGAATCGAATTCGGGTGCCTCGGAAAGGGGCCTACGGCCCCCATTTCCGACACGACGACCGCCCTTCCCAACCGCCCAGAAAATCCCGCCAGCGTCACCCGGGCAATTCCCGGAGTGGCGATACCAAACCGAACGCCGGACCAGGACGGCGGCCACGACGGCCGCCAGGGCGGGGCGCAGCGGGGCACGGCACCGGGCGGCCAGGACGGGTACGGGCACAACGGCCGGACGGCCGAGACCGGCGCAACGGACGGCCTGGCGGACGACCAGGACGACGGCCAGGGCCCGGCACCGGGCGACGCGGGCGGGCCGTCGAGGCCGGCCAGCCGGCGCCACCCGGTGCAACACGGGGTGCAACACGCCCACCCGCCCCCAACAAGCAGCTGAGAGCGGCACGACACGGGGCAACCGGGTGGTGCGGCACACTTCCACCACACAGCTGGATGAGCGAGGTATCGGTGGAGAACAAGCAGTTCTGGTACAAATGCGACAACTGCGACGGCTCGGGCGGCCCCGGCAGCGCCGGGTGCGCCGTGTGTGACGGCCAGGGCAAGGTGGAGGACCCCGAGTACTGGTACCAATGCAGCGACTGTGGCGGATCCGGGGAGGTCGACATCCCGGACGGTCCGGACGAGACCCACCTCATCAGCGCCACGTGCCCCGGGTGCGACGGCTCGGGCTGCTATCAGGGCGACCCGGACGACCACCTGTACGGCGGGATCCGCATCCCGAGCTCCGACAACTGGCTCCGTCTCTGACGGGCAATCGGCCTGACGGCCGACCAGAACGGCAACCAGAAGCACAGCACCCCGGGCGCAGCACCGCACGGCCCAAGCGAAGCGGCGCCCGTCCCGGACGCCGAGCGCCACCACCAGGGCAAGACCACCTAGAAGGCCGGCTCCGACAACGGCCGACCTCCTCGGCGGACCCGGCCGCCCCAGACAGCGGCAGCAGACACCCGGACGGGGCGCGGTCTCCGAGACAGCGGCGCAGCAAGGCCCGGACGGCGACAGCGGGCACCCGGACGGGGGCACGGCCTGGACCGCGGACCCGGCACGGCGGCGGCCAAGCGGGCGCAGCAGACCCGGACGCCGCCGGGCCCGCGCACCGCCCCGGCGGCGCAGCACCGGCCAGGCACAGCACCCCGGACGGCGACCCGGCGCAGCGGGACGCCCTGCCGGCCGACCAGGGCGGCGCCCAGGGGCCCAGCAACGGACCGGCGGGACGCGGCACCAGGCCACGCCGGCGTGCAGCGGCGGGCGGCGAGGTCAGGACCCGGCGGCGAGGATCAGTTCCGCCATCGTGAGCAGGCGCCGAAAGGCCGTAAGGCCCTCGTGGTACTCCGCAGACCGTTCCAGCAGGACGACGGCTGTCTGAAGCTCCGGCAGGCAGTTACGGAGGATGCCGAGGTGGCCGTGACCGGGAACACCCCCATTGCCGAGATAGGTCGAGACACAGCCGGCCACGGTCAGGTCCAGGTACGCCAGGTCGAGCTTGTCGTCGAGCGGCACCTCGGGGAACGGCCCAGGGTAGTGCCCGGCCCACATGAGGGCCACCTCGCGGACGGTGGCCAGGTGCCTGTCCGGGCCGGTGGCTGGAGGACGCGTGGTCATGAGGCCATCCTCCCGGGCCTGCCGTCACTGTGCCCCCACCGGGCCGGCCCCGGGCACTTCGGGCAAGCGACGGCACAGCAGCGGCAGGCCGGCGCAGCGGACCCGCACGGCACGGCGGGCGACCAGGAGGCGGGGCGCCTGGCGGCGCAGGGAACCGCCGAGGCGGCCGGCGAACCCACCCGCACCACCAGGACAGCGCCGGGACTGTCTCCACGGCGGCCTGACGGCCACCCAGCCGCCCAGCGAGGGGGCGCAGCGGCGGACACGGCCCGGACGGCGGCCAGCACGGCAGGACGGCGACACGGCGCGGCCCGGACGGCCCCGGACGGCGGCGCAGCAAGGCGGGCACGGCCACCAGGGGCGGCGGGCCCGGCCCGGACGAAACCAAACACCAACCCCCGCCAGCACCCCTGACCCGCAAATCCGGCCCGAATTTAGACCACCACCAGAAACCAATCCGCTAAAACAACCGGGCCAAATATCCGGCGGAATTCACCCCCGAAAACAACCCACAACACCAGACCGACCCCCCAACCGGCCCCGACCCGACCCCCGACCCCACCCAACACCACACACAGTCACCAAACCCCGACCCACACCAACCCTATCCGAGTCCCCAATAGGTCCAACCAAAGGTCCAGACAACACGGCGAACGAGGCCAAAACACCCCCACACCGGCCAACAGGTCACACAGAGCGACCTCGCGACGGCTCAAAGTTGTACTATTCTGAGAAGTGGAAGACCTAGATTAGGGGGCTCCAAAGTGGCCGTAGTCATCCGCGTCTCACTGCCTAACGCCACGGTCGAAACCAAGACCGTGGGCGACGACATCCACATCGACATCCGCGTTGCCGAGGGCGGCTCTGGCAGTGCTACCAGCACCACACCGGGCGGCCTGGCGCCAATGTTGGAAAGGGGCGACCTCGTAGCTGGCGAGGAGCTCTACTGGTCACGTCCCCGCCTGGGCGTGAAGCATCTCGCTACCGTCCTGCCCAACGGCTGGCTGCAGTTCGATGGCAAGGCGTACCGGACTCCCTCCGGGGCGGCCGTAGCCGCCGCTCACACCGCTGCTGACGGCTGGACCGCTTGGCGCCGCAGCCGAGACAAAGTCATCATCGGTTCGCTGCGTAATCAGGACTGACAAACCGGGTGCAGCTGAGGGCCGGCCCTCAGCTGCACTGGTGCGTGGTGGCGGCACGGTCGACCGCTCTGCCCTCCCGGGACAGATCCGACTACCAGTACTCCGAGCCTTCTCCCCTGATTCGCCGTCGGACCTCGTCGCCGAACCTCCGCGGCTCGCCCGCGCTCGGGTAGGGGCACGACCACTTGTAGTTGCCCGTCTCGCTGTCGAATACGTAGTCCGCGTGCCAAGTTTGCTTCCTGGAACCGCTCCAGAACTCCGCTGTCACGTTGAAGCCGTACGTCAAGACGCTCTTGACGCTCCTCATGCCGTCGGCGACCTCGTGCACCATCGCGTCGAACTCGCGTTCCGCAGGTGTCAGAAGCCGGGCAGGCAGTTCGTCTGCCTCAATCTCCACGGCGTCGTGCCGCTTCCTGGCGGCTTGGACCAGCAGACTGGCCATGCCGATGACCACGGCGCCGATGACAGCCTTCATCCGACTGGGCACAGTGGCCCCTTTCCGGTCCGGAGAACTGCCCCAGAGTAGCGATCAGGCTGGCACCGCGGCCCCTCGTTCCTACCCTGCGGCAGGCACCCCCGGCTGCCGCCTGCCTTCACCTGTCGCGGTCCTTGGGCGGATAGAGCTTGGCGTGCAGCACGCGGTCCTCCCACCACGGATCGTCCGGAGTGGAGACCAGCGCGGCCACCAGCTCGCGCTTGGTCGGGACCGGCAGCATCAGCGGGCCCAGGTCCTTCGCGGCGCGGGCCTGTACGCAGTCGGGGCACTCCAGCCGGTCCGGCCCGGCCTTCTCCCGCAGCTCCAGCTTCGAACCCTCCTTCCCCCCAATCGAGCCCCGGCACGACCAGCACGGGCGCAGCGCGGCGTTGGCTGTGCGGGCGGCCTCCAGCTGTTCTTGGGACTCCCGTTCCAGGCGTTCCTCGCGGTCCTGGTGGCAGGGCCAGCAGTGGCCGCCGGGGCGGCGGGTCCACTCGACCTGTCCCTGGGAGCCGTACTCCCAGGTGCTCTCCTCCCCGGGAACGTCGCCGCAGTCGATACAGGCCAGGAAGTCCATCAGCTCCTGGTGAACGCGTTGCTGCTCGTCCTCGCGGGCGTCCTGGCGCAGGTCGTAGGCGGCCCGGTCGTCCGGGTTCTCCAGCGCCTCGATGAGGGAGTGCCGACCCGAGCGGCCCAAGCGCCACCACACCGGCCCGAGCGGCCCGTGCTCGGCCAGCAGCTCCAGGGTGGTCGCGACGATGGGCACGGCGTCGTCGTACTCGCGCCACCCGTCGTCGTTGTAGTCGCGGACCTCCCTGCACCACCGGCCGCACCAGCAGTCGACGGACAGGTCCGCGACGGCCTGCTGCCGGTTGGCCAGCGCGAGGGGTCCGGCGTCGGTGACGACCAGCGCGACCGGCGGGTACCCGGGCCGGGTGTGGCCGGGCCAGGTGCGGCGCCACCAGTGCACCGTCCGCTCAACCGGCTCACGGCCGGCGAAGGCCGGGTCGTTGTCGCGGACCCTGGCGCGGAACAGCTCGCGGTACCGGGGAAACTTCGCCGCCACATCGGCCGGAGCCATGGTCGAGCGGTCCACCTCCACCATCAACACCGGCACCCCGACCTCCGGCGCCCGCCACACACCGTCCGGCCGCACCCTGCGCCTGCCGCCGGGCAGCAGGAACTCGGTCTCCGTCGACCAGGAACGCACCGTCCCAACCCCGCCCGCGGCCCCCGGCCCGCAGCCCGCAGCCCGCAGCCCGCAGCCCGCAGCCCCCGAGAACGAACGCGAGCACGGTCTCGTTCACTGCCATCGCATGCTGCGCACCTGAGCGGCCGGCGCCCCGGGCGGTGCCGCCCACCTCCGAGCGGACCATCCCGAGCACGGAGGCGGCCGCGTCCAGCCCGGCGGCGCCTTCCAGCCGCCAGGTCTTGCGCCGGTCCAGGGTGTTGCCGTCCGAGGCCACCAGACCATGCCCCCGAAGCTGAGTGGCGCCAATCCGGGATCTGACGACTACCGGGGCGCCTGGTCGACCGTCTCGGGCGGGTCGCTGAGCTCGATCGCCCGGTGTCGGCGCAGGGTGCCGACGGCCGCCTGGAGGAGTCCGTAGACGGTGACGCCGGTGCCGAGGCCTTCGGTCAGAAGGCCGTGAAGGCCGTTGGCGCTCTGGAAGTAGATGGCTACCGCACCAACGACAACGGAGATCGTGTTGTTGCTGCGAGCCTTGCTCTTCAGAACCAGTCGAGCGGTACCCACAGCGGTGCTCCGAGGGTGCGCAGGCGCAGCTTTAGCCCGGCGAGTACAAATCCCAAACCCAGCAAACGCGCTTGGCGGGGTGTGACCTCGATGCCGTATTCGGGGGCTCCCGCGAGGTCTGCCTGCCATGCCTCGCGGAGGTGGGCGTGGCGCGAGCCGGCCAGCCGAGCAGCGACGGAGGTGAGCGCCTGACCGGGCTGATGGGAACCACAAGCCCGCAAGAGGTAGCGCCAGGCCCGGCCTCCGGTGAGCATCTCGGCTGCGGTGATCCTCCGCTCTCGCCACCGAGCGTTCTGGGTGATCCGGGAGACCCTCTCCTCGTACCCGTTGAGGGTGAACGTGAAGACAAGCTTTCGCCCGAGATAGGCCTGCTGGACCTGCTCACGTGCGACGGGGTCCTCGATGGCGGCGCACGCCGCGTCCATCTCGGCTCTAAAACTCGTCACGTTCTGTCGGAACGTGACGAGCTCCCGATGGATCACTTCCTGCTCGGCTTCGTCTCTGTCGAGCTGCGCCCGCAAGCCGTGGATGAGGAAGCCGGCCACAGCATGGGCAACGCCGAAGAGGCTCACCACGCCCAAGGTGATTCCCAGCGCGAAAACGGCGGCGCGCATGCCGAGCGGCTGCATGTCCCGCGCCTGAAGCACGATCGAGAGCCACGACGCGGTGCCGAACATGGCGGCCGAGAAAAACGCGATTCTGCCAACGAGAGTCTGTGTGAACGCGCGCAGGTAGCGGATCACGCACTCGCTCCCGCTGCGCCGAAGAAGTGTCGCCGCTGTCTGCGGGCACGGAGCGCTTCGGTCGCCTGGAGCCGTCCGGTTCCGGTGAGCTGGTAGAAGCGCCGGGGCGGACGGCTGGGGTGGGGGGCGGTTTCGATGGACGACGTGACCCAGCCGCGCTCGGCGAGGCGTTCCAGGATGGGGTAGACGGTGCCGGAGCCCAAGTCGGCCTCGGCGCAGATCTTCAGGCCCCAGGCGGGGTCGTCGTCAGTCGCGGCCAGGAGAACCTCCAGCACCCCAATGGTCGGCTTGGTCATTCGTGGAGTACTCATGGTCACCATGACAGCAGCAAACTGAGCGTTTGTCGAGTACGAGTCTTGTAGTCGATAAACGCTCACCTGTCATGCGAGAGAGCGGGGCGCCGGCCGCGGGAGGAGGCCAGGTAACTGCCGGACCCCCCAACACCGGTTCGTTCACCGCCCGCAACCGCGGCGCCGTGGCCCGATGGGCAGCCCATCAGCGCTTCATCAGCGCAGCGGAGTTAGCCCTGGACGGACTGAACCGAAGGCGTTGGCCACCACTGGTGGCCAACGCCTTCGCGATGTCCGACGGTCAGCACCGCCCTGGGGCTTCGGCGTCGGTCAGGGCTTGCGCTTGAGGAGAAGGGCGAGGATGGTGCGGGCCTCGTGGCGGCGGGCGGGGGTAGGGGCGGTGATCGCGGTGATGGCCAGGACAGTGAGGGTCAGCAGGTAGCCGGCGGCGGAGGTGGCCAGGGCGAGGGTCGCGGGGTCGCGGGTGGGCACGAGGGGATCTCCCAGGGTTCGGTGGGGCCGGGCCCTCACGGTGGCGGGCCCGGCCGGGGCGGCGGGTCAGTGGGTGGCGAGTTCCTGGAGCTGGTGGGTGATGTCGCCGGTGGGCAGGGTGAAGGGGCCGCACATCTCGTCGACCGCGGCGGGGAGGCCGTCGAGGGCGTCGCGCAGGGCGGGGTCCGGGCTCGGCAGGGCCGCGGTGTCGGGGATCGGGGGCGCGAGGAGCAGGGCCAGGTGCGGGTAGCCGGCCATGTCCGGCACTGTGGGCTGCAGGGGTTGCGGGGCGGCGCCCTCGCCGAGGCGGGCGGCCTGGTGGAACCAGTGCTCGGCGTCGCGCAGTTCGCCGGCGCGGACATGGTTGAGGTAGAGGCAGTCCGCGGCGGGGTACGGCCGGAGGCCGGCCAGGACGAGGACGCGGTCGGCCCGTCGGCCCTCCGGACAGTGCACGGCGAGGGACCGGCCGACCCCTCCCGGCGGGCCCGGCGGCGGGGCTCGGACGAAGGCCGGCCGGAGCGCCCGTACGATCGTGCGATGGGCAAGCAGCAGACAACGTTCGAGTACCCCGACGGCCTGATCGCGGCGCACCGGGCGCTGGAGGCCGTCCAGGCCGAACGCCGCGCGCACCTGGCCGCGCTGCCAGCCTTCAGCGGCGACCTGGACACGGCCCGCGAAGGACTCACCGAGGAACAGCTGGCCGAGTCCGCCCGGCTCGAGGAAGCCGAGCGCCAGGCCGCCCACGCGGTGTGGACCGACACGTACTGGGCCGGACTGTCCGGCGAGGACCGCTTCACCGCCCGCAGCCGCCTCAAGCACACCGGCGAGCCGGGGCGGCGCCGGGCCAAGCCGGTGGTCAGGTGGTGACTTCGTCGAGGGTCTCGGCGATGAGGACAGGCAGGACGTGGCAGGCCTTGGCCAGGAGCCGCTCGATGGGAACCGCGTGGACGCTCGCGTCGACGTCGATGTGGCGGGCCCACTGGGCCGGCTGGTAGCGGGCAAGGGTGGACAGCGCGTGCAGGACCGCCCACCAGGCCATCAGCGAGTGTATGCCACGTGCCGACTTCGCCACCGCCGGGGTGAAGTACCAGGCGCCGTTGTGTCGGCGGGTGATGCGTCGCAGACGGTCGAGGTGCTCGTCGGGGAACGCGTGCCTCCCCTCGGGATCCGCCCAGTTCATCACCACCTCGCTCCAGCCGTCCTGGTATCGGTCGAGGGCCGGCTCGGCGCCGTTCATGCTCTTGCGCACGTAGCTGTCGTAGCCCAGCGCGTCGGGGAAGTGCTCGAGGTAGGCGAGGAACGCCGTGACCGTGTCATCGGCCTCCAGGACCCGGGGCGGGAAGTAGGTCACGGGAACGCTCGCCAGCGGGTGCGGCTCGTCGGAGAGACTGCGGTGGGCGACAAGCAGCGGTGTCGTGCGGCCGGTGTGCGCGGGGTCCAACGGGGCGTGGGTGTTCAGGGGCAGGCAGTCCCACAGCTCGGCGAGCGTGACCGGCTCCCTTCCCCACACCGGGGAGTCGAGGAGCTCGGACAGCCGCACGAAGCTGCCCTGGTTCCCCGCCGGATCGGTGGTCACCCGGACCTCCGTGAGCGGGCGCTGCGGCTCCACCGTATGGATGCCGTGCCCGACCAGCTCCCACCTGTCCCCGGGCAGCGCCTTGGCGCTCGCCGCGATCGCCCGGCCAGCCTGGCTCAGCCCGTAGAACACCAGCACCGGCTGCGTCGCCGGCCCCACCGCGGCCGCCGCCCGAAAGAACTGCTCCGCCTGCTCCAGCGACGCGCTGAAGACCCGCCGCCGGGGCCGGGACGACGCGGCCAGGCCGGGCGGTACGGAACGGGCACCGCGCAACACGTCCCACGCGTTGCCGACCGAGATGTTGATGACCATGCCGGGACGCTACCGATCAGCAAGCCACCGGGCGAACGGATTTGCGAACCGGCCGCCCGCGCTGGTAGTTACGTGCGGCGGGTGACCGCGCCAGCGGTGAACCACTGCACGAGCGCCGCCGCCAGGTGCACGGCCATCTCGGCGGCCTCCTGTGTCTCCGGACGGGTCGGCGTCTGCCCGCCGTGCCGGCTCGTCTGCCCCTGCCACAGCATCTGCAGCATCCCGAGCACCGGTCCCGGCTCCCCGCCAGACGGGCCGTCGATCGCGACCCGGAAATTCTGCGGGGCATCACGCAGGTTGCGGATCATCGTGCCGAGCGTGGACTTCGCGTTGTTCGGCTCCAGCACCGCGTGCGCGGCCGCCTCCACCGCCTTGATCGCCTGGCTGTAGGCCACCGAAGGATTGGGCGAGCGACCGTAGACGTTCTGCCACGCCTCCCGAAGATGCTCCGACGCCGAGCCGGCCGTCGCGGCGGTCGCGCTGGCCTGCGCGAGATCGACCGCGTCCCGGACCGTCTCGTCCATACGCAGTTCCAGGAACCGCCCGTTGCTGGACACCCGGTACGCCGAGCCCGCCTCTCCAAGGATCCGGGCGAGTTCGTCCTCGAAGTCCCCGCCGACGTCGTCGTCCTCGTGGGACAGGATGGCATCGACGACGTCGAGGAGGTCCATGCCGTCCGTGCTGGTCAGCTTGAACTTAGGGCTCTCGCCGGGCAGGAGGGCGAAACGCAATCGCAGACACAGCAACTCGGCTACCTCGTCGTAGTCGCTGAAGTGCGTACCAACCCAGCGTTGCAGCGGGCCGACCAGGTGGCGGGGCACTCCCTCGTAGAGCGCATCGTCATCGAACTCGGCAAGGCCCAGGCGTTCGGAGAAACGCGGGCGGCGAGCAGTCGTCATGACGGGAGATTACCGGTCGGTCCTGACAAGCCAACCGGATTATCTACCGCCGTTTCATCGCCCACCGCCCGCCCCGGACCGGACGCCCGTTCATCGGCCTACCGAGCAGACCGCCCTTTGGTACAGGCTCGGCTACCTCCTCGACTTCGGCCGCGTGCACACCGCGTTCGCGACCGATGCCCGCACCTGCACGGAGCTGCAGACCGCTGACCTCATCCCCACGTTCCCGCTCCCCACCTGCCCGGCCGAGGAGTCGTACCGGCTCGCCTACACCGCGACCACCGGCAGCGGCCGGTGCCAGTGGCTGTGCGCCTTCGTCGAACTCCACCGCCCCGTCGCGGGCACCGAGCACACCGCGCAGCAACTGGCGGCCTGCACCCTGCTCTACGCTGCGCCCACGGCACCACCAGCCGGGCCCTGGCCTACCTGCCCGACCACACACGGCTGTGTCCGCACCACCACCACTGGGCCGCCGGCCCCCACCACAGCCTCAGTACCGCCACGCTCCCCGAACTCACCCGCGCCCACACGAGCCACCAGCGCCTACTCCGCCGCGCAGACACCGCGGACGCGTGGACCTGGGCCACCGCCATCACCACCCGCTGGCACGACCACTCCACCCACGCCACCCTCACCGCCCGCTGGCAGCACCGCCGACACCTCCTCCAGGCCACCAACCCCGACGTACGGCCCGTGACCGGCTCCTGGACACTCCTGGCCCGTGACGCCGTCACCTACCCCGAAACCGTCACCCTCGCCCGCGCCCTGGCCACCACCGCCCTCTTCCCCGCACCCCGCCACGGCCACCCCCACCCAGCCGTACGCGCATTCCTCAACACCACGGCCACCGCACTCGGCCTGCCCCACCTCACCCCACCACCCCGTGACCTCCTCACCACCTGGACCCGCCACCACACCCACTAAACCCCCAGGCCAAACCGGCGTCAGCCCCCAGCCCACCCAGGTGCATACAGGGCTCTCAACCAGACCACGGAAATCCCCACCACTTCTCACGCCATCAACAAATTCTCGACCAACCACCAAAACCCCCAGGTCAACCAGCCACGACAACCAGCCGACGGCCCCCCTCAGAATCCGTCCCACCCCGAACACAACCCCACCACAGCCCGGACCTTCTCAACCAACCCATCAACCCCCAGCCCGCAAACAACCCTCCTCACCCGATCACCGACCCGCCACAGCCGCGTCCGCGGTCTCCCCCGTCCCGGCCGTCTTCCTCGACTTCTGTGGCGAGAGGGCGCCGAGGTGCCGCCCCGCAGTATCCCGGTCCACGGGTCTACTGCCGATGACGAGCCGGGAGTTGTTGATGAGTAACGAGAACAGGCTGCTGATTGCGCTCGTGGTGGTGCTGGTGTGCGGGATCGTCACGTACATCGCGTTCCTCCACCCGGCGCTGGGCATCGCGCTCGGCGTCGGCGTCGCGGTCGCGACGCTCGTGTGGGTGCTGCTCCACAGCAAGTGAAGCCGCCCGCGGCTCCCGAATCGGGCCCCGGCCGTATGGCCGGGGCCCGCTGCATCTACCGGATCCTCGCGGCGGCGGAAGGTCTTTTCGGGATCCGTCCCCCGTTCCCGGGACCGGTGACGACTCTTCAGCCGAAGGGCCACCGAACGAAGCGAGGACCAAGCACACCATGACAGCAGGATTCGTCGAACACGGACCGGACGGCAGCTCGCCCCCGCGCGAAGCCGCGCCGCCGGCCGGCCCCGCGGCCCGTGCGCAGCAGCCCCTCCCGTCCCCGGTGCCGGACGTCTCCGAGGTGCCGGGCTTCCCCCGGCAGACGCGCAGTGACTCCGACGATGCCGACGACGGCGAGGCGGCGCAGTTGCTCCGCAAGCAGGTCCAGGAGGAGTTGCAGCAGTACTGGGAGGCGATGAAGGGGAAGATCCGCGGGGCCGGGTACACCGAGCCGGACCTGTCGGAGATCCACCAGCTCGTGAACGTGCGCTACTACAGGGCACGGATGACGCCAGGCTTCGCCTTCACGGCGGACACCCCCTGGCCGTTCATGCTGAGCTGCTACGCCTTCGCCAGCGCGGACTTCCTCCGGAACAGGGGACTGAAGGGCGGGCTGGAGGTGCCGACGCAGGAGCCGCTCGAGCCCGAGGACGCGGCGGGCAGGACGTCGGGCCCAGACGGCGTCGACCGGCGGGAGGCGATCAAGGCTCTGCTGGCCGCCTACCTGCCGGACAGGCAGGAGCTGGAGATCTACCTCCTGACCCACATGGCCGGCCTCGGCCCGGTCGCCATCGCCGAGCGGTTGAGGATCGACCGCAAGACCGTCACCAAGCGGCTGAAGAAGGCCGAGGCCCGAATGAGGTCCGTCCCCGGCGACGAACTCGACGAGCTGCGCTAGACCCCCTCTAGGGACCGCGGTACCCGGCCCTCGCCGTGGTTCCAGGAGGAGGCCTAGACACCCTCCGCACTGCGGGGCTGCAACCCCGCACCACGCTCCACCAGTCCCGTCAACGCCCCAGAGAGGCACCAAATGAGGAACGCGCACGACGTCCTTATGGACATCCTGCGAGAGGCCGATGCGCCGCCAGCAGAACAGGCTCAGCAGAGCGGCCCGCAGGACTGGGACGCCTACATGTCCCGCCTCGCCGAGCTGGCCGAGGCTGACGACGCGGCGCAGCAGCACCCGGCCGTCGTCGAGGAGAAGACCGCCGCCCCGACCGTCAGCGCGGTGGACGCGCTGCTCGCCGAGCTGTCGGCGCCCGGCGGGCCGGGCGACGCCCTCGGCCGGGTGGCCCGGCTGCTGGCCGACGACAGCGACGCCGAGTCGATGCTGGAGACGGTGCTCACGAAGGTCCTGGCCGAGCTGGACACCCGGCCGGACGCCACCACGATGACCGAGCGCGAGCTGGAGGGCCTGGTGCTCGCCGCGCTGGTCGCCGAGCAGGACGCGCGTGTCTGCGGCAACACCATCAACGTCAACGGCACGGCCGATCCCCGCGGCGCGAGCGACGCGGACAGCAAGGAGACCACCGACATGCACCACACGCCCGCGGCCGGCCCCGTGACCCTCAGGCCGCAGAACAGGCTCACCATCGCCGCTCTAATCACCATGATCATCGGTCTCGTCGCGGCCGTCGGCGCCACCGTCTCCAGCGCGGCCGCCGTCCTCGTCGGCACGATCGCCCTGGCGGCCGGATCCGGCGGCAGCATCGCCCTCGCCCGGCACAGGCACCCCGCCGGCCCCCGAAACCGGGAGTAGACCATGCCGTTCCATTTATGACAGCCGCGCCCACAGGAAGAGGGCGCGACACCAGAAGACCCCACCGGCAGGAAGGAGCTGTTTGAACCACGCGTGACAGCCACGCCACCACCACCGCAAGAAGAGCGACAGCCCGAAGCACAGCCGGCCCGGGCCAAAAGATGCGCATGAACCCACCACCCGGGGGCTGACGGACTGCGAGGGGGGTACCGAACCGTACCCACAGCCTTGCGGCCGTCCCGGCATGCCGAGACGACCGCAAGACGGAGGGCACAGAGCACCACCACGGACCAGCGGTGGAACAGGCCAGCATGGCACCGAGAAGGCGCTGGGGCCGTCACCCACAGGGTGACGGCCCCGGCGTACCGGCTCCCACCGAACCACCCGCAGTCAGGCAGCGCGGACATCGCCACTCAGCCCACCGATCCCACCCTTGACATCATCGACGCCGCAGCCGGCTCCAAGCACTACTTGTGTAAGGGTGAGGTTCCCCCGGGATGCGGAGGATGGTGACAGCGGTTCAGATGGGTCTCATGAGAGGACCCGAGGCCATGGCCGCCCCGAAGAAGTACCCGCAGGAATTGCGTGAGCGTGCGGTGCGGATGTACCGCGCCGCCGACCCGAAGCCCGTCATCCGCCGGATGGCCGAGGACCTCGGCGTCCACCCCGAAGCTCTGCGCAACTGGATCCGGCAGGCCGAGGCGGATGCCGGCGAGCGCGACGACCGGCTCACCACCGCCGAGCGCGAGGAACTCGCCGCCCTGCGCAAGGAGAACGCCCAGCTCAAGCGGGCGAACGAGGTGCTGCGGACGGCGTCGGCGTTTTTCGCGGCGCAACTCGACCCGACCCGGACCAGGTGACGGCGCTCCTCGACGAGCATCCTCACCTGGGGGTCGAGTGCGTACTGCGGGAGCTCGGCATCGCCTCCTCCACCTACTACCGGTGGCGCCGTGCCGAACGGGAACCGTGCGAGCGGCGCCGCCGCGATGCGGAGCTGGCCGAGGAGATCACGCGGATCCACGCCGAGTCCGGCGGGATCTACGGCTCGCCGCGCGTGCACGCCGTCCTCGAGCGCGCGGGTGTGGCGGTGGGACGCAAGCGGGTAGAGCGGCTGATGCGCGAGGCCGACATCGCCGGGATCAGCCCACGCAAGCACGGCAAGGGCTTCACCCGGCGTGACCCGGACGCCGAGCCCGCGCCGGACCTGGTGCAGCGCGACTTCACCGCCCCCGCACCGAACCGGCTGTGGGTCACCGACCTGACCATGATCCCCACCATCGAGGGGCCGCTGTGGCTCTCCGCGATCCGGGACGCCTACTCCCGCAGGGTCGTGGCCTGGGAGACCTCAGCCCGCGCGGACGCCGACCTGGTCCTCACCTCACTGGAGTACGCGCTGGCCTCCCGCGAGGTCGCTCCCGGCCGGCTCGTGCACCACGCCGACCACGGAAAACACTCGGCTGGAGAACTCCTGCGGAGGCTCTCGACGATCAGCTACTCTCGCTCCAAACCAGCGGTGTTGCAACGACCCCTTGAACCCGGTCAGTACACGTCTATCAAGCTCACAACACGCCTGCTCAGAGCGGGAATCCACGCGTCCATGGGAGCGATCGGGGACTCCTACGACAACGCGCTCGCCGAGAATCTGTGGATGCTGATCAAGACCGAGTGCATCCGCGGCCGCGTCTTCGGCACCCGCGCCGAGGCCAACCTCGCGCTCTTCGAATACCTCGACGGGTTCTACAATCCCCGCCGCGTCCAGAAACGACTCGGCTACCTCAGCCCCATCGAATACGAGGAGAAGCACTACGCCAACCATGCGACGACCGAACAAGTGAACCTGAAACCACGTCAACCCCTTCTGACCAGCTGATCAACACCTCCCACACACCGGGGGAAGCTCAGGGCACCAAAGCGAGCATCACGGCCGGCTCGACGGGCCTTCCGGTGTCCAGGGCCACAGACCAACCCAAGGTGCGCCGGCATCTACTGGGGCGCGGGACAGCTGGGGCGGATCTGACACGCGGGTACAGCATCTGCGCTGGCCAGGGCGGTCGGAGGCGGTACAGGGTTCGCCGCGATCCCGTGGACGTGGCGGGGCAAGTATGCGACGGCCCAAGACAGCGCGTTGGCGTTCGGAGGCACCTGCGCGCCATGGTGGATCCCGGCCGCAGGATGCCGCGCCCAGCGGCCCGCCAAATTCCCTGCGGCAAGGGCGCTCTGGCGGCTCCTCAGGTCTGTCCCGGTCTCCCTCTTCGACAGGAGTTTCCCAACCATGCCCAAGCCCAGGTCCACCCGCCTGCTCTGCATCGTCTCCACGAGCCGTGCGGGCCGGATGCCGGCCGGTGTCCGGCGCCGTTTGGTGGTCGTCACCGTTCTGCTCGCCGCAGCCAGCGCGCTTGCCGTCGGAGTGGACGTCGCCACCGTCGTCGAGGCCGTCACACTGCCGGCGGCCGCTGTGAAGCTGGCCGACCTCACCACCGGCGCCGGGCCCGTCCGTCGGCGGCACCGTGGCCGCCGTGCGGGGCGGTGAACCGGGCCGTGCCACGCCCCGAAAGGCCGCTCCCGGATGGCGCGGGCGAGGAGTTGCGCGCGCTCGCCCAGTGCTTGTGCGGCCTTCGCCGCACCGCCCGCCTCAGCTACCGCGAGATATCCGCGCACCCGGACGGCGGCGGGTACTCAGCGGCCACCTTCCATCGCGCAGAGGCCGGTGGGCAGATCCCTACCCGGGAGGTCATCGCCGCGTTCGCCACGGTCTGCGGCGGCAGCGTGGGCAAGGCGCTGCGGCTGCGTCTGAAGGCCGCCCGTGCCGTTGTCTGGGACGCCGAGCACAAGGCGTGGGGCCGCGCCGTGCAGGAAGCCCTCCAGAGCAGCCGAAGGCCCGGCGACCCGCCCCCGCATCTGGCCCCGAGCGACATCGGAAGCCTTGCCGACCTGCGGACCGCGATGCGCTACATCCACCTCCAGGCCGACGCCCCGCCCCCTCCAGCCGCTCTCTTGAAGCCGCGGCCCCGCCTGGGCACCTCGCCCACACCACCCTCGACCGCTTCCTCAGTAGCTGGAAAAGGCCCCAGCTGCCCACTCCAGAACTCCTCACCGCGTTCCTCACCGGCTGCGGCGTCTCCCTACGGCGTAGGAGCGCCTGGATGGCCGTGTACCACCGCCTCGTCGCAGGTGACCTCGCCCTCAGCGCCCGTGCCACCCGGGCCCGCGAGCGCTTCGGCGCTGGCCCGCCCTGCGACGGCTTCTGGGACGTCTACCACCGCGAAGAACTCGAGCGCTGGCTCAAGACGCTCCCCCGCAACCGCAGCAGGCGACCAGACCCAATCGGCTTCGGTCTGCCGGACGACGCGATCGAGGACTACCCCGACCAGTGGGCCATCGACTACGCCTACCGCAAGGCGTCAACCGACTGACCACCGCGTAGTCGTCCGGTGTGGCGGTGGCGGGGGAGCGAGGCCTTGAGCCCGGGCGGCCAGCCGCCGCCCGGCATAGGCCCGCTCGGCTGTTGTCGGGGCGGCGCCATCCTGACCGCGGCCTTTGTGCAGAGGTCAGTCCTTGTCTCGTTCATCGAGCCGGGCCAGTTGTGCTCGTAGCCGCTCCGCGTCGGCCTCCGCCCGGCGAAGTCGGCGCTCCAGGGCATCGCGAGGCGCTTGCACTGCGGATTTTTCGAGCGTCGTGCCGCGCGGGATGAGCCAGCCCACGGCCTGGTAGGCGATGATTGTGCGAGCGTGGACGCACGTAGAGCAGCGCTGCTCCGGGCGTGGGCTCGGCCAGCCTGCCGCGATCATGCGGTGCATGTGCTGACCGTCGGAAGTCTCGAGCAGTGCCGAGTCCGCCGCTGATGCCTGGTCGAACTCCTCGGCCATCTCCCGCACCTGACGGGGTCCACCACACAGGGCCCATGTTCGGGCTTCCAGCCGAGCGACGGCGCCACAACCTCTGTGCCGTGCCCGCAGTCCAACAAGACTGTCCAGAATGCCTTGGTATGAGGCTCGTCGCGGCGCAGCACCGCCCACACGTCGGCGGTGATCCACTCGGGCGGCTCCGCCGTATCAGCGGGAAAAGCGACTTTCCTGCGATCCTTCCACTCGGTGATCTCGCGGTAGGGGACGGGAACGGATTCGTCGTGCTCGCAGTACAACTGCCCGGGAGGAAGAGGTTCGTCAGTCCACCCCCTGCCCCACCGGCGTTCGTTCGGAGGAGTGCACTCGCTGTGAGTCAGCAGCTCGGTGATGCAGCCGCAGTCCAGCTCGACCCGCCAGCGAAAGCACTCGTCAGCGCCGGGGGCGAAGAACGGCCACAGTTCGCTGGGGACACGGCTGCGGCGCTCGGCGTTGAGTTTCTCGTACTCGCGTAGGGCATCCGTACGCCGCCTCGCCCGGCCCGGAAGCTGCCGCTGCACGGCCAGTGGCCGCTCGTCTGCTGCGGAGCACGCCACGTCAAGTTCCTCTTGCCGAGCAATGTGCCGTTGCTCAAGCTAGGCCTGGGGACCGGCTTGGGACAGAAACGCTGTCTCGCCTCGCTCGTTAGACTCACGCAGCAGTCAGCCTGTTGCCCCACACTGCTGCGTGTGATGACCAGGCCGGCCGCGTCCGACACAGTGGCAACGCAGCTTCAGAAGGCCCTCACCGACCCGGCGCACAACTCGACCAGCAACACAGCAACCACCAAGTCTCCTCGCCGCCCGGCTCGCCGAGCCCGCGCCGCTGAGCCTCGGGCTGCTGAGATTCCGCGGCCGAATCAGACGCGGACCGCAGGCACCAGGCGGCCCCGGGAACGGGCCGCAATGAGGCGGACCGCCTGCCAGAGGTCGTCGGCGGAATCGCGATGCGGAATCCCGACCACGGCGTATCGCCGTCCGGCCGGACAGCCCGAGCGTCACCGTTCCGTGTTGTCCCTCCTCCTTGTGGCAGAGCCCGGCGTGCAGCAACGTGCGCCTCTGGCAGATGCTGGGAGAGGAGTGAGGTTCTATGGCAGACGTCGTGGCCGTGCACGGGTCGGCGGCGAGCAGCTCGAGCGCAGGCTTACGCCAACGACCAGGGCGACCTCCGAGCCCTGATCGCAGTCTCCTACCAGTCCAACCAGCAGAAGGCCGATGAGAAGCGGCTTTGCTCAGCCGCAACGCCGATCTGCTGGGCTCGCCAGCTCCCGCTGCCGGGAGGGCAGCGCCAGAAAGTCCAGTGGGTGGGTCAGAAACGAAATCCGAAGAGGCCGCCAGTAGCGTGGGCATCGGTGAGAAGCGTGTTGCCAATGTAGGGCTCTGCATCGAAGCCGAGTCTGGTGGCCTTGGCGAGGTCGTCTGTGTTGAGGGTGACGATGTATTGCAGGTCTTCTTCTTGGGTGACCTCAGCGGCCAGCTCTAGAGCGGCTTTGATCTGACGATCGTCAACCCCGTCGTACAGGTGGCTGTCGTGAATGAGGAAGTCAGGGCCGCGTCCGTGCCGGTGGGCGAGGACTGCGATGGTGAGGTCGAAGCAGAAGATGACCATGTTGCCGATGCCCCGGCTGTTGTCGCTGTCGATGCGGGGAGTGATGGTGAGGCTCTCGGGGCCGGCCTGGATGGCGAGGTAGGCATCGCGAGTGCCGTAGAGAGCCTGCGCGAATCGGGAGAACAGCTCGGTTGCTTCACGGCGCTGTTGGCTGCGCTCGTCTAGGTCTGTTTCCACAGCCTGCTGGAGCTCGATGCGCTTGGCCTTGATCTGCCGCGCGCTGGATTCCAGGGTCTGTGCGGCTTCGAATCGGTGCCGCAGTGCTGCTAGAGCGGCCTCCTCTCGTGCCAGTGCCTGCTGAAGGGCGGTCAGCGCCTCCAGCGCTCCGCCTTCTGCAAGGGCGCGTAGCAGGCGCGCCTGCTCGTCACCGAGGGCTGCACGTTCGGATCGGCGCTGGGCCAGCCTCGTTGTCAGCTCGTCGATCTCCTCGTCGAGGAATCGGCGACGGTTCCGGACGATCGAGTGGTGGAATGCCTCGACCTCGTCGAATCGGCGGCGCACCTGGTCACTGAGGACGATTCCAAGTTCACGGTAGACGGGCTGCAGATAGTCGACGTCCACGTCGGCGGTCTCCGTAACCGCCTGTTGCAGTTCATCAAGGTTGTTCTGGTCGATAACGTCGTCCTGGGCGAGCTTCTTGATGTGGCGGCTGAGAGCGTCGGCCTGCTCTTTGAGGTGCTCATATTCGGGAACGACTTGGAAGGCGGAAACCTGTCCGCGCAGACGGTCGACCTGTACTTCGGCAAGTGTGATCTGACCCCGGAGTTCTGCGGTGGAGCCGACGATGCGCCCCCAGACCGGGTCGTTGACGGCCTTGCTGAGCTGCTTGCGGGTCGCGTCCCGCGCGGAGAGCTGCCGGTACCCGTCGGCAAGCTGCCAGTCCAGGCCGAGCAGGTAGGCGAGGTTGGTCGTCGCGTCTGCAGCGGACTGACGAGAGAAAGTGCGCCCGGCCTCGTTGAAACCGTGTGCGGAGACCCGGCGGGCAAGGAAGGACAGCAGAGTGCGGCCGCTAACCCCGGGATGGTCGGCGCCGAGTCCGAAGAGACTTCTGTCGATGAGCTGGTTCCACTGCTCGACAGGAACCTCGGCCGGCTCGTCATAGCCGAAGAGGGATGGCTCGCCGGCTTGCGCGATGTCGGGGTCAAGGCGGACCACAGCTGGCCGCTGCCCGGTGCGGCTGACGGACAGCAGGCCGTCGAAACCCGGCCAGTCCATGTCCAGCTGGAAGGTGATCTGCTTGAGGACCTTCCCGGTGAACATGCTTCGCTTGTCGCCTCGGGCGCCAAGCAGGAAGTGAATGAGCTCGATGACGCTCGACTTGCCGGAGCTGTTGCGGCTGTCGGTGCTGGTGGAGTCGGCCCTCTTGTCTGCGAGTACGAGGTTCAGTCCGCTGGTGAAAGCCATCGCTTTGAAGCGGGGGTCCTCAGCCCTCAAGCGGCGCAACATCTATGCTCCTTGCAACGAGGAGGTCTCGGCGCAGTTCGATGGCGCCGATTCCGTAGAGGACGTCCAGGGCCAGGACGAACCAGCCAAACGATACTGGCGAGTGGTGTCCGTGCTCCCGGCGCCAGGTCTTGAGACGTGCCCAGGTCTGGCTGACCGTGCGGGGTTCATCGAGCTGGAGGAGCACTTGGGCACCGACTGCCAGCAGGCAGCGGTCGGGGGAAATGCCCTTGGTCGGGGTGATCACGGCTGTGCGCCTACCAGCCCTTGGGGCCAGTCACTGGGCGGGGCCTGGAAGATGTCGCAGCGGAAGAAGAAGTGGGCGAGGATCACCCAGGCCGCCCGTTGGACCCGTGGCCGCTGTTGGGCGTTGCCAAGCACGTACATCTGCAGTTGCCACAGTACGTCCTCTGGGTCCTCGTACTCGTCTCTTACCTGCTCGTAGCGGATCCGGAAGCCCTGAGCGATCTCGTCGTGCTCCAGCTCTCGCATCGATCCGGCGTAGAAGGCTTCGACGAGGTGGGCGTGGCGGTTGCCGCGCAGCAGCTGATCACGGGCGTCGCCGACCAGGTTGTTGAAGTCGAGCTTCTCCACCCGTGCTTGCGGTACGTCCATGAGGGGGTCGGATTCAGTCCGCAGTTCCTTGAGCTGCTTCAAGAGCGGGGCCAGGTCATCCATGCTGATGCCGAAAGCGAGCGGCTTGATCG
This sequence comes from Kitasatospora sp. NPDC057965, assembly GCF_042887135.1. NCBI lineage: Bacteria > Bacillati > Actinomycetota > Actinomycetes > Kitasatosporales > Streptomycetaceae > Kitasatospora > Kitasatospora sp. NPDC057965. The sequence goes on from NZ_JBHVPZ010000044.1 coordinate 21,073, forward strand.
GGATTTCACAGCCGAGGATGTCTTCTGCCAGAAGTTGATCAAGCTGCATGAACTCCTGCCATATGTGGCGGGTGCGCATCTGTTCGAAGTTCAAGTCGGGGTGGTCGGCGTCGGCATCGGACAGCATGGTCGCTACCTGAGGATGAACGCCTCTGCGGTCGTTGTGGACGAAGACGAAAGTGTCGAACTGCCCCTTGCGCTGCCGGATGGCGCTCGCCAGATCACTGGTGAATTTCGCCTTGACCTTGTCGATCTTCACAGACTGCGGTGCGTAGCAGGCGTAGAGCTTGCGGGAATGCAGAGCCAGGCCGTCGGCTCCCTGGTCGCCCAGCTTCCCAGCGGTCCGCACATCCAGGAAGGCTGGGTAGCGCGCACACATGACCTTGTGAAAGAACTCCTCGAATGCCGATTCATGCAGTTCGGTCATCAGGTCCATGAACTTCAGATGGGCATACAGGCGCTGCTCGTACTCCACCCGCCCCCCTAACTGTGAAGGGCGCCATCGTAGCGCTGAGCAATCATCCTGCGGAAGATCGCCAGCACAGCGCGCTGGCTGCATCGTAGGTCGCCGCTCGTCCCAGGGGATGACGGATCCGACGCGGCTGTAGCCCCAGGCCTAATAGACGGCTTGCGCTGCGGTGTCGTCGAAGGCGAAGGCGGCGCGGAAGCTGGCGACAGGTCTGGGAGCGGCAGCGGGAGCAATCGCGGTCAACGTCGGCCAGCCCCTCGCTATACGGGGGTTCGACGAAGAACCCGGTGAAAACAGCGCGCAGTTGGGGTCAGCCAGCGACGGTCTCGGTGTGTCGGTGCAGGGCGTCCAGGAGCGCGGTCTGGTGGTCGGTCAGCTTCCCGTCCGTGCGGGCCTTGTCCTGCTTGCGCAGCCAGGTGCCGGGCCGGAACGCCGGGTCGTCGCCGAGGCCGGTGCGGTTCGCCGGGCCGTTCAGGGTTCCGCCGGCGGCGAGGTAGGCGAGGAGGCGGCGGTAGGAGCGGTTCCAGTCCGGCTCCAGGCGCCACAGCTCGTCCAGGGCGTCGAGCTTGGCGACCTGGTCGGTGGTGAGGCCCGCGGCCTTGCGCTGGCGGCGTATCCACGCGCCCACCGCGTAGTCGTCCAGCTTAGCCGTGGCGGGGATGGCGAGGTGGCCGTGCCGACGGTGGAACGCTTTCGCGTACGCGGCCCCGCGTTCCCAGGCGTTGGCGTTCTTCGACCAGATCATGCCGAGCGCGTCCAACTCGCTGACCCGGGCGGAATCGAGCAGGTGCTGGCCGTGGAGGTGGCGCTGGCGGGTGAGCCAGGAGATCAGCTCGGCATGCTTGGTCTTGTCGGTAGGGTCGAGGTGGCCGTGCTGGAGGTGGAAGACCGCCGCGACGGCGTGCATGCGCTGCCACTCGACCGCGCGCGGGTTGAAGGCGCGCAGCTTGACGGTCTGAAGGATCCGGGCCGCGTGGTGCCGGGCGTTGATCCGCAGCCACTCGACCGACGACTCGACCGGGGCCGACTGCTGCTCGGCCTCCCCCGCCTCGGTGGCCTCGCCCTCGGCCGGCTTGGCCGCGGTGGTGTGTACGGTGCCCTGCGAGCGGGTGCCGCGCAGTTCGGTGATCCGGCCGGCCACCCGGGCGTCGTGCGCCGCCAGGGCCCGCAGGACCCGCCAGATGGTGCGGAACGAGCTGGCCTCGATCTCGGCGTCGGCCTCGGCCTTCACGGCCTCGCCGGCGTCGTGGACCTCGGACGGTTCCGCGGCCGCCGTGTCGTCGCCGACCTCGGGAGTGGGCAGGTAGACCGGGATGATGATCCAGGAGACCTTGCCCTGGCGGTAGGACTGGCGCAGCGCGCGGCCGACGGCCTGGACGATGTCGATGACACTCGACTTCGGGTCCGCGAAGCAGACGGCGTCCACGGCGGCGACATCGATGCCCTCCGTCAGGAGCCGGCTGTTGCACAGGATGCCGCACTCCTCGCCGTCCTCCCCGGTGTGGGCCTTGAACTCGGCGAACGCGGCCCGGCGGTCCTTGAGCCGGTCGGTGCCTGCCACCGCCTTGGCCCAGATCCGCTCCGGACGCTCCGCATCGGGCAGCAGCTCCGAGGCCTCCAGCAGGGTGCCCGCGAACTCCCGTGCCCCAGCCACCCGGGAGTGGAACGTGATGACCCGGCGCAGGCCGAGGTCCGCGACCGCGCGCAGCACCGCGACCTGCAGCGCCAGGCGCAGCAGGTCCTCGTTGCTGCGCTGGGAGCGCAGGTCCGCGACGGCCGGGAGGTTCAGCAGCTCGCGCAGGTCCTCATCCGTCACCACCGGCACGAGCACCCGGTAGTCGGCGAGGTAGCCGTGCTCGATCCCCTGCCCGAGCGTCCAGGTGAAACAGACCTTGCCGTAGATGCTCTCGTCTTCCATCGAGCAGAGGGCGGGCAGTTTCTCGGCGTTGTCGGCGTCGGCAAGGTCGGCCAGGCCCTGCTTCGCGCGCCGGTCGTCCGCGATCCGCGGGGTCGCGGTGAAGTACAGGCGGCGCTTCGCCGGGACCTTGGTGTCGTCGTGGACGGCGGCCCAGGCCTTGCCCTCGGCGCCGGCGGTGCGGTGGGCCTCGTCGATGACGACGAGGTCCCAGGCGGGCAGGCCGAAGTCGCGGTGGGCGGCCACGATGCGCTCCAGGGAGGCGTAGGTCGCGTACACGGTGACCGGCTCGCCCGTCTTCTCCTTGGCGACCAGGTCGGCGATGCGCGGGGCCTGGGTGGTCACCTGGGCGTGGACGCGGCCGCCGGCTTCCGCGCTCTCCAGCGCCTCCTCCCGCGAACACGCCGCCACCGCGAGGCCGCGGCGTCCGCCCCGCAGCGACCAGGCTTCGGCGGTCTGCTCCAGCAGTTCGATCGTCGGCACCAGGACCAGCACCCGGCCGCGCGCGGCCAGGCGGCGGGCACAGCCGGCGGCGATGAGGGTCTTGCCGGAGCCGGTGGCGGCGACGACGGTTGCGCGGCCGCCGTTCTTGACGGCCTTCACCGCGGCCGCGACCGCGTCCTTCTGGAACCCGTGCAGCGGCAGCGGGTTCACCACGACGGTGGTGCCGGACGGCTGTGCCGGGAGCGGCGGTCCGGCCGGCACGTCCCGCTCGGTGGTGGCGGTGGCGGTGGTGTCCACGGCGGTGCTTCTCCTTCGGCGTGGGTGGTTCGGGGGGCGGTCGGGTGCCGGTCAGCCGATGAGGACCTGGGTGCTCTGGTGGCCGGTGGGGGTCCAGGTGCGGATCTCCAGGTAGACGATCTCGGCGTCCTCGGTGGCGCGGCCGGTCTCCACCAGCCACGTGAGCACCGCGTGGACGACGTCGCCGTGCGAGGCCGCCACCCTGCGGGACCATTCAGCGGCGGGGAAGCCGCCGGTGGCGGCGGAGCCGTAGGTGCGCTCCTCGGTGCCGTCCGTGCGGGGAACCACGCCGCGCCGGATGCCGGGCGAGTCCTGCCGGGAGCCGGCCGACAGCGTGAAGTACCGGGACTGCATGCGCACGGTCAGCGCGACCCGGCCGTCGGCCTGCGCGGCGGCGTGGATTACGCCGGCCAGGTGCGCGGCGCCGGACTTGATGGCCTGGCGTCCGGCGCGGCCGGCCATGCTGCCGCCCGGGGTGCCGATCACGTCCTTGCCCCGCACCCGGGCCTTGTGCCCGGTCCTCGTGCGGCGGCGCTGCACGTTCTCCTGGGCGACGGCCGACAGGGCCTCGGGGTCGCGCTCGCCGCCGCGCACCGCGCGCACGACCTGGCGCAGCGCGTCCACGAACGCGGCGCCCTTGCCCTTGGTGAAGAACTGCGAGACCAGGGAGGCGTCGCGGCCGAGCATCCGGGCGACCTGGCGCTTGGTGAAGCCCTCGTCGAGCAACTGCTGGGTCAGGCGGGCGGCCTCGTTCGGCTGGTTCGGGTCGGCCGGGCTCACTGGTCAGCTCCCTTCTCCGCGAGTTCGGCGCGGCCCAAGCCGCGCAGCTTGAGGTACTGCTCCTGGCTGGTCGGGTGCTCGACCGGGCCGGTCAGGTGGCCCTTGAGGAGGTAGTCGCCCGGCTCGCCCCGGTAGGGCCAGGGCTGGCGCTCCGTCAGGGCGATACCGTCGGTGCCGAAGTAGACGACCGTACCGGGCTTGGCGTGCAGGGCACCGGCGTAGCCGATGACCTCCTTGCCCTGGCGGTACTTCATGTCCAGCAGCGCCGCCCGCGCCCCCGACCACACGTAGGCCGCCCACTCGGGGTGGGCGTACGGGTCGCGGGAGAAGCCGGCCTGCCGCTGCCAGGTGACCACCTCGCCGTCCTGGCCGAGGATCTCGACTCCGGCGGGGAGCGCCTCGCCGACCGGGGTGGTGCCGGAGACCAGGCGGGGGCGCTGGGCGAAGCCGCCGAGGCCGAACAGCAGCACGCTGCGGACGGCCCGGCTGGCGAGGTAGGCGGCGGTGCGCTGGCGCTCGTCGCCGTGCAGCTTCGAGAGGTTGGTCAGGTCCGCCCAGGCCGACTTGAGGCGCTTGCCCCACTCGTCAAGCGGCTTGCCGTCCTCGAACAGCAGGCCGCCGAGGATCTCGACCTTCCACGGCATCAGGTGGTTGGACAGCGCGAGGTGGACCTCGGCGCCGCCCGCCCAGGTGGTGAACGTGGCGCCCGGCTCGGACGGGTAGATCCAGGCGCGGTCCCCGGTCACCGGCGCGGGCAGCAGGCCGACGTGATTCCACCCGGCCGGGACGGTCACCTTGATGTGCCAGTGCGAGCAGGACATCAACGCCTTCACCTGCTCCGCCCCGGTCATCGCGGCGAACGCGGCCGCGGTGATCCGGCGCGGCGTGCCGACCGGGCTCTTCCACAGGTGCTTGGCGTAGGCGAAGGTGCGGTCGTACTCCACCAGGGCGGGCAGGTGCTCGGGGACGCGGGGCGGCAGGATCAGCTCGGTGCGGCCCTGCCCGCCGGTGGCGTGGAGCAGGCCCCGCAGCTCCTCCGAGAGAACCGGGTAGCCGCCGGCCCACTTGCCGGTGGTGGGGATGGTGCGCGACCACAGGTCCCGGCCCGTCTGCGACGGCGAACCCATGAGGACGGCGTCGTCCCAGTGGCGGCGCAGCGCCTGCCACAGCAGCCGGAACGCGTCCCGGCAGGTGACGACGTCGGCGCCGTCCGCATCGAACCACTCCCCCATCGAGCGGATCTCCGTGACCGGCCCCTCCGGGGAAGTGGCGGGGGCGTAGCGGCCGACGGGCTGGCGCTGGTGGACGAAGTGCCCGGCGAGCTTGTCGCGGCCGGAGCCGACGGCGGTGGTCCAGCGGTCGGACGGGGTGTTGAGCCAGGCGGCGACGGCGTCCTTGAGGGTGGAGTAGCGTTCGGCGCCGTCGTGCCAGGGGGCGCCGGCGGTGATGTAGATCCGCTCGGTGCCGGGCGCGGTGGCCAGCACCGCGTCCAGGATCTCCCCGGGGGTGCGGGCGCCGAGGTCGAGCCGGACCACGCGGTCGCGCACCGCGAGGTCGCCGGTCGCGGCGTCCAGGAACACCGTGGCGCGGGCCTGCTGGACGAAGTTCGGGCGCTTGGAGACCAGGCCCGTGGTGACGGCCTCGAACCGGGCGCCGGCCGGGCCTTCGGGGAGGGTGGGCAGCTCGCGCGGACCGGCCTCGACCGCCGGACGCGGCGCGGCAGCGACCGAAGCGGCCGGGACGACCGGCGCAGCGGTGGGGGCGGGCTGCTCGGCGACGACGGCCTGGTCCTCGACCTCGGCCGACGCCTCGACCACCGGGGCGGCCGGGGCCGGCTGCTCGAGTACGGGGGCCGTGCGGGTCAGGGCCGGGGCGACCGCGACGGCGGGATCGGCGACCATCTCGGCCTCCGGGGCCGGGGCGGGTGCAGCGGCGGTGGCGGTGGCCTGGTCGTCGGCATTGGCGGCGCGGACGTCGGCCGGGGTCGGGTCCAGTAGCGGGGCGATCCGCACGACGTCGCCGACCGACAGCCCGGAGGCCTTCGCGATCGGCGCGGCCTGGGCGCCCTCGTACCCCGCGAGCCCGGCAACGCGACGCGCACGCTGGGCGGTGAGCTTGTCCAGCTCCTTCTGCGCGGCCGCGACCGTCTTCTCCGCGGCCGTGATCTCGGCACGCAGCTCGCGCAGACCGGCGAGCTCGGCGGTGTACGACTTCCGGTCCATCAGGCCTGCTCCCCCTCGTCGGCGGTGTCGGTGGTCGGGTTGGTGGTGACGTAGGCGATCGGGCCACCGGACACAGACGCCAGGCGGGTACCGAGCAGCAGGCCGGCCAGGCGGGCGTCCTCCGGGTCCTGGGGGGCGGCGGCGTTGACGGGGGCGGTGAGGTCGGTCAGGTAGCCGGCCAGACGCGCCTTCAGGAAGCGGAAGCGCCCTGCGGTGCCGACCGTGCCGTCGGACTCCCACTCGGCCAGGCCGGTCAGCACCGCGACCACGAACCCGGCGACCGTCACCGGCAGTACCCCGCCGGCCGCGACCCGGGCAGGGTCGCACCGCCACCAGCCGGACAGCGCGGCCAGCAGCTGCGCCTGGTCCAGGCCGGTGCCGAAGCCGATCCACTCGCGGTCCGGCTCGTCGACCTTCGCGGGGGCGTCCGAGCGCAGCACCGCGACTTCGGGGGTGCCGAGCGCGCTCAGGTCAGCAGCGGGCCAGGCCTGCAACTGCTGGAGGGCGGCCAGCGGGAAGACCTGCCGGCCCTGCTCGCGTACGCCGGGGACCACGCCGGTGGCCATCAGCTTCTTCACCGTCGGGATCGAGCACCCCAGTGCCGTCCCGGCTTGACCGGTCGTCACGAACACACCCACAACCTCCACGCCTATTCATCTAACTTGAAACGCTAGAGCGACTCTACGCCTCCCCACCGACACCGTGCACGCCTTTTCAGTAAGTCACATAAGCGTGACAGCGATGAGCTCCGCTTGTAAGGCGAAAAGCCCATTGCCGACCATCGCGGTCTGCCATGCTCCTCCGCATCGGCCAGGCACGGACGGACGGCGTCTCATGAAGATTCACTCGATAGCGGCTCAGGACTTCCTCTCCTTCGCCTCCCTCGACCTCACTCTGAGGCCCGGGACGACGGTCGTCACCGGGCCCAACGGTGCCGGGAAGTCGAACCTGGGCGCCGCCCTCGCGCTACCTCTGCTGGTCCTGGAGCAAGGACTTGGCGGCTCCCGAGACGGCTCAGATCCGTTGGAGCTGTATGAGCGGGCTGGCCGGTTCGGTGCCGCCGCCTACACCGTCAGCCTCGAAATCGAACTGGACCAGCCCGGGGAACAGGAGTTGGTGCGGTTGTTCGCGGAAGCCGCGGTAGCCGCCAACGCGCTCAACGCTCATGGTGAGACAAGGCATCTGGAGAGAGACGTACTCGCGCTGTTTCCGGGGCTGAACGTTGCAGCGGACTCCGTCACGTCCCTGTTTCGCGGCACTCTGCGGATCGCATTCTCGGCACACCGCCGGACCCGCTGGTGGGCTGCATGGGAGTTTGACCACAACGGCCAGCCGATGCAGTGGATCCTCCGCGGGCCCCGCGCCGATTGGCTCTGCCGCGGCCAGCTTCCGCCTTGGACGGAGGGCGGCTCCGCTTCGCCGCTACTGCGGTTCACGGAAATAGGGACGGAGCAGCGAGCACAGGAAGCGACGATGATCTACCTCTTCCTGCGGGAGGAGGAATCGCCGTTGACAGGTGAGACGGAGCCTGCGGCGATCGACTTCGCCCGCATCATGGCGAACATCGACCCTACGAGAGCGCGTGCCGTCGACGTTCCGGCGCTCACCGACGGCTCGGGCGTCGAGCCATCCGCCATCGCGGCGCTCTCGCACGCCTTGGGCCGCGAACACACGGGCCAGGAACGCTACGACTTCCGTTCCGTCCTCGCCGCGGTACTGCGTCAAGGCCTGGTGCTCACCGACAACCGCCGGCTCCCCCTCGCGCGGGACTTCCCTCTCGCGCAGCTGCGGGGTCCTGCCGACCTGCGCGACGGCAGCGCGGTGGCCGCCGAGCTGTACCGCCTCAAGAACGGCAGCATCGAGGAGCAGCGGCGCTTCGCACAAGCTCGGACGACCTTCATGGACATCACGCGCCTCGACCTTCACCTGCAAAGCACCCCTACCGCCGACCAGGGTATGACGATCGACATCCTCGTCGGCCCGGCCGGCAGCGCCCGTATTGTCCAGTTCGCGGGCGCCGGCGTCCAGGAGTCCCTGCTGCTCGCCACCCTGCTGGCAGGGGAGCCGGGTCGCGTCCTCGTCCTCGACGAGCCGGCCGTCAACCTGCACCCCACCGTCCAGCGAAGCCTGTCACGCCACCTCGCCAGCGTGCAGGGCATCGTCATCACGCACAGCCCCGACATGGTCCCCTGCTCCGACATCGAGGACCTCGACCGCGTCGTACGCCTCACCCAGCAGACCGACGGCACCCGCGTCAGCTCCGTGCCCGCCGCACACCGCCCCCAGCTCGCCAACTGGATGCAGCGACTCCTCCTCTCCGACGTACGAGCACTGCTTTTCGCCTCAGGGGTGATCCTGTGCGAAGGGGCCACCGAACTCGGCGCCCTGAGCCAGTGGTGGAGCCAGAACCCGGGCGGCCTCGGCGACCCTGGTAGCGCGAACATCGCGATGGTCGACGTGAACGGCGATGCGAGCTTCGGCGGGTACATCAACTACCTGGAGGCGTTCGACATCCCCTGGGCCGTCATCGCCGACGGCCCGGCGTTCGCGTCCACGGCCAACCTCGGCAAGCAGCTCAGAAAGCTCCGCCTCGCCCCGGACGACCCACCCGCCGACGACGCCGACTTCGCCGCCTGGCGGGCCTACTGGAACCGCGCCGGTGTCTTCACCCTGGCCGACACGTTCGGCACCGGCGGAACGAAGGCCGGCGAGATCGAGGCCTTCCTCGCTCAACTCGACAAGACGCTGTTGGACACCGTCCAGGCCGAACATCGCTCCAGCAAGCCCCGCATCGGTGCCGCGTTCGCGGCCGCCCACCCCGAGGCGCCGACCGAGGTCACGGACCTGTACCAACAGATCCACACCCACCTCAACACCCGCTCAAACCGACCAACGATATGAGCAGGCCAGCACCCGAAAATTGCGGAACCCCTCCGGCAGGAGGACCGTCGGTGTCCCGGCGCAGCGGGCCGGCTGGCCCGGCCTGGAAGCCGACCAACAGGACCCGCTGACGGCGATCGGCATCGAGGAGGACCAGGAGCTGGCGGCAGCGAAGGCCGCCGCCGAGGCGGAGCCGAAGGTGTCCCGCAGCTAAAGGTTCGCCCAGGGCGTGGAGCCGGTGGAGGGTATGGAGGCCAGCCCAGAGGGTGAGTAGCAGATGGTGGTGTCGCACTTCGCGCTGGGCACCTGCGCCCTGTTGTGGTGGACCGCCCGCCAGGTCGGCCACGACACCTGACGCAGCTGCGAGGATGCCCTCGCCCGGTCGCCGAGGACCAGACCGCCTGGTCGGTGCTCAGTCCGCCCAGCGGTGGTCGACGACACCGTACAGGTCGGTACGCGCGGGGCTCCACCGGCAGGGCTGTTCCGGCTTCGGTGATGGCGGTTGCACGCACGGCTTCAGGAACCGTTGGCTCCCCCGGGACCCGGGGGCGGAGCCGCTCCCGGGTGGTTGGCGGGATCGGCCGCGGTGGGGCATGTGCCGGCACTACGCTGCGGCGGGGGTGAACGGACGGTGTCCGTCACAGAAGTGTCCTGGGGGCGTGATGGATACCGTGTTGATCGTGGTGGCTGGAGCGCTCCGTGCCCGGAACGCAGCGGTGGGCGGTGGCGTCCGGTGGTTCGACGAGTGCGACATCGACGTCCGTCTCGCTCGGCCCGGATCCGTCCGCGGTGACGCACGCGGCATCGATTCGAGCGGGAGTCAGCCATGACCCCGCCTCCCTGGTCCTGGCGCGGCAGGCCCGGGAAGCCGCACGAGCCAGCCGCCGTGCGCGATCCCGGCAACCTGGGAGAGGTCGCCGACAGCGCCCGCCCGGCCGAGAGGGACAGCACACCGGTCCCGGGTCCGGACCGCATCCCGGCGATGCCGGCTTCGGTCGATGAGAGCGACGCGCCGGTGGCGGTCAGCGGGCCGACCGGTGCGCGGACGCCTCCCCCCGTCCGGGCGGAGGCGTCGGGCGAGAAGGCCATCGGAGCGGGGCACGACATCGCGCACTCCGCCGTCGGACAGGGCAGCCGTGTCGAGCACACGGAGGTGAACAACCGGGTCGAGGGCAGCACCGTCCACGGCGATTTGTTCCAGGCCGAGAACGTGACGGTCAACAACACCTACCACCCCGCGCCACCGCCCGTACCGGTGTGGCGGCCGGTTCGGGTGGGCGCAGTGCCGCCGCTGGCTTCGGCGTTCCAGCCCCGTCCGGGCCTGCGGGAAGTGATCGACGGGGCGCGGGAGCGGAACGCCGCCGTGGTGCTCACCCAGGTCCTGTCCGGTGGCGGCGGAGTCGGCAAGACCCAACTCGCCGCCACGTACGCCCACCGGGCCCACGCCGAGGGCGTGGACGTCCTGGTCTGGGTGAATGCCGCCGACATCTCGCAGATCGTCTCCACGTACGCGAGAGCCGCACACCAGGTGGGGGCACCCGGCGCAGACGGGCGGAAGGCCGAACGCGACGCGGACGCCTTCAAGGAGTGGCTCGCCACGACCGACCGTTCGTGGCTGGTCGTCCTCGACGATCTCACGGACCTCGAAGGCGCCCAGCCGTGGTGGCCCCACCCACTGGCCGGATCCGCAAGCCGCGCACGGGTGCTGGCCACCACCCGCCGACGTGACGCGCTCGTCTCGGGTGCGGGCCGGGCGGTCGTCGACATCGGTATCTACACCCGCGCCGAAGCGCTGGCCTACCTGCGCGAGCGGCTCGCCACGGCCGGAGCGGAGCATCTGCTCGACGTGGGCGCCGACGACCTGGTCGAAGCGCTCGGCCGGCTTCCCCTCGCCCTCGCCCACGCCGCGGCCTACATGATCAACGAGGACAAGGTCAGTACCCACTACCTCCACCTGTTCAGCGACCGCACGTCCCGTCTGGAGAGCCTGCTGCCGCCGGCTGCCGACACCGACGGCTACGGCCGGCAGGTCACCGCCTCCCTGGTCCTCGCACTCGACGCAGCAGAGCAACGCGAACCCGTCGGCCTCGCTGCGCCTGCCATCCGCCTCGCCGCGCACCTCGACGCCGCCGGCCACCCTCAGGACCTCTGGGCCACCGCCGCATTCACCCGCTACCTCACCACCTACCGCGCGCCGTCACCCGGCACCGCCGCGCCGGCACCGGTCACAGCCGATCAGGCACGCGCCGCCGTCCGCCTGCTCCACCAGTACGCCCTGCTCACGAGCAAGGCGGAGGACAACCCGCGCGCGATACGTCTGCATGCCCTGACCGCCCGCACCGTCCGGGAGGGCATCACTGTGGGCGAGACGCCGGCAACCGTCCACGCTGTCGCCGACGCCCTCAGGGAGGTCTGGGAGTACGAGCACGAGCACCCCGTGCCCCTTCTGACCGCTGTCCTGGGCTCCAATACCGCTGCCCTCGCAGCCCACGCCGGCGACCTGCTCTGGAACCCCTATGCGCACCCTGTTCTGTTCGCGGCGGGCGCCGGACTGAGCGACGCGGGCCTCTACTCCGCCGCGCTCGCCCACTGGAAGCGTCTCGCCGCCGATGCCGAACGGATGCTGGGCCGCGACAGCCTCAGCACCCACATCGCCCGGGAGAACCTCGCGACGTCCTACCGGCAGGCCGGACTCCCCGGCGAAGCGATCCTGATCGGCGAACAGGTGGTCGCCGACAGCGAGCGACTTCTCAGCCACGACGTCACTCGTGCTCTCGCCGCTCGTACGAGTCTCGCGGCCTCCTACCGGGAGGCCGGCAACACCGGTAAGGCGATCGACTTGCTGGAACAGGTGCTGGCCGGCAGCGAACGGTCGCTGGGAGGCAATCACCCCGACACATGGGCTGTCCGCGGCAGCCTCGGATCGTGCTACCGGCAGGCCGAACGCACCGGCGAGGCGATCACAATCGAGGAACAGGTACTCACCAACAGCAAACGACTGCTCGGCGACAACCACCCCGACACCCTCACCGCAAGCGCCAATCTCGCCGCCTCCTACTGGCAAGCGGGGCGCACAGGCGAGGCGATCACGATCGAGGAACAGGTACTCACCAACAGCAAACGACTGCTCGGCGACAACCACCCCGACACCCTCACCGCAAGCGTCAACCTCGCCGCCTCCTACCGGCGGGCAGGGCGCACCGGCGAGGCGATCGGTCTGCTGGAACGGGTGGTGCCCGACATCGGGCGTCGTTTGGGCCACGACCACCTCCACACCCTCACGGCTCGTGCCAACCTCGCGGTCGCCCGGGGACAGGCGGGGCGTGTCGGGGAAGCCGTCGACCTGTTGGAAGGGGTGGTTACCGACTGCGGGAGGCTCCTGGGTCACGACCATTCCCAGACTCTGTCTGCTCGCAGTAACCTCGCCGCCGCCTACCGGCAGGCGTGGCGCACCGACGAAGCCACCGAACTCGAGAAGCAGGTACTCGCCGAGCGGCAGCGGCAACTCGGCGCAGCCCACCCCGAGACCCTGACCACCCGTACGAACCTCGCGTCCTGCTACCGGCGGGCGGGCCGGGTCGGCAAGGCGATCGTCATCGATGAGAGTGTCCTCGCCGACAGCGTGCGGGTTCTCGGCGAGGACCACCTGCTCACCCTCACTGTCCGCGCCGGCCTCGCCGCCTCCTACCGGCAGGCAGGACGCACCGGCGAGGCGATCGACCTGCTGGAACAGGTGATCGCCGGTGCCGGGCGGATCCAGGACCACGACCGCCTCCACCGGAAAGATGCGGGGTCGGACGGGCTGTTGGAGAGGCTGGTCCGGCGGGCCGCCGGTCGCGAATGGCCGGGACAGGGGACATGAGCGGGGATCGACGGGGTCCGTGCCGGGCTCCTGTTCGGGCTCTTCCTCCTCGCCGGAAGGTGTCCGCGCGAGTCGGACTTCGTCTGCGCCGTGCGGTGGTGCCGCGTTCCCCGCAGGGGACGGACATGGCGACCGCTGGCATTGCCGGTCACCGGGGTGCCGGCGGCAGCAGGTGAAGCCGCTGAGCACGCCGGCGGAGCTGCGGCAGGCCGTGGTCTCCCATCTCGGCGCTCACGCGGTGCGCGAACAGCTGCCCGCGCACCTGCGCAGCTGCCGGTGCCGCGTGAGCGGGTGCCCGTGGCACCTGCACAGCCGCAGCTGCGCCGGGCGGATCGTCCTCGTGCTGTTCCAGCGCCAGGGCCGGATGTGGTACCTGGCCGACGCGTGTGAGGGCTGCGCTCGGGCGATCGCGGGGGCTGCGGCAGTCCACTTCGTCGGCCGGTTCCCGCTTCCGGCTCCTCCCCCATCGCAGCGCGTGTGCTGGCGCGGAGGTGAAGCCCGGACCGGGGAGCAGCAGCGGCTCGCTGCCAGAGCGGCTCTGGGCTACACCGCGGTCTCGCTGCATCCGTCGGTCGGTGCCGAGGTGAGGCTTCTCGCGGTGGTGTGCACGCTGCGGGTTCGCCCGTCGGGGCTGTCCCCGTTGCCTGGTGGCCTGGTGAGGGCGCTGCGGTTGGAGGAGCCGGCCGCGGCGTTACGGGAGTTGCGGGAGAGCGGCTGGCTGTATGAGTCGCAGGGGCATGACGGTTCTCCCTCGGTGCTGCTTCCGAAACTGGTCGGCTGCCCGAGGCGGATGCGGGCGGGGCATTGGGCGCTGAGAGCGCTCAGCGACCGCCGAGTATCGCGCTAGGGGTTTCCCGTCGGCTGGCTGCGCTGACGGTCGCGGCGTGGCGCACCGACCCGGAGGGTCCGGTGGTCCTGGACGGCGGGACGGCCGCGCGCGGATGCGGGCTGACCGAGGCTGCCTTCGGGGAAGCGCTTGATGAGCTTTGCGGCGTCGGCGTGCTCGGCGGTTGGCGGCCTGGCGCAGCCGGCCTTGTCCTCGCGCACACACCTTCCTGACACCACGTGACCGTCGATGGTCTCCTGTCCTTCTCTGGCCTGTTCCCGCCGAAGCCGCTCTGGGCCGATCGCATGCGTGAGGCTGGGGGTTGATGTCTTTGGCTGGCCTCGTGCTGGTCGTCTCCCCGCCTCGTGAAGCGGCCTGTCGGCGGCGGCTGAACCGTGGTTCTGGATCACTTTCCGCGATCATGAACGGTCGTGGCTGACGATCTCCTCCAAGACCTCTGGCTCCACCGGACTACTGACGTCGCGGTGAACTTCCTGACCATCCGCGCCGACCGCGTGACCGTTCACGCCGCCACAACCGGCGACGAGGCGGGCTGTCCGTCGTGCGGAACCGTCTCGACCCGGGTGCACAGCAGCTACGTGCGGCGGGTGGACGACAGTGCGTCGGGCGGGCGTCGGGTGGTCGTTGAGTTACGGGTCCGCCGGTTCCGCTGCCGTGAACGAGCTTGCCTCCGGGCCACGTTCGTCGAGCAAGCGGCAGGGCTGACCTTCCGCCATGGGCGGCGGAGCCAGGGCCTGCAGACTGCGCTGCAGCAGCTCGCCCTGGCCCTGGCCGGCCGGGCCGGCTCCCGCCTGGCCGAGACCTTCGCGGTCCCGGTGAGCCGCTCCACGCTCCTGCGGCTGATACGCGCCCTGCCGGATCCGGCGCACTCGGTGCCGCGCGTGCTGGGCATCGACGAATTCGCCCTGCGCAAGGGCCACGTCTACGCCACGATCCTGGTCGACATCGAAACCCGCCGCCCGGTCGATCTGCTGCCCGACCGCACGGTCGCAACCGTCCGATCCTGGCTGGCCGACCACCCGGGGGTCAAGGTCGTCTGCCGCGACCGGTCGGCCTCCTATGCCGAAGCCGTACGGCTCGGCGCCCCGGACGCGATCCAGGTTGCCGACCGGTTCCACCTGTGGCAGAACCTCGCCGACGCGGTGGAGAAGACCGTACTCCAGCACCGTGTCCTGCTGCCCGAACCAGCCCCTGCGGCCGAGTCGGTCCCGACTGTCGCCTTGGCGCCCGTCGGCTCCGAGCCCCGCCGGACCGGCCGACTGTCCAACCGGGTCCGCGAACAGCACGCCTCCGTCCACGCACTCATGGAGGACGGGTTCAGCCTGCGCGTCATCGCCCGCAGACTGGACCTGGCTCGCGGAACAGTTCGCCGACTGGCCCGCGCGAAGGACCCCGACGAACTGCTCGTCGGCCGCTGGACGGGACGCACCAGCATCCTCGGCCCCTACAAGCCCTACATCGACCAGCGTTTCGCCGAGGGTCACACGATCGCCCGGCGCCTGTTCGAGGAGGTCCGGCAGCGCGGATTCCCCGGCCAGGAACAGATCGTCCGCGAGTACGTCCGCCGACTTCGAGCAGCGTTCCCGCACCGGGACCCGCCACGCCGCAAGCCCTCCGTCAGGGACGTGACCGGCTGGATCACCCGCCCCCCGACCGCCTCCGCAGCGAAGAGGCCCAGCAGCTCAAGGAGCTTCTCGCCCGAGTGCCGGCGCTGGCCACCACCGCCGAGCACGTCAGAGCCTTCGCCGAGCTGATGAACGACCGCCGCGGAAGAGAGCTCAACGACTGGATCACCCGCGTCCAGCAGGACCATGTCCCGGCCCTACGCAGCTTCGCCAACGGTCTCCTGCAGGACCTCGATGCGGTCGTCGCCGGCCTGACCCTGCCCTACAGCTCCGGCGCGGTCGAGGGCCACAACAACAAGATCAAAATGCTAGAGCGGCAGATGTTCGGCCGAGCCAACTTCGATCTCCTACGCAAGCGCGTTCTCCACGCTGCATGACCGCTGGCCGTGGTGGCGTGGAGGGTCAAGCATCAGGTGTGGACGGTGATGGCGCCGCGCACGACGGCCGGAGGATAGGGCTCGGGTCAGTGCTGGCCGATGCCTCGGCTGTCGAGATAGTCGACCAGTGCGGCCTCCTTCCGGAGCAACTGGTCGCGGTCATCGGCCGGTAGTGAGGCAAGGGCGTCGAGCAGGACGCGCTTGCGAGGAACGTAGACCATGTTGCCCGAGTAGATCCGGCACCCCGAGCACCAGGCAAACCCGATGCACCGCTCGAAGCTGGAGGACTCGGGCGGATGGAAGCGGTACTGGTAGGAGCGGACAGGCTCGTGGCACACGAGGCAGATCCAGCGCCCCTCACCGTCGCGGACGGACCAGGCGTTTCCCCTCTTGCGCCAGGACTTCCGGCCAGCCGTGCTCTTCAAGTTGCCATGCGCTCATTCTGCCGTCGGGCGGCGCTCAAGGGACAACCGATTGTTCTGGCTGTCCATGCGGCGGGTACAGCAGCCACGACCGTTCATGATCGCGGTTCCGGTGACGCTCCGTGGCTCTGGCACGGAAAGTGATCCAGAACCAGTTTTCACCCGTCGCCGAGACGGCGACGCCGCGAGCAGCACCACGCGGGTACGGACGCCTTGCCGTGTTCGGCGGCCGGCGCCTACGCGTCGCCGTCCGCTCCCGCTCCGCCGCTCGGGGCGACCGGCGGGCGTCCGAGGGCGGTGCCTGGTCGCACTGGGCTCCCAGTGAACGGCACGCTGAAGCCGGTCAGATCCGGACGATGAGTCGGAGTTCAGAAGTCTCTCAGCGTGCTGTCCAGACGGCTCATGATCCATCGGATGAGCTTCTTGTCGAGGGCCAGGCCTGGATTGCGGGTCATCTCGTCGCGTGCGTGGTAGGTGACGTTGGCCCAGCTGCGGAAGTTGCCGTGGCAGACATAGTCGTCGGAATACATGATGAGGTCGCGGTCCGCTTTCTCCCACAGGGGGTGGAAGGCGGGGATGTGGGTGAGGACGTCGGCCGGTGTGAGGGGGCGGAACTGCTCCCAGTCGTGGATGGCGAGGCCAGGGCCCGGCGGTCCCTGAGCTTCTTGTGGGTGCTGTCGGCGCCGACGAACACGAGAGGCCGCTGGGTCCGGTCCCAGAGGGTACGCAGGTATTCGAAGGCTGTGGCGCTGAGGTGTTGGGCTTCGTCGCACAGCAGGACGTGTGAGGTGCTGGCGAGGGTGTGCATGAGGCGGTCGTAGGAGACGTCGGCGGGCAGGTTGAAGTTCCACCTTCGGCTCGGACACCTGGACACTGGGACGTGTGAGCCCGGAGGAAGCAGTTTCAGGTGGGAACCAACGGCAACATGAGTAAGCGGTATACGGCGGAGTTCAAGCGTGACGCGGTCGCGCTGGTGCGCTCGTCACCAATCGGAACGTCACCGAGATCGCCAGGGAGCTGGGGGTCGGCCCGGAAGGGCTGCGGGGCTGGGTCAAGCAGGACCGCACCGACCGGGGCGAGGGCCGGCCCGGGGAACTGACCGGCGCGGAGCGCGAGGAGCTCACCCGGCTGCGGCGACAGGCCGTCGAGCAGCAGAAGACGATCGAGATCCTGCGCAAGGCGGCCGCCTGTTTCGCGGCCGAGACGAATCGGTGATCCGCTTCCGCTTCGTTGAGGACCATCACGGCGCCTGGGGCGTCAAGCGGATCTGCCGGGTTCTGGGCATCGGCCGTTCCTCGTTCTACGACTGGCGGGCCGGCGAGCAGGCCCGCCGTGACCGCGAGCGGGCGGAGGACCTGCTCGACGCCGAGATCACCGTGATCCACCCGGCTTCCCGGGGCGCCTACGGCGTCCCGCGCGTGCACGCGGAACTTCGCCGCCAGGGCCGGGCGGTCAACCGGAAGAGGGTCGAGCGGATCATGCGCGAGCGTGGGATCGCGGGCGTCACCCGCCGCCGACGCCATGGTCTGACCCGTCAGGCCCGCAAGCCGGTGCATGTCCCCGACCTGATCGGGCGCGACTTCAGCGCGCCCCGGCCGGGAATGCGGCTCGTCGGCGACATGACCTTCCTGCCGACCGAGGAGGGCTGGCTCTACCCGGCGACCTGCATAGACCTGGCCACCCGCGAAGTGGTCGGCTACGCGATGGCCGACCACCACCGCGCCGAACTGCCGGTGGCCGCGCTGCGGATGGCCGAGCTCCTCCACCCCGCCAACCGCCGGGTGGGGCCAACTTAAACCGTTCCCCGGTGGGGCCACTTGCAGCCGTCACCCGGGGGCCAGAAAACACCGTCCTAGACACTCTCCTGCGTGGCCACTTCAGCGACGACACGGTGCGCCGGGACGCCTACGGCGTTACCGCCGAACTCGCTTACTTGCTCGCCTGGAAGCACCACGACCTCGGCCAGGAAGGCGCCGCTCAGCGCTACTACCTGCTCGGCTACCAACTCGCTTGCGAATCCGACTACCACGGCCACGGCGCGTGGATGCTCCGCGCCCTCGCTCACCAGGCGCTGAACCTCAAGCAGCCCGAGTTCTGCGTCGACCTCGTTGAGGAGTCCCTACGCCGCTCGGCTGGCCGCATCGACCAGCAGACCCGGGCCCTGCTGCTCATCACCAGCGCCCGCGCCTACGGGGCGACCCGCCAGGGCGGCAAGGCCTCGGCCGCGCTGCTTGCCGCCGAGGACGCCCTGAGCCGGACTGGCGACCCCGTGGCGGGTTACGCGCTTGCCGTGGGGCCGGTGGCCGCGACCATCAGCTCCCACACGGGGAAGACCTTGACCGAACTTGGCGACCATGCGGGCGCTGAACGGCACCGCCGGGCTGAGCTGTCCGGTCG
Organism: Kitasatospora sp. NPDC057965; assembly: GCF_042887135.1. NCBI lineage: Bacteria > Bacillati > Actinomycetota > Actinomycetes > Kitasatosporales > Streptomycetaceae > Kitasatospora > Kitasatospora sp. NPDC057965. The sequence continues at coordinate 39,610 of NZ_JBHVPZ010000044.1, forward strand.
GGACCCGGAGGAGTTCCGACGGGTCCACGCGCTGAGCACGCACGAGCTGGCCAGGACGCTGGACCGGCAGGGCCGCATGGACGAAGCGGTCGCTACGTGGCACCAGGCGCTGGACCTGATGGACGGAGTCAGTTCGGCCCGGAATACCGAGTCCGTCAAGTCCATCTCCAAGACGATGGCCAGCTACCGGGCGCGCGGTGTTCGCGGCGCTGGTGCCCTCGCCGAGAAGGCACGGGGGCACTACTCGCAGCCTGATCGACAGCGCTGCTGACCTACGCTGCTGGAATGACGAGCGAACAGGACAGCGGGATCTTCATCAACGGCACCGAGGGCGCGGAGACCGGCCGCCCCCTTGGCCTGCCGGTCGTCCCGTCTGCTCCGATCGTGCACGAGGTCACGGTCGGTGCCGCCGCCAAGGTGCTGGCCGCGCGCGGTGGCGCCGAGGGCCTGGCCGCCAGCGCCCGCCGCGCTCTGCTCCACCGCTCGTGCCGGCCGTCCCCCGATGCTGTGAGTGTGGCGACCACCACCGCCAACAACGGCTTCGTCCGGGCGACCGCCCGGGTGGAGTGCGCCGACCAAGGGTGCGCGTTCGAGCGGGAAGTCCAGGTGCAGCGCGAGATCCTGGCGGCCATGCTGGAGGGAACCCGAGAGATCGTGGCAGAAGCGGCCGAGCGCGCGCTGCTGCACAGCCCCGGTGGCACCCGATCTGCGGCGTGGACCGTATATCAGCAGACGGTCCGGCGGGCACTCGGCGAGCTACGGGACAAGCTGGAGCTGTACACCGGGGAGGCGTCGTGAGGTGGCTCCGTCGCCGCCCGGCCGCGGCCGCGCCACCGGCCGAGCGTGCGAACCCGCCCCGGATCGCCGTGCCGGAGCACGACCTGCTCGGCATCAAGCCGGTCCTGGGCAGCCCGGCCGCCCTGGCCGTCGCGCTGTGCTGTGCCGCACCGGCACCTGCGTCGAGGTCGAGGGCGAGCTCGTCGCGGACGACGACCAGGTGCTTGTGCAGTTTGCGCTGCCCGTCTTCGACGCCGAGGAGCCGTTGACCGCCGAGGCCGCCGAGGACCTGGCGGACGCCCGGCCGGAGCGCACCACCGGCACGTACGACGAGCACCGCGCCCGGGTCGGTGAGCTCCAGGCGGGGCGACGGCCGGCCGCGAACTCGCGCGGTACCGCGACCTGGTGATCCTGCACTTGGGCTACCGCACCCGGGCCCGCCGCTCCGACGAGGCCCGGTATCGCCGCGCCGAACGGCCTCACACTGCGGTCATGACGGAGAGCCTGGTAGGCCGCTACGAGGGCCCGGTGCTATCGGCGGGGAGCGGTTCGAGCGGGTGGTCTTGGTCGTCGGGGCCTCCCCCACACCGACGGCTCGGCCCCCCGGGTGCTGAGCGGTAGGGTGCCTGGCGCGGTTCCGAGAAGACCGCTGGTGGCCCCGGCGCGAGCAGTGCGCCGGGGCCACCTTCTCGCGGAGCGGCCGCACACGAGACCCGGCGTACGGGGCGACCCCGCGCCCCGTACGCGCCCGTGCGCCCTCTACCGCCGCCGGGGCAGGGCGGCCAGGATGGTCGGGTCGTTGTCCCGTACACGAAAGGGGACCTGCGGTGAGGCAGCCGCTGCGAGGTGCGCACGAGAGGCCGCCGGTGGACCCGGGCAAGGGCGACCCGCCGCCCGGGAACGCGGATGGAAAGGTGCCGAGGCCCGACCCGGGCAGCGATGGGAAGCACCACAAGCCGAAGAAGGACTGACGTGGACCTGGCGGAACGGCGGTCCGCACTCGACAAGGTGATGGACGCGCGCGGGGAGTGGCCCGAGCGGTCCGCGTGGCTGCGCGAGGCCGTGGCCGCGCTTCCCCGGGACTTGTTCGCGCCGGAGAGGCTGTGGCGGTGGGACGGGCACGCGTACGTGCCGGTTGACCGGCAGAGCGATCAGGAGGGCTGGGCTGACGAGCTGTACGGCAGCCCGGACGCGGCCGCGATCACCCAGGTGTCGGGCGGGCTGCCGTCCTCCAGCGTCTCCGCGCAGGGGGTGGTGGTGGACATGCTGGACTCGCTGCTCCTGGAGCCCGGGCATCGGGTCTGGGACATCGGCGGCGGTCAGGGCTGGAACGCCGCCCTCGCGGCCTGGCGGGCCGGGCCGGACCGGGTGGTGTCGACCGAGATCGACCCGGCCCTCGCGGTGTTCGCCCGGGAGCGGCTGGCGGCCGCCGGCCTGGACGTGGAGGTCCTCGTCGCGGACGCCACCACGGCGGTGCCCGGCGGCGGGCGGTTCGACCGGGTGACCGCCACCTACGCGGTCGAGCGCGTGCCGTGGACGTGGGTGGAGGCGGCCGGGCCGGGCGGGCGGATCGTCTACCCGTGGGGCCGGCTCGGGCACGTCGCGCTCACGGTGGCCGCCGACGGCCGCAGCGCGAGCGGCTGGGTGCAGGGGCTCGGGCAGTTCATGGCGGACCGCACCGGCCCGGTTCCGCCGTCGGCCGGCCCCACCGCGTTCCGGGCGGTGCGCGGCGAGGGCCCGGCCGAGACGGAGCGGTTCCTCGACCGCGACCTCGCCCCGCTCGAATCGGACGTGGACCTCAGGTTCGCCCTGCGGGTCGCTGTGCCGGACGCGGTGGTCAGCACCGGCCGCGACGAGGAAGGCGTCAGCGCCTGGGTCCACGACGGCGCGGCGTCCTGGGCGGTGTTCTCCGCCGTCGGCGACGGCCGGACCGTGCTGCACCAGGGCGGTGGGCGGCGGATCGGCGACGAGCTGATGCTGGCCTGGGTGCAGTGGGAGGGGCTCGGCCGGCCGGAGCCGTACGACTATGGCATCACGGTCACCCCCGAGCGCCAGTTCGCGTGGCTGAACAGCCCGGACGACGGGCCCCGGTGGCCCCTCCATGAAGCGGCGGCCGCGACATCGCACTGAAGTCTGCGGGCCGCCGCGACGGTCTGGCCCCGCCTTCCCCGGGCAGGCGGGGTCAGGCCGTCGCGGCGTCGGCCGTGTCGTCGGCGAGGTGCTCGGCGGCGCCGGGCAGCGGCTGGGCGGTGCCGCCGGGCCCGGGCAGCAGCAGGGTGTGGGTGCGGGTCCGCACCCCGGCGCGGCCGCGGCCCGTGCACACCACGGTGGCGGTGCGCGAGGTGATCATCCCGTGGCCGTCGCCGAGGCCAGCGTAGGAGCGGTGGCTGGTGGTCAGGCGCAGGGCGGCGCCGGGCCAGGGGACGGTGACGAGCAGGGTGGTGCCGGAGGCGCGCAGGTGCGCGGCAAGTCGCTGGTGGTCGCGCGGCTGCGGGGCGGTGGTGGGCTGGAGCATGATCACGCCGCAGGCGCCGTTCCTGGCGAGGGCCGAAACCACCTCGCTCCAGTGCGGTCCCGGGGTATCTGTCCTCTGACAGGAGATCGTGACCGATTGCCAAGCGATCTCGACCACTGGGGCGGTGCGGTTGCCGGCTCCTGCCACCCTGCTCTCATGGATGACTTCGTTGGTACGCAGGCCCCGATTCGCCGACTGACCGATCCTGCGGAGGCGGTCGCCGCATTGGAGAGTGCAGTTCCGGGTCTGGTGGCTCTGCGTCTGCCAGAGCCCAGGAGCGTCGACTGGCGGCTCGTGGAGGCCGGCCTGGGTACTGCCCTGCCGGAGGACTTCAAGCTCCTTCGCGAGCTCTACCCGACCTTCGGCCTGGGAGGCTTCCTCGGCTTCGGCGGGCCGGAGCGCGGCCACGAGCAGCCCTGGGTGGAGGGTGCGCGCGGATCGCTGGAGGATCTGGAGGAGTTGTGCTCGGAGGCGAACCTCGCCGCGCCGTTCCACCCCTTCCCCGCGCCGGGCGGGCTGCTTCCCTGGGCCGGTTCGAACCAGGGCGATCTCTTCCTATGGGCCACCAGTCCTGCCGGGCCGCAGGAGTGGACGGTCACGGTCACCTCGCGGAGCTCCGCCTGGTGGCACTACACCGGCGGAGCCGTCCAGTTCCTTGCCGACCTGGTCACGGGCGCGGTGGAGCCCTGGGCCCTGCCCAGGGTCGGCCCCGACATCGCGAGATGGTGATCGGAGCCAGCCCGCCCGCACGACAAGCAGCCGCTCGGCGGCTCCCGCACTCACGCGACGGCCCCGGCGGTAGCGCACCTTCAACCGGTCAAGATCACTTGACAATCGATCACGATCGCCTGTCAGAGGACGAGGCTGATCGGCTACCTGCCGCAGTCTGGTCGAACAAGTCCTTGTACCTTGCCGTGGTGACCAATACTCCTGCTCCTTCACCGTTCAGGCGCCTGGCGACCCACCTCGGCCTCGTCCACCGTCCAGGAGGAGAGCCGTTGCCGGGGGCGCCCCGCAAGTCCCGGTTCGGCCCTGTCTCGCCGCGCTTGGACCAAGAGCTGGAGGAGCTGCGGACCCGGGTGGCAGCGCTTGAAGAACTTGTTCGGGGGCAGGATGCCCAACCCCCTGCCGGACGCGATTGAGACGTCAAGGTCACCTGTCAATCGGTCAAGGTCACGTGGCAGAGGACAGTAACCGCCCGAGCCGGGTGCCCCAGCACCTGTCCCCGCCCAAGCGCGGAGCGCCACTACCAGGGAAAACGGCTGGGACTGTCCAAGCGAAACGGGTGGAATCGGACACCTGAGACACGGGGTGGGACAGGGCTGGGACAGCCCCTGTCCCAGCCCGGTCGACCCGCCCTCCGACGCCCCGGCCTGCAGGTTCGGGCCCACCCGCAGCCCGGTGACCGGGCCGCCGTCGCGGCCGCCGTGGCCCCAGGCCCAGTGGATCCGCCAGGGACCCGGCCCCTGGTCGATGTAGGACGTCGACGCCGCCGTGCCGTGGTGGCCGGGCAGGGTCGATGAAGCGCGCGCCCCGGAACTGATCAAGCAACTGCGCGTGGCGACCGAGGATGTCCGTGCCGCCATTCTGGCCCTCGCCCGCCGGACCCGGATGCGGACCGTTCGCGGGTACCCGTTGTGGCCTTCGTACGCCGTGGATTCTCGGATGCCGGGCCTGTGGCTCAGCTGACTGTCCTGGTCAGCTCATGGAGGGAAGGTGACGGGGCTACGGGGCAGAGGTGGTCGGTGCGGTCGGGGGCTTCAGGCAGGGGGTTGTGACGCCCAGGACCATGGGGCTGCCGAGGGTCACGATGTCGTCGGCCTGGAGGCCGCCCTTCTCGCTGTCGGCGACGCCGACAGCGAAGCTGCCGTAGCTGTGAGCGATGTAGCTGAGATGGGTCTTCGGCTCGCCGTGCGCGACCCTGAGTCCGTCGGAGAAGCGGCGCATGTCGTCGGCGGCGTCGAGGCCGCGCATGGGATTCGCCGCTTTCGGGATGCTCTCCGGTGTGTCGTAGCCGAGGTAGGAGATCACGGCGACGGCCTCGCCTTCCTTCGCGTACCGGCCGGCGTAGCTCTGGAGCTTGCGGATGTGGTCGATCTGCCCAGGGACGCCCGGCGGTGTTGGTCCCGGGAACGAAGACGGAGGTGTGGGCGGCCTTGTCCGGGTTGCCGGTGGAGACGATGGCGCGCCCGTCCCCGCCGTAGGCCTCGGGGTCGATGCCGAGGAGGAACATCTGGTGCGCCTCGTCCCTCGCGTCGGCGGTGTCCTCCAGTTTCTTCTTGATCTCGGCCAGTGCCGCCTTGCGCTTGTCGAACGCCGCCTGGTCCAGGCCGAACGATGCCGCGGTGCCGGCCTGCAGGGCATCGAGCTTCTGGTCGAGCACGAGCCGGTTGGCCTCGTCCCGGACAGTCGACGGCAGGCCGTCCAGGCTTCCGATCCTGGCCGCGTCCAGGGCGAGGAAGGTCTCCTGCTGGCCGGGCGTCAGGCCCTTCCACCACTCGGCGTTCTTCCCGGGGTCCTTACCGTCCGGGATGTAGGACTCGGCCAGACCCAGGTCATTCATCACCGCCGTGACATCACCACGCGTCTCTGCGACGGCCCCGTTCACCCGCTCGCCGCTCAGAACCTCCCCGCCCAAGCGCCCGAGGGCGATCTGGCCCTGGTTGCTCGCCGCCTCGGCTTCCTTCAGCGCCTGGTCGATCCTGGCCTGGTAGCCGGCCCTGAGACCCATGAGATTGCGACGGGCGGCCTGGGCGTCCGGATCGTTGCGGTCCCCCGGCTCCTCCGGCGCAAGGTCCACCCTCCCCCCGGCCGACACCGTCAGGCCGCAGTCCTGCGCCCGCCGCACCGCGTTTGTCAGATTCGTCTGCGCCTGGTAGATCCGGTCGGCGACCGTGTTCAGCGTCAGCGCCACCGCCTCCGCCTCCACCCGGACGACGTCCAGCTGCTGCTCGGTGCGCGCCATGAACGGGAACGCCGCCTGGGCATCGGCCCCCTTCCACTCCCGGTGCAGGGGCCCGTTCACCTGACTGCGATGACGTGAACCCACCGTCTCCACCGCGTGCGCCAAGGCCTTCCAGTTCCTCGCGACCCCGCGCAGCCCTTCCGGATCGAACTTCACCAGCAGCTCGTAGAGGCCGTTCACTGCTTCGCCCCCTGCTGGCCCCAGACGCCGGCCGCCGCCTGATCGGTGTCGCTGTGAGCAGCGGAATTGGCATCGAGATTGGTTCCCGTCGCAACGATCCGCTGCTGAAGCGCCGCAAGCGGCGCACTCCAGCTGCTGCCCAGATGCCCCAGCGGGCCGGCGACGGACCAGCCGGCGAGCTGACCACTCACCGTCGTGGCCGAGGTCAGCGCGGCCTGGACCGGAGCACGGAGCTCCTCCGCGAGCCCCTTCGCCACCTGTGCCGACGCATGCAGTTCCTGCAGAACGACGTTGACGTCCGCCAACGGAATCTCCCCCCAGAGCCACGCCCGGTACAGCACCCGCCGCACCGGCACCCCCGGCACCACCATACGCTGCGCATCCGTTCAACTACGCAGATTCCGGGCCGCCGCCGACTACGCCAGCCAGGCCGACGAGCACCAGGCGGTAGCCGACGTCGACGGCTTGCGGCGGCGCGTCGGCGACCACACCGCGCAGATCCAGCCGCCGCGGGCGCAGGCCCTCCACCTGCGCGCCCAAGACGAGGAACTACACCGCCAAGCCGCGGCCGAGGTCGTATCGGTCGGCGGTTCCGGTTACGGGATCTCCGAGCAGCGAGTCGCCGACGAGCGGGCGAAGCCGCCCGGCCGCGCCGACACCGCCCTCGCCCTGGAATTCACCGCCCAGGCCGACGCCGGCGTCGGCCTGACGATGCCGGACGCGCTGTGCGCGGCCGCAGCCCACCGACTCGGCCTCCCCCTGCTCACCGCCGACCTACTGCCCGTCGAACAGAACACCGCGAAAGAGGACCAGCAGCTGGAGCGCCGGAACCCGAAGCCGGACCAGGAACCCGACAACGACCACGACGCTGCCGCCGACCCGCTGCCCGCCGAAGAAAGCACTACCACCACGGTCGAAGAGACGGAGCAGGGCCGCGATCGGAAGCCGGCAGCCGAACAGCCATAAACGCCGCACGCCCGGCTCGACCCCGCGCTGCCGACCTCCGCTCGGAGAGCTTCCCAGGGCACGTCTTCCTGCCACACCCACCGGCCCGACACCGGGCTGGGCGCGTAGACGCTGCGCCCGCCCGGATACCGACAGCCGGCTCCCGAGATGATCGCGATCCACGGATCCGACCGGCGAGGCCTACAGTCGCCCCGCCCACCACAAGACGGGGACCAAGCCCCGCCGTACCGGCTGATGCGGTCAACGAACGGGGAAGGCCAGCAACTCACGGTCCCATTCATCGGCTGCACGCAGCAGCTCAGCCTCGGTGAGCTCGATCTCGACCTCATACGGGGCCAGGTCACCCTCGGTGTCCGGCCGCCATGGCGGCGAGGCCTCAAGCGACAGATGGACGCGAACCCTCACGGCCCCGTCGGTTCGACCGACCAGACTGAAGGCCAGCACCGGTTCGATGAACGTCAAGGACGGCGACCACCCGCCCTCCCTGTCCTGCTGGGCCACAGCGACCCTTCCCCGGGCTGCAGCCCGCAACCAACGGGACAACCGCCGCCCCTCGTCGGTCAGCAGGACCGGATCGCTGAAGGACCAACTACCGTCGGGAGCCGTCACTCTGCCACCGATGACGAGCCAATTGTCGTCGTAGGAGTCACCGCTCGTCGCGGAGAACTGGTAGCCCACAGGCCGCAGCTCAACACTGTGTTCGTTGCCCGTCAGTAGCACCGCCATAGGATGTCACGGGCGACTGGCGCGAAGACCCACTGGCCGGTCGCTCCCCGCGCCACGGCTGGAACGTCAAACGGCAAGCTGAACCACCGACCGTCGATCCCGGCCCAACCCGACGGCCCGCCGGTTCATCCGGCGGGCCTCGCCGGTTCCGGATGAGATGCTTCGTCCCATGGTGAAAGGCCCCCCGGGCACCCCGGGGATCCGCGGCGGGATCATTCGCCTCGCCGGGCCCGGCAGGCCTTGGGCACGCCGGGTTGGCGGCTCGGGGTGACGAACGTGGGCTCGGCGACGTTGGAGCGCGGGTGAGCAGCACTTCCACGCCCCGCCCGCGGCGCGGCGCCGGGTTGGCGCCGGGCGTCGCCGGCCGGGCCTTCGCCGTCGTGGGCCGGGCGCCGCGGTCCCCGCTTCCCTGGTCCCGCGAGTCGGTCGACGACGAGCTGCAGAGCGTGCTGGCCGGCCATCAGCGACTGGTGGCCGCGCGGTGGGAGGCCGTGTTCGACGACCTGGACGAGGACGCGCTGGGCGAGGTGGCCCAGGAGGCCCGCCAGGACGGCCAGGACGGCCAGGACGGCCAGGAGCCGGCCGGGGCCGTCGACGTCTTCGTGCGGAGCCTGATGCGGCAGCTGGAGGACTGGAAGCAGGCCGACACCGCGCTGGCGAAGGCGCTGAACGAGGCGGCGCTCGGGCGACCGATGCCGATGTGGGCGGCCGACGCCCTGGCCGCCGATCAGGGCCGGCTGTGGGGCGCGCGGCAGGCCCTGCTGGAGGCGATCGCCCGACACCACCACAGTGGCCCCGCGCCCTGGTGAGGCCGGGTCAACGGGCAGGGCCTGGCGGTCTGGTCCGGTGAGCGCGCAGGATGGTCCAGCACCGGTTCCGGCGGCAGGGGGTTGACTGGCTCACGGTGCAACGTCAGCCGGGGAGGAAGTCCGTGGAGGATCCGGAGTTCAGGGTGGTCCTGACGGGGGCGGCCTACAGCGGGCCGGGAGCGCTGAGGGCGATCCGAATGGTCACCGGCCTGAGCCTGTGGCAGAGCCGCAAGCTCCTGGCCAGCGCACCCGTCACCGCCCTGGCCGAGCTCCCGTTCGGAGTGGCCGTGGCCGCTCTCAGGAGCCTGCAGGAGGGCGGCGTACAGGCCGCCCTGTGCTGCGAGTACTGCGAACGTCTGCTGCCCACCGACGGCACACCCGTCGACCCGGGCCCGTGCGAGTCCCCGTACTGGCCCACCGCCCACTGCCAGGCCAACTCCGAAACCGTCTGCGACCTCGACCGCTTCCCTTCCCACGACCCCGAATGGCCCGGCCCGTAGACACCGCCGGCTGCAAGGCAAGCGGCCGGCGTTGCTGGAGGCGATCGCCCGTCACCTGAGCTGCTCCGGGTTCGACATGGGATGCGGCTGGAAATGGTTCTCCGTTGGGTGGATGCCGCAGTCCTGAAGACTGAAGGAACGATGCAATATTTGACCAGGATCCTTCTTCTCCGCTGGATACCGTCGGGCCGACCTTTGCGCCTTCGCCATCAATTACCTGACCGGTAGTGATCTTCTTTCCGGCAAGGTCATCCGCAACAGACTCAATTGCCTCAATTGGGTCTTCGCAATTGTGCACCAGGACCGGGGTGGCGCCTGCCAGCACATAGCACATGTGGGGCAACATGCGATCGGCGCGCCAGCTTCGCCGGCGCGCCGATCGCGTTTCTAGCTTCGCGTTCTTCGAGGCCTTGTCGCAAGCTCCCGAATAACACTGAATCTACTTCCTATGCTGCACCGCCCTGCGCTTCCAGCCGCTCACATATTGCATCCAATTCCGCATCGTCTAGCTCAGGCGCGACCCACTCGCGAGAGGCCATGTGATCCAGGAATTCTTCAGGCAATGCCGCGTGATAGGTCCTCACGTAGTACGCTAGATCGCTCGGCCAAATCCACACGCCATCCGTCAAAGTTGAATATTGCCAGATATTCTTTCTCTGGCTATTCAGCAGATCGTCGGCCCAACTAAGGCGTGTCTGACAAATGATCATCTGGTCGGTTCGCGGAGCCAGAGGATCAGGGAGGCCAGGACGACTCCGGCGCGGTAGCGGTCGGCGAGCTTGTCGAACCTGGTGGCGATCGCGCGGAACTGCTTGAGGCGGGCGAAGCATCGTTCGACCACGTTCCGCTTGCGGTAGATCTCCTCGTCGAAGGCGGGCGGCCGGCCGCCGAGGCGCCCGCGGCGTCGGCGGTTGGCCACCTGGTCGCGGCGTTCGGGGATTGTGGCAGCGATGCCCCGACGCCGCAGCAGATGCCGGATCGCCCTGCTGGAGTAGGCCTTGTCGCCCAGCACCCGCAACGGTGTTGTGCGCGGGCGACCTGTTGTGGCTCGTGGGACGCGGATCCCGTCCAGGACCTCGGCGAACGCGGTGGCGTCGTTGACGTTGCCCGGGGTGAGCACGATCGACAGCGGCAGGCCCCGGCCGTCGACGGCGAGGTGGACCTTGGTGGTCAGCCCGCCTCGGGAGCGGCC
>NZ_JBHVPZ010000045.1:0-49576 GCF_042887135.1 Kitasatospora sp. NPDC057965
GTGTGGGGAGCCCCCACCGAGCCCCCCCCCCCGCGCGCCCCCCCCAACCCCGCGCCGGCGCTCGCCCCCCCCCCCGGGCGGCGCCCCCCCGCTGCGCCCGCGGGCCCCCCCGCCGCCGTTCTCACTGCCGGTGGATCGGCCGGGGCGGGGCCGAACGGGGGATGGAGCGGCCCGGCCCCGGCTTCCGGCGGTCAGCCGTCGTGTCGCACAGCCTCGACCCGACGGCGCCGGAGCACCATGCCGGCCCAGCCGACGCCGATCGCGGCGGCACCGGTCAGCAGCAGCGGGCCGGTGGCGGAACCGCCACCCACCGCCGCGCTGTCGGCCGCGACGACCTTGCCGGCGGGCTCCTCGGCGTTGCCGCCGTGCCCGTGGTGGGCGACGGTGGACTTGGACTGGCCGGCGGCGATCTGCGCCTCGCTGGGCGCGGCCGGGGCCTGGGCGGTGAGCGCCGACGCGGCGGCGGCGGTGCCGCCCTTGCCGAAGTCGACGTCGGAGCAGCTGTAGAACGCCTCCGGGCTGTCGGTGCGCTGCCACACCATGTAGAGCAGCTGACGGCCGGTGCGCTGCGGCAGGGTGCCGGTGTAGTTGTAGTAGCCGTTGTCCGAGGTGCGGGAGGTGGCCACCTGGGCGACCGGGACGGCGTCGAGGTCGGACCACTTCAGCGGCTGGGTCGGGTCCCAGCTCTGCTTGGTGATGTAGATGGTCTGGTTGCCCTGGTGGGCGGCGGTGACCCGGAAGTTGAAGTTGACCTTGCCCGCGGAGACCGGGCTGGCCGGCCAGTCGGCGCGCGGCAGGTCCAGCGCCTTGTACTTGTCGCGGCCGGCGGAGCAGAGCTTGCCGTCCGGGATCTGCGCCTGGTGGGCGCCGTTGACGCTGGGGAGGTTGACCTCGTTCCAGTCGTACAGCGGCTGGGTGCCGCCGAGCGCGACGACGTCCTTGCAGATCTGCGACTTGGGGGTCTCCGGGCCCTCCGCGTAGCAGGCCGCGACCCGGCTGACCGGGTTGGTGACGGTGCCGTGGGCGGAGGCCGTGCCGATGCCGACGGCCGAGACGGAGAGGAACGCGGCGCCGACGACGCCGACGGACATGGCGGTTCGCTTGATGGACATGGGGTGGGGACTCCTTGACCGTGAACCGGGTCGAGGCTGTGGGGGGAACTGCCGGGCACGTCTGCCCGAGGGGCCCGCCGACCCGGCGCGGCGCCCCTGGGGGGAGCGTATGATTGGACTAGACCAGCTGGCAATAGTGCGTCGTGGGCCACTTTTTGACGGAATGTGGCCCTTCGAGCAGCGCAAAGGCCCGACGGGGCGCCTGGGTTAGGCATCCCTTCGGGCCTGCTTAAGGTGGGACCAAGGTTCTCCGCCGCCCCCCGGGCGGTCTACTGCCCCCGCCTGATCTGCGCGCCGGTCTGGATGACGGTGCCGCGCACCGTCGAGTCGCGCACCGTGTTGACGGTGTGGTGCACCACGACCGACTGCGGCTGCCTCGGAGTGAACTCCTCCAGCAGGGCGCGCAGTTCCTCCGCCACCTGCGGGTCCTGGCGCAGCAGCCGGCGGATCCGGTTGCGCAGCTCGGCCCTCTGGTCGTCGACCAGCTCCTCGTCGCCGTCCGCCCGGACCACCTCGACCCGGATCTCCTCCAGCTCGGCGGACACCTCCTCGGCGTCCCGGCCGCGCCCCAGCAGTCCCGCGAGCCGGGAACGCAGCTGCGTCCAGGCCTCGGTGGCCATCAGTCCGACCACCGTCGTGGCGCCCGTGGTCACCAGCTGTGCGATCTCGGCCTCCACGGCCTCCCCCCTTCGTCCGTTCCGGTCCGCTCCCCCACGGTAGTGGAACCGCGGCCCCGGGTGGAGCGCGGGCGCGCCGCTCAGAGGAAGGTCCGCCCCTCGCCCCGGTAGGTCGGTACGGTGCGCACCACCGCGTCGCCCTCCACCAGGTGCAACTCGGCGAACCGCTCGCAGAGTTCCCCCGCCTTGGCGTGCCGGAACCAGACCCGGTCGCCGATCAGCAGGTCGTCGGCGGCCGCGCCGAGCAGCGGCGTCTGCACCTCGCCGGCCCCCTCCATCGGGTCGTAGCGCAGCCCCGGCGGCAGGTAGGGCACGGGGGAGCGGTCCGGGCCGGCCGCGCCGGACGCCGGGTAGCCGCCGCCGAGCACGGTCACCACGCCCACCCCGGGGCGGCGCACCACCGGCTGGCCGAACAGCGCCGCCGGCCGGCCGCGGAACGCCCGGTAGTGGTCGAACAGCTGCGGCTGGTAGAGCCCGGACCCGGCCGCCACCTCGGTCACCGCGCGCTCGGCCACCGTCGACTCGACGCTGCCGGTGCCGCCGCCGTTGACGAACTCCAGCTCGGCCACCCGGCGCAGCAGCCGCACCGTGGCCGCCCGGCGCTCGGCCAGCTCGGCCCGCGCCCGGGCCTGCATCACCCGCACCAGTGCGGAGCGCACCGGGCGCCCGGGCACCGCGTCGCCCACCCCGGCGACGTGTCCCTCGTAGGCCATCAGCCCGACCACCCGGAAGCCCCGGCGGCGCTGCACCAGCTCGGCGAAGGCGGCCACGTCCTCGGGGGTGCGCAGCGGGGAGCGGCGGGCGCCGACCCGTACCCGGCCGCCGAGCAGGTGAAGTGAGGTGTCCAGCTCCAGGCAGACCCGCACCTCGGCGGGGCCGGTCCGGGCGGCGTCGACCAGGTCCAGCTGGGTGGGGTCGTCCAGCACCACGGTGACGGCGGCGGCGAGCTCCGGGTCGGCGGTCAGCTCGGCGAAGCCCGCCCGGTCGCTGGAGGGGTAGGCGAGCAGGACGTCGCGCAGCCCGGAGCGGGCCAGCCAGAGCGACTCGGCGAGGGTGAAGCTCATCACCCCGGCGAAGCCGCGCACGGCCAGCACCCGCTCCAGGAGGGCGCGGCAGCGCACCGACTTGCTGGCCACCCGGATCGGCTTGCCGGCGGCCCGGCGCACCAGGTCCGCCGCGTTGGCGTCGAAGGCCGCCAGGTCGAGGACGGCCACCGGGCCGTCCAGGTGGGCGGTGGCCCGGTCGTACCGGGCGCGGTCGGCGGCCGGCGAGGGGGCGGGGTGGGCGGCGGAGGCTTCGAGCGTGGCCATGCGCGCAGACTGCCACAGCGGGTCTACCCGCGGGTAGGGGACGGACGGGGGACCTTCGGTCCGTGTGGGGGCGCGGGGCCGTGGCATAGGGTCGGCCGGGTGGACCGCAAAGACTTCTCGAACCCGGCGTTCGTCGGCAAGAACATCCCCGACCCGGGTTTCTCCGGCGACGACGGCACCGCCGACCCGGCGCTCGCCGCCGCGCTCGCCCGTTGGGCGCAGGACCGCGCCGCCGAGCCCGAGGTGCTCGCGGCGCTGACGCCCACCCGGCTGATGGTGCCGATCGTCGCGATCCTCGGCGAGGTCGAGGTGGACGCGCACGGGCACCGCCACGAGAAGACCAGCGACATGGCCGTCCCGGTGCTGGAGGCCGCCGACGGCCGGCGCGCGCTGCCGGCCTTCACCTCGTTGGAGTCGCTGGCCCGCTGGCGCGCGGACGCCCGTCCGGCGCCCACCGCCGCCCCGCAGGCCGCGATGGTGGCCTTCTCCGAGCGGGCGGACACCCTGCTGGTGGACCCGGCCGGGCCGGTGCCGTTCCAGCTGTCCGGGGCCCGGCTGCGGGCGCTGGCGGAGAACCGGCCCTACCTGCCGCCGGCCGCCGACCCGCAGGTGCGCGAGGCGGTCCGGGCGCTGCTGGCGGCCGAGCCGCAGGTGACGGCCGGGCTGCTGGCGCCGGCGGAGGACTCGGACGGGGTGCTCGCGGTGCTCCTGGACCCGGCGCTGGACCAGGCCGGGATGCAGGCGGCCGCGCAGCGGGTCGGGCAGGCGGTGGCCGCCGACCCGGTGCTGCGGGTGCGGCTGGACCGAGGGCTGGACCTGGCGGTGCTGCCGGCGAGCGCCGGGCTGCCGGGCGAGCCGCTCTACCGGCGGTAGGAACGTCGCGGTTGCGTCTCGTGTGTCACGTGACACACGAGACGCAACCGTCGGGGTCTCAGGAGTAGACCGGACCGGTGAACTTCTCGCCCGGCCCGGTACCCGGGGCGTCCGGGACGATCGAGGCCTCGCGGAAGGCCAGCTGCAGCGAGCGCAGGCCGTCGCGCAGCGGCGCGGCGTGGAAGTTGCTGATCTCCGGGGCGCCGGCGGTGACCAGTCCGGCCAGCGCGGTGATGAGCTTGCGGGCCTCGTCGAGGTCCTTGTCCTTCTCGCCGCCCTCGGCGAGGCCGCACTTCACGGCGGCGGCGCTCATCAGGTGCACCGCGACGGTGGTGATCACCTCGACGGCCGGGACCTCGGCGATGTCCCGGGTGAGGTCGTCGAAGCCGATCGCCTCGTCGTCCGCGGCGGGGTTCTGGGTGGGCTCGCTGCTCAAAGGTGGCTCGTTCCGTCGTGCCGGTGTCCGTACACAGGGAGCGTACAAGCCGGGGTGCGCGGGGGCGGAATAGCGTTCGACCCCCTGGCGCTGTATGCTTCGAGACTGACCGGCCAGACGTCCTCACGGAGGTCCGGCCAGCAAGTGGAGGCTCCACCCAGGAGGCCCGAGAGGGCAACCGCGAAAGTCTCCCACCTGATCGGCCTCACGGTCGACGGGTCCGGTCCGCGACGGGCGCCCAGTGTGCCGACGGTCGCCGCAGCGCCCCTCACCGGGTGCCGCCCCCGGTTGTGTGGAGCCCCGCTTGTACCGAGCGGGGCTTTTTTCGTGTCGCGGTGTGAACGGCCGAACGGAGCCGGGCACAGCGCAGCACGAATGAAGCCCCGCCCAGTGGTCGAGTCCACTACGTGCGACCGCCGTCCGACGGCCGCATCGCAGAAGGTGCAACCGAGGAGGCCCCATCAGCACCGAGCCCCGCATCAACGACCGGATTCGCGTCCCCGAGGTGCGACTCGTCGGTCCCAGCGGCGAGCAGGTCGGCATCGTGCCGCTTGCCAAGGCGCTGGAGCTCGCGCAGGAGTACGACCTCGACCTGGTCGAGGTCGCGGCGACCGCCCGGCCGCCGGTGTGCAAGCTCATGGACTACGGCAAGTTCAAGTACGAGTCGGCCATGAAGGCCCGTGAGGCGCGCAAGAACCAGGCGCACACGGTCATCAAGGAGATGAAGCTCCGGCCGAAGATCGACCCGCACGACTATGACACCAAGAAGGGTCACGTCGTCCGGTTCCTCAAGCAGGGCGACAAGGTCAAGATCACGATCATGTTCCGCGGTCGTGAGCAGTCCCGCCCCGAGCTGGGTTTCCGTCTGCTCCAGCGGCTCGCCGACGACGTCCAGGACCTGGGCTTCGTCGAGTCCTCGCCGAAGCAGGACGGCCGTAACATGATCATGGTTCTCGGCCCGCACAAGAAGAAGACCGAGGCGATGGCCGAGGCTCGCGCCGCCGCGGACGCCCGCAAGGCCGAGCGTCTGGGCCGCGCCGCCGGTGCGGACGAGGACATCGCCGAGTCCGACGAGCCCGCCGAGGCCCAGGACGCCGTCGAGGCCCAGGACGCCGTCGAGGCCCAGGACGCCGCCGCCGAGACGGAGGCCGCCGAGGCCGCCGCTCCGGTCGAGCAGCCGGCCGAGGCCTCCCAGGGCGCCTGACCTCCCCAGGTCAGGAAGGTCCGGGAGACCGGCCACCAGGGTGACGGGGCGCCCCGCCCGGTCACCGCAGATCCATCCTTCACGCCCGCGCGGCGCACACCGCGCGGGCGTGGACGGACCGACGAGGAGATACGGCGAAATGCCGAAGCAGAAGACGCACAGTGGCGCCAGCAAGCGCTTCAAGATCAGTGGCTCTGGCAAGGTGCTGCGCGAGCGCGCCGGCCGCCGCCACCTCCTGGAGCACAAGCCCTCCACGCTGACCCGCAAGCTGGCCGGGACGGTCGAGCTGGCCCCCGCCGACGCCAAGAAGATCAAGAAGCTTCTCGGCAAGTGATCGCCCTCCCGCCCGGCGCGAGCCGCGTGCGGGGCAGCTGATCCTTCCCGACCCATTCGAATGACGGACCACGTGAAGTAGTCCGTGGTCCAACCCAAGGAGTAATCAAGTGGCACGCGTCAAGCGGGCAGTCAACGCCCACAAGAAGCGCCGGGTCATCCTGGAGCGCGCCAGCGGCTACCGCGGCCAGCGCTCGCGCCTGTACCGCAAGGCCAAGGAGCAGGTCACCCACTCGCTGGTCTACAACTTCAACGACCGCAAGAAGCGCAAGGGCGACTTCCGTCAGCTGTGGATCCAGCGCATCAACGCTGCGGCCCGTGCCAACGGCATCACCTACAACCGCTTCGTGCAGGGCCTGAAGGCCGCCAGCGTCGAGATCGACCGCAAGATGCTGGCCGACCTGGCCGTCAACGACCCGGGTGCCTTCGCCGCCCTGGTCGAGGTGGCCCAGAAGGCGCTGCCGGCCGACGTGAACGCCCCGAAGGCCGCCGCCGACGCCGCCTGATCTTCCGAGATCGGTTGAGCTCTGACCGGACCCGCAGGCTCGCCTGCGGGTCCGGTCCTGCTTTGCCCCCTCCTTCAGCGCCTCCGGAGAACGAGACCATGCCCAGCACCGACATCCCCCTGCTCACCTCGCTGCGTTCGCCCCGGGTGGTCGCCGCCCGGCGGCTCGCCAAGCGGAGCCAGCGCGGCAAGGAGCGCCGCTTCCTCGCCGAGGGCCCGCAGGCCGTGCGCGAGGCCGTCGCCTTCGGCAGGCTGCCGGGCACCGGTGAGCACGCCGTGGTCGAGGTCTACGCGACGCCGGACGCCGCCGAGCGGCACGCCGGCATCGTCGAGGCCGCCCTGGCCGAGGGGCTGCCGGTGCTGACCGCCACCGACGAGGTCGTCGCCGAGATCTGCGACACGGTGACCCCGCAGGGCATCGTCGCGCTCTGCCGCTTCATCGACACGCCCTTCACCGACGTGCTCGCCGCCCGCCCCAAGCTGGTCGCGGTGCTCGCCCACGTGCGCGACCCCGGCAACGCCGGCACCGTGCTGCGCACCGCCGACGCGGCCGGCGCGGACGCCGTGGTGCTGACCGACGCCTCCGTCGACCTCTACAACCCGAAGGCCGTGCGGGCCTCGGTCGGCAGCCTCTTCCACCTCCCGGTCGCCGTCGGCGTGCCGGTCGAGGAGGCGATCGGCCGGCTGCGCGAGGCCGGGGTGCGGGTGCTCGCCGCCGACGGCGCGGGGGAGCGCGACCTCGACCGGGAGCTCGACGAGGGCACCCTGGGCGCGCCGGGCGCATGGGTGTTCGGCAACGAGGCGTGGGGGCTCCCGGAGGAGACCCGCGCACTGACCGACGAGGTGGTGCGCGTGCCGATCCACGGCCACGCCGAGAGCCTCAACCTGGCCACCGCCGCCGCCGTCTGCCTCTACGCCTCGGCCCGCGCCCAGCGTTCGCCCGGCGGCTGCCGAGCCTAGGGCCGACCCGGGCGCCGACCCGCGGCGGCAAGTCGACGTGGGCCCTACTACCGGGGGCTGCGAGGCGCTAGGGTCTGCCTCGGTGGGGGGAAAGACACGGTGGGTAATCGGGGAGGACACCCATGGTCGGCAGCGGGGCAGAACTGGACCCGGACGACCTGCCGGACGGCCTGGTGGTCGCCGACGCCCTGGGCCGGGTGACCTGCTTCAACCGCGCCGCCGCCCGGCTGACCGGCGTGCTCCCGCAGGCCGCGCTCGGCAGCGAGCTGGAGGACGTCCTGCCGCTGGAGGACCTCGACGGCCGCCGCTGGTGGCAGCTGACCGACCCGTACGGCGGCCTGGCGGTGCGCACCGGCCAGCCGGAGCGCAACCTGCTGCTGCCCGGCGGCCGTGAGGTGCTGGTCTCCGCCCGCTACGTCCGCGCGTACCCGGGCGGCCCGCTGGAGCGGCTGGTGATCGCCCTGCGCGGCACCGAGGCGCGCCGGCGCACCGAGCGCAGCCACGCCGAGCTGATCGCCACCGTGGCGCACGAGCTGCGCTCGCCGCTCACCAGCGTCAAGGGGTTCACCGCGACCCTGCTCGCCAAGTGGGAGCGGTTCACCGACGGGCAGAAGCGGCTGATGCTGGAGACCGTGGACGCCGACGCCGACCGGGTCACCCGGCTGATCGCCGAGCTGCTGGACATCTCCCGGATCGACGCCGGCCGGCTGGAGCTGCGCAAGCAGGTCGTCGACCTGGCCGCCGCCGTGCGCCGGCACGTCGAGCGCAAGGTCGCCACCGGCATCCCCGAGGACCGCTTCGACGTCCGGGTCAGCGAGCCGCTCACCGTGCTGTGGGCCGACCCGGACAAGGTCGACCAGGTGCTCGCCAACCTGCTGGAAAACGCGGTGCGGCACGGCGAGGGAACTGTCACCATCGAGGTGGCACCGGCCAAGGAGGTCGTCGAGGCCCCCGTCTGGGAGCGCCCCGGCGCCCCGCCCCGCATCGTGGAAGGCACAGCGGTCACCGTGAGCGACGAAGGCAGCGGCATCCCCGAGGAAGCGGTGCCGCGCGTCTTCACCCGCTTCTGGCGCGGCTCCAAGCGCGGCGGCACCGGGCTCGGCCTCTACATCGTCAAGGGCATCGTGGAGGCCCACGGCGGCTCGATCCGCGTCGACCGCGCGCCCGGCGGCGGCGCCCGGTTCCGATTCATCCTGCCCGCCGGGATCCCCGACTTCATGCTCTGAACGAGCGTGGACGGCAGGCACCACCTGTCGCGGGCGGCCCACCGGGCGGGCTTGACGGCGGTCGCGCTACGCGCTGCGACTACACTCGACCTTTGGCGTTGTGGAACGCCCCGCGCGGCCGCGCCGCGGACACCCCGCCTCCCCGGTTCGGAGAACGGCTGCCCGTGCCCCGGCCACGTCGGGCGTGACGCGAAGGCACGAGCCCCCTTACCTGAGCACGGACGAGCAGGAGCACGGGAAAGATAGAGATGTCGGCACCCAACAAGTCGTACGACCCGGTCGAGGTCGAGGCCCTCAAGCCCGAGGTGGTGGAGGCGGCCCGGGACGAGGCCGTCGCCGCGTTCGCCGCCGCCACCAGCCTCGACGAGCTGAAGCAGGCCAAGGTCGCCCACACCGGCGACCGCTCCGCCCTGTCCCTCGCCAACCGCGAGATCGGCGCCCTGCCCCCGCACGCCAAGGCCGCGGCCGGCAAGCTGATCGGCCAGGCCCGGGGCGCCGTCAACCAGGCGCTCGCCAAGCGGCAGGCCGAACTGGAGGCCGAGCGCGACGCCCGTGTGCTGGTCGAGGAGGCGGTGGACGTCACGCTGCCCTACGACCGCACCCCGCGCGGCGCCCGCCACCCGCTGACCACGCTGGCCGAGCGCATCGAGGACACCTTCGTCGCGATGGGCTACCAGGTCGCCGAGGGCCCCGAGGTCGAGGCCGAGTGGCTCAACTTCGACGCCCTCAACCTGGGCCCGGACCACCCGGCCCGCTCCATGCAGGACACCTTCTTCGTGCAGGCCCCGGACGGCTCCGCCGACTCCGGCGTGGTGCTGCGCACCCAGACCTCCCCGGTCCAGGCCCGCACCCTGCTCGACCGCGAGCCCCCCGTCTACGTGGTCTGCCCCGGCCGGGTCTACCGCACCGACGAGCTGGACGCCACCCACACCCCGGTCTTCCGCCAGGTCGAGGGCCTGGCCGTGGACGAGGGCATCACCTTCGCCGACCTCAAGGGCACCATCGAGCAGCTGGTCTCGACCCTGATCGGCGACGGCCTGGAGCTGCGCTGGCGGCCCTCCTACTTCCCGTTCACCGAGCCGAGCGCCGAGATCGACCTGCAGTGCTTCGTGTGCCGCGGCGAGTCGGTCGGCAACCCGGACCGCCCCTGCCGCACCTGCGGCTCCGAGGGCTGGATCGAGCTCGGCGGCTGCGGCGTGGTCAACCCGCGGGTGCTCGTCGCCTGCGGCGTGGACCCCAACCGCTACAGCGGGTTCGCCTTCGGCCTGGGCCTGGAGCGGATCCTGATGAACCGTCACAACGTCGCCGACATGCGCGACATGGTCGAGGGTGACGTGCGCTTCACCCTCCCGTTCGGGATGGAGATCTGATGCGCGTCCCGCTTTCCTGGCTGCGCGAGTACGTCGACCTGCCGGCCGGTGAGACCGGCCGCGACGTGGCCGAGCGGCTGGTCCGCGCCGGCCTGGAGGTCGAGACCGTCGAGCAGCTCGGCGGCGACCTCAAGGGCCCGCTGGTGGTCGGCGAGGTGCTCTCCATCGAGGAGCTGACCGGCTTCAAGAAGCCGATCCGGCACTGCTTCGTCAACGTCGGCGACGCCAACGGCACCGGCGAGCCGCAGGAGATCGTCTGCGGCGCCAGCAACTTCGCCGTCGGCGACAAGGTCGTCGTGGTGCTCCCCGGCGCCGTGCTGCCCGGCCCGTTCCCGATCGCGGCCCGCAAGACCTACGGCCAGACCTCGGCCGGCATGATCTGCTCGGCCCGCGAGCTCGGCATGGGCGACGACCACAACGGCATCATCGTGCTGCCGCCCGAGTTCGAGCCCGGCACCGACGCCATCGAGCTGCTCCAGCTCGTCGACGAGGTGCTCGACATCGCCGTCACCCCGGACCGCGGCTACTGCCTGTCCATGCGCGGCGTGGCCCGCGAGGCCGCCGCCGCGTACGGGCTGCCGCTGGCCGACCCGGCGCTGCTCGACGTGCCGCCGGCCAACTCGTTCGGCTACCTGGTGAAGGTCAACGACCCGGCCGGCTGCGACCGCTTCGTGGCCCGCACCGTGGTCGGCCTCGACCCGGCCGCCAAGTCCCCGATCTGGCTCCAGCGCCGGCTCCAGAAGGCGGGCATCCGCCCGATCTCGCTGGCCGTCGACATCACCAACTACGTGATGCTGGAGGTCGGCCAGCCGCTGCACGCCTACGACAAGCAGCGCGTCGACGGCCCGATCGTGGTCCGCCGCGCCGAGGCCGGCGAGAGCCTCACCACGCTGGACGGCGTGAAGCGCACGCTGTCCGCCGAGGACCTGCTGATCTGCGACAACAGCGGCCCGATCGGCCTGGCCGGCGTCATGGGCGGCGCCTCCACCGAGATCCTCGACCCGGCCGCGGGTCCGGGCACCACCGAGGTGATCATCGAGGCGGCGCACTTCGACCCGGTCGCCATCGCCCGCGGCGCCAAGCGTCACAAGCTGCCCTCCGAGGCGTCCAAGCGCTTCGAGCGCGGCGTCGACCCCGAGGCCGCCCGCGCGGCCGCGCAGCGCGCGGTCGACCTGCTGGTGCTGATCGCCGGCGGCACCGCCGAGGCGGGCGTCACCGACATCGCCGCCCCGCACCCGGTGCGCACCATCACCATCGCCGCCGACCTGCCCGACCGGGTCGCCGGCACCGCGTACGGCCGCGAGACGGTCACCCGGCGCCTGCAGGAGATCGGCTGCTCGGTCGCCGGCGCCGACGTCCTGGAGGTCACCCCGCCGACCTGGCGCCCCGACCTCACCGACCCGTACGACCTCGCCGAGGAGGTCATCCGGCTGGAGGGCTACGACAACGTCCCCGCCCGGATGCCCACCGTCCCGCCGGGCAAGGGCCTGACCGAGGCCCAGCGGATGCACCGCCGGGTCGGCGTCGCGCTGGCCGGGGCCGGCTACGTCGAGGTCAACAACTACCCGTTCGTCGGCGAGGCCGCCTTCGAGGCGCTCGGCCTGGAGGCGGAGGACCGCCGCCGGCGGACCGTCACCCTGGTCAACCCGCTGAACGACGAGGAGCCGGGGCTGCGCACCACGCTGCTGCCGGGCCTGCTCGGGGCGCTGCGCCGCAACGTCGGCCGCGGCAACACCGACCTGGCGATCTTCGAGACGGGCACCGTGTTCCTGCCGAAGGACGAGCTGTCGGTCGCCCCGCGTCCGGCCGTCGACCGCCGGCCCAGCGACGAGGAGCTGGCGGCGCTGGACGCCGCGCTGCCGCACCAGCCGCGCCGGGTCGCCGTCGCGCTGGCCGGCGAGCGGCTGCCCTCCGGCTGGTGGGGCAAGGGCGCTCCGGCGAGCTGGGCCGACGCCATCGAGGCCGCCCGCACGGTGGCCCGTGCCGCCGGCGTCGAGCTGACCGTGCGCCAGGGCCGGCTCATGCCGTGGCACCCGGGCCGCTGCGCCGAGCTGGTGGTGGCCGGCACCGACCGGGTGGTCGGCCACGCCGGTGAGCTGCACCCGCGCGTCGTCAAGGCGCTGGGCCTGCCGGAGCGCACTGCCGCGATGGAGCTGGACGTGGACCTGCTGGCCGCCGACGGCGCCGTGCGGGTCGACGGCCCGGCGGTCTCCGGCTTCCCGGTGGCCACCCAGGACGTCGCGCTGATCGTCGACGACGCGGTGCAGGCCGCCGACGTGGAGGCCGCGCTGCGGGCCGGGGCCGGTGAACTGCTGGAGGCGATCCGGCTGTTCGACGTCTTCACCGGCGAGCAGGTCGGCGCGGGCAAGAAGTCGCTGGCGTACGCGCTGCGGTTCCGCGCCGGGGACCGGACGCTGACCGCCGACGAGGCGAGCGCCGCCCGCGAGGCCGCCGTCGCCGAGGCCGTCGCCCGTACGGGCGCGGTGCTGCGCGGCGCCTGACGCCCCGTCGGAAGGGCCCCGGCCGGATCGCCGGCCGGGGCCCTTCCGCGTGCCGTGCCGGTGCGATCGCGGACCGTCCCCTTGCGCCGCGCCCGGCGTGAACGCTTCAATCAAGTTAGGAAACTTTCCTAACTCCTCGTCGGGTCCGGCCACCCCCGTGCCCGGACCAGGGAAACGGAGCGTCAGATGCGTACCCAGCACCGCACCGCCCGCACCGCCCGCCTCGCCCTCGCCGCCCTGCTGGTCGCCGCCCCGGCCACCGTCGCGGCCGCCGGCACCGTCCACGCCGCCCCCGTCGCGGGCACCGTCCGGCTCGCCGCCGTCGGCCTGGACGACCCGCACAAGAAGGACATCGCCATGCAGCTGGTGTCCAGCGCCGAGAACTCCACCCTCGACTGGAAGGCCCAGTACAAGTACATCGAGGACATCAACGACGGCCGCGGCTACACCGCCGGCATCATCGGCTTCTGTTCCGGCACCGGTGACATGCTCGAACTCGTCGAGCACTACACCGACCTCAAGGCGGGCAACATCCTCGCCAAGTACCTCCCGGCGCTGCGCAAGGTCAACGGCACCGACTCGCACGCCGGCCTCGGCTCCGCCTTCGAGAAGGACTGGGCCACCGCCGCCAAGGACACCGTCTTCCAGCAGGCCCAGAACGACGAGCGCGACCGCGTCTACTTCAACCCCTCGGTCAAGCAGGCCAAGGCCGACGGCCTGCGCGCGCTCGGCCAGTTCGTCTACTACGACGCCATCGTGATGCACGGCCCCGGTAGCGGATCCGACAGCTTCGGCGGCATCCGCAGCGCCGCCCTGAAGAAGGCGAAGACCCCCGCCCAGGGCGGCGACGAGGCCACCTACCTCAAGGCCTTCCTGGAGGCCCGCAAGGTCGTGATGAAGAAGGAGGAGGCGCACGCCGACACCAGTCGGGTCGACACCGAGCAGCTGGTCTTCCTCAACGCCGGCAACTTCGACCTCAACCCGCCGCTGAAGTGGAAGGTCTACGGCGACAGCTACGCCATCAACAGCTGACCCGCCGCCGGGCGGTGGCGGGTGCGTCCGGCGCGCGGCCGGGCCTCCCGCCGCCGGCCCGTTTATTCGGATGACGCCCGAACGGACGCGCTGGTAGCGTCCCCGACGTGGCAAAGCTGAACCAGATCATCGCCGTCGAAAAGGGCGTCAAGTCGAAGTCCTTCCAGGAGCTGACGCAGTCCCACCAGGATCTGCAGAAGCCCCCGCTGCTGGCCGGCATCTCCCGGACGTACCAGCCCAAGGACGAGGAGGGCGAGCAGCTGCCCCCCGAGTCCACCCGCGTCCAGGTCAAGGCCGAGGACGTGCTGCGGGCCACGGCCACCACCCTCACCCGGCTGTTCGACGTCACCGCGACGAAGGACTGGGCCAACACCGAGGCCCGCGCCGACGTCGTCGTCGACGGCCGCACACTGGTCGCCGCCGCGCCGGTCACCTACCTGCTCTTCCTGGAGAAGCAGCTCACCGACCTGCGGACCTTCGTCCGCAAGCTGCCCGTCCTGGACGCCGCGGAGGCCTGGAGCCACGACCCGTCCACGGACTCCTGGAAGACCGAGGCGGTGCGCACCATCCGCACCAAGAAGGTGCCGCGCAACCACGTCAAGGCCGAGGCCACCGAGAAGCACCCGGCGCAGGTCGAGGTGTACTACGAGGACGTCGCGATCGGCTACTGGACGACCGTGAAGTTCTCCGGGGCCCTGCCCGCCCGGCGGGTCAACGAGCTCCTGGAGCGGGTCGAGAAGCTCCAGCAGGCCGTCCAGTTCGCCCGCGAGGAGGCCAACGGCGCCGAGGTCGACGACCGGCGGGTCGGCGACGCGGTCTTCGGCTACCTGTTCGGGTAGCCCCACGAGCCCCCCGGGTGAGACCGGGGGTGGCGCGAAAAGCGCAAGCTGACACTGAAGTCGAAGCTGATACCGGGGAGACGGTGGGGGTTCGAATCCCTCCTCCGGCACCACGTGCCGGAGTGGCCCAATGGCAGAGGCGCCCCGTAAGACTCAGACTCTCGCTCAAGTCTCAGCATTCGCCGCCGAGCGCCGGATCGACCGGGTGTGTGCTACAGCGTGGGATGCGGGTTCGACTCCCGTCTGCGCCTCTCCGCGGCGCGGTAGCTTCAATGGCAGAGCAACGCTGTGAAACTGACCCACACCCTTAAACGTGCCGGTGCGCAGCAATTGGGTGGCACACCAGGGGCCCGGGAGCTGGATACCGCTCCCGGGCCCCGTCACGTCCGCCCCGACCCTCGGGCGTCCGACGTCAGGCGGTGGCGGTCGCCGTGTAGTCGTAGAAGCCGCGGCCGGACTTGCGGCCCAGCAGGCCCGCGTCCACCATCCGCGACAGCAGCGGGGGAGCGGCGTACAGCGGCTCCTTGTACTCGTCGTACATCGACTCGGCGATCGAGACGACGGTGTCCAGACCGATCAGGTCGCACAGCCGCAGCGGGCCCATCGGGTGGGCGCAGCCGGCCTCCATGCCCTTGTCGATGTCGGAGGCGGTCGCCACCCCCGACTCGAACATCCGCACCGCCGACAGCAGGTACGGCACCAGCAGCGCGTTCACCACGAAGCCGGCCCGGTCCCGGGCCCGGATCGGGGCCTTCTGCAGCACCTCGGTGGCGAACGCCTCCACCCGGTCGGTGGTGGTCGCCGAGGTGGTCAGGGTCGGGATCACCTCGACCAGCTTCTGCACCGGCGCCGGATTGAAGAAGTGCAGGCCGATCACCTGCTCCGGGCGGGAGGTGGCGGCGGCCAGCTTCACGATCGGGATCGAGGAGGTGTTCGAGGCGAGGATCGCGTCCCGGCGCTCGACCACCCGGTCCAGGGTCTCGAAGATCTTCACCTTGATGTCCGCGCGCTCGGCGACCGCCTCGACCACCAGGTCGCGGTCGGCGAAGTCCGCCAGGTCGACGGTGAACGCCAGGCGGGACAGTGCCTCGTCCCGCTGCTCCTCGGTCAGCTTTCCGCGCTTCACGGCGGTGTCCAGCGAGTTGGTCAGCCGGGCGCGCCCGAACTCCAGCGCCTCCCCACTGGCCTCGGCGACCAGGACGTCCAGCCCCGCCCGGGCGAACACCTCCGCGATGCCCGACCCCATGAGTCCGCAGCCGATCACTCCGACGCGCGCGATGTCACTCACTCAGTTGCCCTTCGGTGGTGCTGGGGGTCGCCCAGCGACAGATGACCCAGCAGCTGCTGTTCGGCGGTGCGGGACACCGGTATGTGCGGACCGGTGCACCGTCCCGACGACGTTACTACTCCCTACCGGCGAGTAGGTCATCCCCTCCCCGGCCGACCCGGGGGCCGGCGCCTTCCCCCGAACGGGTGGGTCCGCCCGCGTCGCGGGGGCGCCCCGGCGACGCCCCGCCCGCCCGGACGACAGAATGCGGGGCCTGACCGCGGGTGGTCACCAACGGACGGAGGGAGCACGGGCATGCCGACGGGATCGCTCACGGGACAGGTCGGCCTGGTCACCGGCGCCGGCCGCGGCATCGGCCGGGAGATCGCCATCGGCCTCGCCGCCGAGGGCATGGCCGTCGGCCTGGTCGGCCGCACCCACGAGACCCTCACCGACACCCTCAAGGAGTGCGTGCGGCTCGGTGCGCGCGGCGTCGCCGTCACCGCCGACGTCACCCGTCCCGGCTCGGTGCGCGAGGCCGTCCGGCTGATCGAACGCGACCTCGGCCCCGTCGACCTGCTGGTCAACAACGCCGGCCAGGTCGACCGCGCCGAGGTCCCGCTCTGGGAGACCGACGTCAACCAGTGGTGGCAGGTCGTCGAGGTCAACCTGCGCGGCCCCTACAACCTGCTGCGCTGCGTCCTGCCCGGCATGGTCCGGCGCCGGCGCGGGCGCGTCGTCAACCTCAACTCCGGTTTCGCGCTGCGCCCCGACGGCCACTACACCGCGTACGCCACCTCCAAGGGCGCGCTGCTCCAGCTCTCCGACAACCTCGCCGACTCGCTCGCCGAGCACCATGTGGTGATCCTCGACATCAGCCCCGGCGCGGTCGCCACCGACATGACCGCCGGGATGCCGATGTTCCGGGACACCAAGGACTGGGGCTCCATCCCGTACATGGTCGCCGTCACCGTGGACGCCGCCCGCGGGCGCTTCGACGCGCTGCACGGGCGCTTCCTGCACGCCGGGCGGGACGACCTCGGGGAACTCGTCCGCCGGGCCGAGGAGATCCGCGCGGCGGACGCCCGTACGCTGCGGCTGCGCCCCTACGGGCCCGGCGATCCGATGGGCTGACGCGTCGAACGGCCGGAGCGTCGGCGCCACCGGCCGACCGGTGCCGCCGACGATCCGGTCACAGCGCGGTGAGCGCCGACAGCTCCTCGGCGGTGAGCGAGCCCGGCGCCCGGCCGGTGCGGGCGAACTCCCCGGCCAGCCGCTGCAGTGCCTCGTTGAGCGGCGCCGGCACCCCGTGCAGCCGGCCCAGCAGCACGATCTCGCCGTTCAGGTGGTCGGCCTCGATCGAGCCGGTGCCGCGCGCCAGGCTCTGCCAGGACGACGAGCCGCTGCGCTCCTCGCCGGCCACCGGCTCCAGCCGCAGCGTCGCACGCGCCACGCGGACCTGCTCGGCCGGGTCCCGGTGGGCGATGCCGGCGGCCGCCAGCACCGCGACGCCCTCCGCGACCGCCCGCTCCCGCAGCGCCCGCAGCTCCTCGCCGTCGGTCCCACCGGCCACCGCGTCCAGCGCGTTGCCGAGGTTGCCGAGCAGCTTGGTGTACTTCCAGCGCATCACGTCCTCCGCCACCGGGGCGCTGAAGCCCGAGGCGGCGAGGTCGGCGGCGATCGCGGCGGCCCGGGCGCCGCCGGTGCCGGACGGATGGCCGCCCAGCCACAGCACCCCGCTCACCGGGGTGCCGCCCGCGCTCACCCGGCCGGGCGCCAGATGGGTGGACGGCATCCACACGCACATCGCCAGCACCTCGCGGAACAGCCGCAGGGCGAGCCGCTCGTTCTCCACCCCGTTCTGCGCGCACACCAGCGGCAGCCGCTCGGCGGCCGTGCCGCCCCCGGCCACCGGGCACGGTGCCCAGGCGGCCAGCGCGGCGGCGGTGTCCTGCGTCTTCACGGCCAGCACCAGCACGTCGTCCGCCCGCAGCGCCACCTCCCGCGGTCCGCCGACGGCCGGGATCCGCAGCGTCCGCACCCCCTGCGGGGTGCCGAACCGCAGGCCGTCCGCGCGCAGCGCCGCCAGGTGCGCGCCGCGCGCCACCAGCACCACGTCGTGCCCGCCCTCGTGCAGCCGGGCACCGATCGTGCCGCCCACCGCACCCGCCCCGATGATGATGTACCGCATCCCCGAAGCATCGCACGCGTCCCGGGTGCCCCACGGGCCCCGGGGGTCAGGCGCAGAGGCGGCTCGCGGTCACCGGGGTGAGGCCGGCCCTGCCGAGGCCGTCGAGGATGCCGGGCAGCGCGTCGACCGTGCAGCGGTGGCCCAGGTGCAGGGCGACCACCGAGCCGCCGCGCACCGAACCGAGCACCCGGCGCTGCAGTTCGGCGGCGCTCGGGTCGGCGTAGTCGCGTGGGTCCACGTCGAAGGAGAGCACGTGCTCGTAGCCGACCGCCCTGGCCTGCTCCCGCACCATCGGCGTGGCGTACTGGGCGGCCGAGGGGCGGAACCAGCGCCCGATCGAGCCGGTGAGCCGTTGCAGCCGTTCCGCGCACTCGGCGATCTCGGCGCGGGCCCGGTCGGGGGGCATGGTCGAGATGTTCTGGTGGTTCTGGGTGTGGTTGCCCAGCTCGTGGCCGCCGTCCAGGATCCGGCGGGCCATTCGGGGCTGCTGGTCGAGCCAGCTGCCGACGACCATCACGGTGAGCCCGACGCCGCGCTGTTCGGCGATCTCCAGCAGCGCGGTGGCGAGCGCCGGGTCGCCGCTGCCGTGGAAGGTCAGCGCGACGTTGCGGCCGGTGCGCGGCCCGTACGCGACCTCGACCGGGGTGCCGGGCGCCAGCGGCGGCAGCACCGGCGGGGTGGGCGGCGCGCCGGCGTCGGCGGTGGGCGGGGCGCTCGCGGCGGCCGTGGTCGCGTCGGGTGCCGGCGAGGCCGCTCCCTCGCCGGCGGCCCAGGCCGGGTCGACGGTGCCCGACGGGTCCACCGGGCCCGGACGCGTGGCGAACGTCCCCGGGTCGGCCCGGCGTCGGCCGGTGTCGCCGCAGGCGGTGAGCAGGCCGCCGACGGCGGTGAGGGCGGCCAGTTTGACGGTGGTGCGCAGGACGGTGCGCCGGTCGGCAGTCATCGGCAGCCAGCATAGAGACGGCGTCACCGGGTGGCGACCGCCGGCGCCGTCGGCCCGGAGTCGCTCGCGGACCGTCGTTGACGTGCCCACACGTCGCTGTTCGGATACTGCGGAAACCTGAACTTCCGCTGTTTTGGCGGCGTTTCGTCGGTTACGATCACGGCGCACCGCGCGGTGGGGGCGCCACCGGCCGCCGGCCGGCCGCGGGGCGAGGAGACAGCAACCGTCCGGCAGGGGACACTGCGGACGTCGTGGACACACCAGGGGGCGGCAGATGAGTGAGGACAGGACGGCGGCGCTGGGCGTCACCGGCACCGACTGGGAGTGGGCGCGCGCCGAGGACTGGCAGCCGCCGACCGAACTGGACACCGGGGTCCCGCACACGGCCCGGATGTACGACTACTACCTCGGCGGCAAGGACAACTTCGAGGCCGACCGCACGGCCGCCGAGGCCGCCATCGCCGCCTATCCGGCGCTGCGGCTGCTGGCCCGCACCAACCGCGAATTCCTCGGCCGCGCCGTCGAGTTCGCGGCCGACCGGGGCATCCGGCAGTTCCTCGACATCGGCACCGGCATCCCCGCCGTCGGCTCCACCAGCGAGGTCGCCCGCCGGGTCGCCCCGGACGCCCGGGTCGTCTACGTCGACAACGACCCGATCGTGGCCACCCACGCGCGCGCCCTGCTCGCCGGCCACCCGGCCGGCCACACCTCCGTCATCGAGGCGGACCTGCGCGAGCCCGGGACGATCCTCGCCCACCCGGCCCTGAGCGCGGCCGTGGACCTCGGCGAACCGGTCGCCCTGATGCTGGTCGCCGTGCTGCACTTCATCCGCGACGAGGACGGCGCGGAGCGGATCGTGCGCACCCTGCGCGACGCGCTGGCGCCGGGCAGCGCGCTGATCCTCTCGCACGGCAGCCCCGACTTCGCCTCCCGGGAGAGCGCCGCCGAGGGCACCCGCGTCTACCGCAGCGCCAGCGCCCCGCTGGTGCTGCGCCCGCGCTCGGCCGTCGAGCCCTTCTTCGGCGACTTCGAGTTCGCCGGCCCCGGCCTCGTCCAGCTCCCGCTCTGGCGCCCCGAGGCCGGCCACATCCGCACCGCCGACCTCCCCGACGGCTGGCAGGACGTCTCCGCCTACGCGGGTGTCGCCTTCAAGCGCGGATGACCGCCCCCACCCCGCCGTTGCCCGCGGCCGCGGCCGTCCTGCTGGCGGCCGTCGACGCCCCGCCCCGGCTGACGGCCCATCTCGGCCTGGTGCACGAGGTCGCCGGGACGATCCTCGACTGGTGCGCCGGGTACGGGGTGCCGGTGGACCGGGAGGCCGTGCTGTTCGGCGCGGCCACCCACGACATCGGCAAGGCCGTCCACCGCGAGGAGCTCTCCGTCCCCGGCTCGCTGCACGAGCGGGCCGGGTACGAGCTGCTGCTCACCCACGGCGTGCCGCGGCGCCTCGCCCGCTTCGCCGGCACCCACGGCAGCTGGGGCGAGCCCGGCACCACCGTGGAGGACCTGCTGGTCAGCCTGGCCGACAAGGCGTGGAAGGACAGCCGGGTCCGCGACCTGGAGGACCGGGTGGTCGACCGGCTGGCGCGGGCGGCCGGGCGCGAGTCCTGGGAGGTGTTCCTCGCCCTCGACGACCTGCTCACCGGGATCGGCGCCGACGCCCCGCGGCGGCTCGCCGTCCAGGCCGCCCACCCGGTGGCCTGACCGCGGCGGTGGCGGCGTCGGCGGGCGGTTCGGGGCTCGGGGCCGGTGAGGGGCGCGCGGAAAATCGGGAGACGGGTGCGGCGGGGCGGTGTTAGCTTGCCGGGCATGCGAGCGCTGACCGACCCCGAGATCCGTGCGTCCTTCGTCAACTGTTCCAAGGGCGAGGCCCGGCGGCTCAACCTGCCCCGAGGGCTGGCCGAACTCCCCTGGGACGATCTCGACTTCCTCGGCTGGCGGGACCAGGGCGCGCCCGACCGCGCCTATCTGGTCGCCGAGCACCGCGACGAGCTGGTCGGCGTCACCCTGCGGGTGCCCTCGTTCCGGCGGAGCATGACCAAGACCAACGTCTGTTCGCTGTGCGTCACCGCCCACGCGGGTTCCGGCGTGGCGCTGCTCACCGCCCGCCGGGCGGGGGCGGCGGGGCGGGAGGGCAATACCGTCGGCACCTACATCTGCGCCGACCTCGCCTGCTCGCTGTACGTGCGCGGGCGCAAGAACTCCGCGGCGGTCACCCGCCCCAACGAGTCGCTCCCGCTGGAGGAGCAGATCGCCCGGACGCTGGCCAACCTGGACGCCTTCCTGACCCAGGTCCGCACCGACACCCTGGCCGCCTGAACCCCGGCGACGCACCCCGTCACCGCCGGACCGGTCGGCGACGGGGTGCGTCGCCGACCGGTCCGCGGCGCGATCAGGCCCAGATGGAGAGGCGGGCCGTGTACGGCGGGAAGTCGAGGACGTCGCAGAAGTACGAGACCGCCTGGCCCCGGGCCACGTAGGCCTTGCCCGCGGCGTGGCACGCGTCACCGCTCGGGTACATGCCGACGTAGACGTAACCGGTCGTCTTGGTGGTGGACGCCTGGGCGGCGGGGGCGGCCATCAGACCGCCCGCCGCGAGCAGGCCGGCCAGGGCCATGGTGGAAACCGCCTTGCGCATTGCCATGCCGGTGCTTTCCTTCCTCGGACACGAGCGCCGGACTGCCCGCCCGGCGCTTCGCAGCGAGCCTCCTCCGCCGCCGGCTCCAGGGCAATGGTCGAGACCAATTCGGCAGGAACCTGCCGTGGCCTGTGCGGCTGCCGGGGCAGCTGCTACCGCCGCCGCAGCTCGTCCATCTCCCGGCGGTCGCGCTTGGTCGGCCGCCCGGCGCCCCGGTCGCGCACGCCGGGCGCGGCGACGAACTCGCGCGCCGGGCGCGGCGGGCTGTTGTCCACCAGGCACTCCGCCGCGACCCCCGCGCCGACCCGCTTGCGGATCAGCTTCGTCACCACGACGACCCGCTCCCACCCCTCCACGCGCACCCGGACCTCGTCACCCGGCTTCAGCGCCTGCGCCGGCTTGGCCCGCTCGCCGTTGACCCGCACGTGCCCGGCCTTGCACGCCGCCGCCGCGGCCGACCGCGTCTTGGCCAGCCGCACCGACCAGATCCAGCTGTCCACCCGGACGCTTCCCTCGTCTTCGACCATCCTCCGAGCTTAGGGCCTCTCTTTCGGACCACGCCGGGCGTCAGCGCCGGCCGGGCGCCTCCTGGACGGCCCAGCCGTTGCCGTCCGGATCGCTGAAGAAGACGAACGAGTTCCACATCTCGCCCCGCCCGTCCACCCGGTCCCCGTCCTCGAAGTGCTGCACCGGGCTCACCTCCACGCCCCGCGCCACCAGCTCCGCGTGCGCCCGGTCGATGTCCGGCACCACCAGCTGCAGCCCCTTCAGCGAGCCGGCCGGCGCGTCCGTCAGCCCCGTGCCCACCACGATCGAGCAGCTGGAGCCGGGCGGCGTCAGCTGCACCACCCGCACCCCGTCCCGGATCCGGCTGTCGTGGTCGACGGTGAAACCGACCCGTTCCTCGTAGAAGAGCTTCGCCCGGTCGACGTCCGTCACCGGGACCACCACCACTTCGAGCTTCCAGTCCATGGCCGCGCCCCTTCCGTCGGGCCCTCCCAGTATCGACCGCCGCCCCGGTCCGCGCTCGGGCGCCGGCCGTCC
The DNA here is from genome assembly GCF_042887135.1 of Kitasatospora sp. NPDC057965. NCBI lineage: Bacteria > Bacillati > Actinomycetota > Actinomycetes > Kitasatosporales > Streptomycetaceae > Kitasatospora > Kitasatospora sp. NPDC057965. The sequence goes on from NZ_JBHVPZ010000045.1 coordinate 22,462, forward strand.
GGCCCGCGGCCCGGTCGGCTAGCCTGGGCGGCGATGAACCACCTCGCCACCACCGCCGCCGCGACCCCCTTCCCGACCCCGTGGGGCGGCCTCGACCTCACCCGCCACCCCGAGGACCCGCGCGAGCGGCTGCGCGCCTGGGACGCCGCCGACGAGTACCTGCTGCGGCACCTGGCCGGCGAGGCCGACTCCGCCGAGGGCCGGCCCACCGCCCTGGCCGGCCGCGCCGTCACCGTCCTCGGCGACCGCTGGGGCGCGCTGACCACCGCGCTCGCCACCGCCCCCGCCGAGCGGGCCCCGGCCCGGATCACCCAGATCAGCGACTCGCACCTCGCCCAGCGCGCCACCGCGGCCAACCTCGTCCGGGCCGGCGCCGGCGAGGGCGCCGCCCGGCTGCTCACCACCCGCGACACCCCGCCCGGGCGGACCGACGTCCTGCTGGTGCGCGTCCCCAAGAGCCTCGCCCTGCTGGAGGACCAGCTGCACCGGCTCGCCCCGGCCCTGCGCCCGGACACGGTGGTCCTCGGCACCGGCATGACCACCGAGATCCACACCTCCACCCTGGAGCTCTTCGAGCGGATCCTCGGCCCCACCCGCACCTCGCTCGCGGTCCGCAAGGCCCGGCTGATCCTCTGCACCCCCGACCGGACGCTCGACCCCGGCCCCAACCCCTGGCCGCACCGCTACGCCCTGCCCGGCGACATCGGTCCCGCCTCGGGCCGCACCGTGGTCAACCACGCCGGCACCTTCTGCGCCGACCGCCTCGACATCGGCACCCGCTTCCTGCTCGCCCACCTGCCCACCGCCGCCCCCGGAGCCCGGGTCGTCGACCTCGGCTGCGGCAACGGCGTGGTCGGCACCGCCGCCGCCCTGGCCGCCCCCGGCGCCGAGCTGGTCTTCGTCGACGAGTCGCACCAGGCGGTCGCCTCCGCCGAGGAGACCTTCCGCGCCAACCTCGGCCCGGACGCCCCCGCCGAGTTCCTCACCGCCGACGCGCTCGCCGACGCGGGCCTGCCGGCCGGCTCGGTGGACCTGGTGCTCAACAACCCGCCGTTCCACTCCCACCAGGCCACCACCGACGCCACCGCCTGGCGGATGTTCACCGGCGCCCGCCGCGCCCTGCGCCCCGGCGGCGAGCTGTGGGTGGTCGGCAACCGCCACCTGGGCTACCACGTCAAGCTGCGCCGGCTGTTCGGCAACTGCCGCACGGTCGCGGGCAATCCGAAGTTCGTGGTGCTCAGGGCCGTCAAGCGCTGAGCGGCGCCGCACCGGTCCGGCCCGAGGGCCGCCCTGCGCATACTCCTTGCATGAATGTTCCGTGCTGCGTATATTCATGCCACGACGAAGGAGGAACGCCATGGCATTGCGAGTCGCCGTCGCCGGCGCGAGCGGGTACGCGGGCGGTGAGGTGCTGCGCCTGCTGCTCGGCCACCCCGAGGTGGAGATCGGGGCGCTGACCGGCGGCTCGAACGCGGGCACCCGGCTGGGGCTGCTCCAGCCGCACCTGCTGCCGCTGGCCGACCGGGTCCTGGAACCGACCACCCCGGAGGTGCTGGCCGACCACGACGTGGTGTTCCTGGCGCTGCCGCACGGCCAGTCCGCCGCCGTCGCCGAGGCGCTCGGCCAGAACGTGCTGGTCGTCGACTGCGGCGCCGACTTCCGGCTGAAGGCCGCCGCCGACTGGGAGCAGTTCTACGGCTCCGCGCACGCGGGAACCTGGCCCTACGGCCTGCCCGAGCTGCCCGGCCACCGCGCCGCGCTCAAGGGCAGCAACCGGATCGCCGTCCCCGGCTGCTACCCGACGGCCGTCTCCCTCGCGCTGTTCCCCGCCTACGCGGCGGGCCTGGCCGAGCCCGAGGCGGTGGTCGTCGCCGCGTCCGGCACCTCCGGCGCCGGCAAGGCCGCCAAGACCCACCTGCTCGGCAGCGAGGTGATGGGCAGCGTCAGCGCCTACGGCGTCGGCGGCGTCCACCGGCACACCCCGGAGATGGCCCAGAACCTCACCCCGTTGGCGGGCGAGCCGGTCACCGTCTCCTTCACGCCCACCCTCGTCCCGATGCCGCGCGGCATCCTCGCCACCTGCTCCGCCAAGGCGAAGCCCGGGGTGGGCACCGAGGAACTGCGCGCCGCCTACGCCGAGGCGTACGCCGACGAGCCGTTCGTCCACCTGCTCCCCGAGGGGCAGTGGCCGCAGACCAGCAGCGTCTACGGCTCCAACGCCGCGCTGGTGCAGGTCGTCCTGGACCCGGCCGCCGGGCGGATCGTGGCGATCAGCGCGATCGACAACCTGGTCAAGGGCACCGCCGGCGGCGCAGTGCAGAGCATGAACATCGCCCTCGGCCTGCCCGAGGAGCTGGGCCTTCCCGTGAACGGAGTCGCACCGTGACCGACCACCAGAACGTCGGCGTCACCGCCGCCCAGGGCTTCCGGGCCGCCGGCGTGACCGCCGGGATCAAGGCCTCCGGCACCCCCGACCTCGCGCTCGTCGTCAACGACGGGCCCTCGCTCGCCGCCGCCGGCGTCTTCACCTCCAACCGGGTCAAGGCAGCCCCCGTGCTCTGGTCCGAGCAGGTGCTCAAGGGCGGCACGGTCTCCGCCGTCGTCCTCAACTCCGGCGGCGCCAACGCCTGCACCGGCCCGCTGGGCTTCCAGGACACCCACGCCACCGCCGAGAAGGTCGCCGAGGAGCTGGAGCTGAACGCCGGCGAGGTCGCCGTCGCCTCCACCGGCCTGATCGGCGTGCGGCTGCCGATGGACATCCTGCTGCCGGGCGTCGGCGCGGCCGCCGCCGCGCTCAGCGCCACCGGCGGCGAGCGGGCCGCGATCGCCATCAAGACCACCGACACCGTGCACAAGACCGCCCAGGTCACCAGCCCGGCCGGCTGGACGGTCGGCGGCATGGCCAAGGGCGCCGGCATGCTCGCCCCGGGCCTGGCCACCATGCTGGTCGTGCTGACCACCGACGCCGAGGCGGACGCGGGCGTCCTGGACGCGGCGCTGCGCGGCGCCACCCGCACCACCTTCGACCGGATCGACTCCGACGGCTGCATGTCGACCAACGACACCGTGCTGCTGCTCGCCTCCGGCGCCAGCGGCACCGTCCCGGAGCGGGCCGAGTTCGACGAGGCCGTGCGCACCGTCTGCGCCGACCTGGCCCGCCAGCTGATCGGCGACGCCGAGGGCGCCAGCAAGGACATCCGGATCGACGTCACCGGCGCCGCCACCGAGCAGGAGGCCGTCGACGTCGCCCGGGTGATCAGCCGCAACAACCTCCTCAAGTGCGCGATCCACGGCGAGGACCCCAACTGGGGCCGGGTGCTGGCCGCGATCGGCACCACCGACGCCGCCTTCGACCCCGACCGCCTGGACGTCGCCATCAACGGGGTCTGGGTCTGCCGGGACGGCAGCGTGGGGGAGGACCGCGACCTGGTCGACATGACCGGCCGCGAGGTCGTCATCACCGCGAACCTCAACGCCGGCGAGGCCGGGGCCAGCCTGTGGACCAACGACCTCACCGCCGACTACGTGCACGAGAACAGCGCCTACTCCACCTGACCGTCGCCAGCAGAGCCGGGGAAGCAGAACAGTGCAGATCGCACCCAAGGGCGAACAGGCCCGCAACAACACCGCGTTGCCCAAGGCCATGACGCTCATCGAGGCCCTGCCGTGGCTGGAGCGCTTCCACGGCAAGACCGTGGTGATCAAGTTCGGCGGCAACGCCATGGTCGACGAGGAGCTCAAGGCGGCCTTCGCCAAGGACGTCGTCTTCCTGCGCTTCGCCGGCCTGCACCCCGTGGTGGTGCACGGCGGCGGCCCGCAGATCAGCGCCCAGCTCGACAAGCTCGGCCTGGAGTCCTCCTTCACCAACGGCCTGCGGGTCACCACCCCCGAGACCATGGACGTGGTCCGGATGGTGCTCGCCGGGCAGGTGCAGCGCGAGCTCGTCGGCCTGCTCAACCAGCACGGCCCGTTCGCGGTCGGCCTGACCGGCGAGGACGCCCACACCATGACCGCCGTCAAGCGGTACGCGGTCGTGGACGGCGAGCAGGTCGACATCGGCCTGGTCGGCGACATCGTCAACATCGAGGCCGGCGCGGTGAAGGGCCTGATCGCCGACGGCCGCATCCCGGTGATCTCCTCGATCGCCCGCGGCGCCGACGGCCACGTCTACAACATCAACGCCGACACTGCCGCCGCCGCCCTCGCGGTCGCGCTCGGTGCCGAGATGCTCGTGATCCTCACCGACGTCGAGGGCCTCTACAAGGACTGGCCGCACTCCGACGACGTGATCAGCCAGCTCGACGCCTCCGAGCTGGAGGAGCTGCTGCCCACCCTGGCCAGCGGCATGCTGCCCAAGATGGAGGGCTGCCTGCGGGCGGTGCGCTCCGGCGTCGGCACCGCCCGCGTGCTGGACGGCCGGGTGCCGCACAGCCTGCTGCTGGAGATCTTCACCGACGAGGGCATCGGCACGATGGTCGTGCCGGACGACGAACCGACCGTGACCGGGGGACTCGCATGACTTCCAACGCCCAGCTCACCGAGCGGTGGCAGCACGCCTTCACCGACAACTACGGCACCCCGCGGATCCCGCTGGTCCGCGGCGAGGGCAGCAAGCTCTGGGACGCCGACGGCAAGGAGTACACCGACCTGCTCGGCGGCATCGCCGTCAACGCCCTCGGCACCGCCCACCCGGCGGTCGTCGAGGCCGTCACCCGGCAGATCGCCACCCTCGGCCACGTCTCCAACCTGTTCATCGCCGAGCCCACCGTCGCCCTCGCCGAGCGGCTGCTGCACCTGGACGGCCGCCCCGGCCGGGTGTTCTTCTGCAACTCCGGCGCGGAGGCCAACGAGGCCGCCTTCAAGATCAGCCGCCGCACCGGCCGCACCCACCTGGTGGCCCTGCAGGGCGGCTTCCACGGCCGCACCATGGGCGCCCTGGCGCTCACCGGCCAGCCCGCCAAGCAGGAACCGTTCCGCCCGCTGCCCGGCGACGTCACGCACGTCCCGTTCGGCGACGTCGAGGCGCTGCGCGCGGCCGTCACCACCGAGACCGCGGCCGTCTTCCTGGAGCCGATCCAGGGCGAGAACGGCGCGATCCCGCTGCCCGACGGCTACCTGGCCGCCGCCCGCGCGATCACCTGCGCCACCGGCACCCTGCTGGTCCTGGACGAGATCCAGACCGGCGTCGGCCGCACCGGTCACTGGTTCGCCCACCAGGCGTTCGAGGGCATCGAGCCGGACGTCGTCACGCTGGCCAAGGCGCTCGGCGGCGGCCTGCCGATGGGCGCGGTGCTGGCCTTCGGCGAGGCGGCCGAGCTGCTCACCCCGGGCCAGCACGGCACCACCTTCGGCGGCAACCCGGTGGCCGCGGCGGCCGGTCTCGCGGTGCTGGACACCATCGCGTCGCAGGGCCTGCTGGAGCACGCCCGCAAGATCGGCGACCGGCTGCGGCACGGCGTCGAGGCGCTCGACGACCCGCTGGTCTCGCACGTGCGCGGGGCCGGGCTGCTGCTGGGCATCGTGCTCACCGAGCCGGTGTCGGCGAAGATCCAGGCGGGCCTGCAGGAGGCCGGGTTCCTGGTCAACGCCGCGGTGCCGGACGCGGTGCGCCTCGCGCCGCCGCTGGTGCTGACCGAGCAGGAGGCGGACGCCTTCCTGGCGGCGCTGCCGGCCGTCCTGCGGGCCGTCCGCGAGGACGCCCCGGACGATGCGAACCGAGCGTAGTCCGGGAGAATAATCACATGACCGTACCCAACTCTGAGCAGTCCGCCACCGGCCCGACGCCGCAGGTCCCGCAGACCCGCACCGCGCGCCACCGGAGGATCGTGGACCTGCTCACCCGCCAGCCCGTGCGCTCGCAGAGCCAGCTCGCCAAGCTGCTCGCCGACGACGGACTCGTGGTCACCCAGGCCACCCTCTCCCGGGACCTGGACGAGCTGGGCGCGGTGAAGATCCGCAACCGGGACGGCGCGCTCATCTACGCCGTCCCGGCCGAGGGCGGCGACCGCACCCCGCGCGCGCCGATGGGGGAGTCCGCCACCGAGGGCCGGATGGCCCGGCTGGCCGGCGAGCTCATGGTCTCCGCCACCGCCTCGGGCAACCTGGTCGTGCTGCGCACGCCGCCCGGCGCGGCGCAGTTCCTGGCCTCGGCGATCGACCAGGCGGAGGTGTTCGAGATCATCGGCACCATCGCCGGCGACGACACCGTCCTGCTGATCAGCCGCGACCCGGCCGGCGGCCAGGCCCTCGCCGACCACCTGATGCAGCTCGCCCAGGCGAAGGCGCAGTAACCCCGCTCCACCCCCTGCCCCACTTCCTGCTCCACCCTCTGTTCCACCCCCGGTGGGCCCGGCTCCGGCCGGGCCCACCGGCGTATCCGGAACCCGCCCGTTGGACCGGGTTTTGAGTTTCATACGGAGTAGTGCATACTTATGCCTATCGCCGTAAGCCTGTTCGCACAGTTGTGAAGGAGAAAGCCGTGACCGAGCGCGTCGTACTCGCCTACTCGGGCGGTCTGGACACGTCCGTCTGCATCGGCTGGATCGCCGAGGAGACGGGCGCGGAGGTCATCGCCGTCGCCGTCGACGTCGGCCAGGGCGGCGAGGACCTGGACGTCATCCGCCAGCGGGCGCTGGACTGCGGTGCCGTCGAGGCCGAGGTCGCCGACGCCCGCGAGGAGTTCGCCGACGAGTACTGCCTGCCGGCCCTCAAGGCCAACGCCCTCTACCAGGGCGAGTACCCCCTGGTGTCGGCCCTCTCGCGGCCCGTCATCGTCAAGCACCTGGTCGCCGCCGCGCAGAAGCACGGCGCCACCACCGTCGCCCACGGGTGCACCGGCAAGGGCAACGACCAGGTCCGCTTCGAGGTCGGCATCAACTCCCTCGCCCCGGGCCTCAAGTGCATCGCCCCGGTCCGCGACTACGCGATGACCCGGGACAAGGCCATCGCCTTCGCCGAGGCCAAGGGCCTGCCGATCGCCACCACCAAGAAGTCCCCGTACTCGATCGACCAGAACGTCTTCGGACGGGCCGTCGAGACCGGCTTCCTGGAGGACATCTGGAACGCCCCGATCGAGGACGTCTACGAGTACACCCAGAACCCGGCCGTCCCGCGCGAGGCCGACGAGGTCGTCATCACCTTCGAGGCCGGCGTCCCGGTCGCGATCGACGGCCGCAAGGTGACCGTCCTGCAGGCCATCGAGGAGCTCAACAAGCGGGCCGGCGCCCAGGGCATCGGCCGCCTCGACATGGTCGAGGACCGGCTGGTCGGCATCAAGTCCCGGGAGATCTACGAGGCCCCCGGCGCGATCGCGCTGATCACCGCCCACCAGGCGCTGGAGAACGTCACCGTCGAGCGCGAGCTCGCCCGCTACAAGCGGCAGGTCGAGCAGCGCTGGGCCGAGCTGGTCTACGACGGCCTGTGGTTCTCCCCGCTCAAGCGGGCCCTCGACGGCTTCGTCAACGAGGCCAACCAGCACGTCTCCGGCGACATCCGGATGGTCCTGCACGGCGGCCGGGCCGTCGTCAACGGCCGCAAGTCCGAGCAGTCGCTCTACGACTTCAACCTCGCCACCTACGACACCGGCGACACCTTCGACCAGTCGATGTCCAAGGGCTTCATCGAGATCTTCGGCCTCTCCTCGAAGATCGCCGCCCGGCGCGACCAGGGCTGATCCGCCCCCGGCCCCGGCCGCGCCCCCCTTCCCGGGGGCCGGCCGGGGCCACCCCCTCCACCTTCCCGCACGTCAGTAAGGAGCCGTCGATGTCCGCCGACCAGCCCGCAACCGGTGGCGACGTCCGCCTCTGGGGCGCCCGCTTCGCCGACGGCCCGTCCGAGGCCCTGGCCAGGCTCTCCGCCTCGGTGCACTTCGACTGGCGCCTCGCCCCCTACGACATCGCCGGCTCCAAGGCCCACGCCCGCGTCCTGCACAAGGCCGGCCTGCTCACCGACGACGAACTCGCCGCCATGCACGACGGGCTCGACCGGCTGCTCGCCGACGTCGAGGCCGGCACCTTCACCGGCACCATCGCCGACGAGGACGTCCACACCGCCCTGGAGCGCGGCCTGCTGGAGCGCCTTGGCCCCGACCTCGGCGGCAAGCTGCGGGCCGGCCGCTCCCGCAACGACCAGATCGCCACCCTCTTCCGGATGTACCTGCGGGACCACGCGAAGACCATCGGCGGCCTGCTGCTCGACCTCCAGCACGCCCTGGTCGGCCTCGCCGAGGCCCACCCGGACACCGCGATGCCGGGCCGCACCCACCTCCAGCACGCCCAGCCCGTGCTCTTCGCCCACCACGTCCTCGCGCACGTGCAGGCCCTCGGCCGCGACGCCGAGCGGCTGCGCCAGTGGGACGCCCGCACCGCCGTCTCCCCCTACGGCTCCGGAGCCCTGGCCGGCTCCTCGCTCGGCCTGGACCCGCAGGCCGTCGCCGCCGACCTCGGCTTCGAGGGCGGCTCGGTCGGCAACTCCATCGACGGCACCGCCTCGCGCGACTTCGTCGCCGAATTCGCCTTCGTCACCGCGATGATCGGGATCAACCTCTCCCGCATCGCGGAGGAGGTGATCATCTGGAACACCAAGGAGTTCGGCTTCATCACGCTGCACGACGCCTTCTCCACCGGCTCGTCGATCATGCCGCAGAAGAAGAACCCCGACATCGCCGAACTCGCCCGCGGCAAGTCCGGCCGGCTCATCGGCAACCTCACCGGCCTGCTCGCCACCCTCAAGGCCCTCCCGCTCGCCTACAACCGCGACCTGCAGGAGGACAAGGAGCCGGTCTTCGACTCCTGCGACACCCTTGAGGTCCTGCTGCCCGCCTTCACCGGCATGATGGCCACCCTCACCGTCCACCGCGAGCGGCTGGAGGAACTCGCCCCGGCCGGCTTCTCCCTCGCCACCGACATCGCCGAATGGCTCGTCAAGCAGGGCGTGCCGTTCCGCGTCGCGCACGAGGTCGCCGGCGCCTGCGTCAAGGAGTGCGAGGCCCACGGCATCGAGCTCGCCGACCTGACGGACGCGCAGTTCGCCGCCATCTCCGCGCACCTCACCCCGGAGGTCCGCACCGTGCTCAGCGTCCACGGCGCCATCGCCTCCCGCAACGGCCGCGGCGGCACCGCCCCCGACGCCGTCGCCGTCCAGCTCACCGAGGTCAAGGCCGACCTCACCGCCCAGCAGGAGTGGGTGACCGGCTGACCACCGGAGGTCCACCCGGAGGAGGGGCGCGGCGGACGAACCGCCGCGCCCCTCCCGCGCGCACGCCACCGGACGGCCGTAACCGGCGGAGCCCCCGCCGGGTCAAGCACGGCATGTGCACCGAGCTCCCGCTCCACCCGTCCGCCGAGGACGAGGTCCTCGCCGGCCTGCGCCGCCGTCTGGTCCGCGAGGCCGTCGCCGCCCTGCCCGGACGCTGCCCGCAACTGGTCGCCGCCCTCGCCGAGGACCCACCGCCGACCTACCGCGAGCTCGCCGACCGCCTCGGCATGCCGCGCGGCTCCATCGGCCCCACCCGCGCCCGCTGCCTCGCCTGCCTGCGCGCCCTGCTGCGCACCGAGCGCCACGCCTGACCCGGCCGGCCGTGACCCCGCCCGCCCGCGCCCCGCCGCCGCGCCGCAGTCACCCCCGCGCCGTCACCCGCCCGGCCGGGCGTGACCCTCGCCACGTCCGCCCCTCCCGTCACCCGCCCGGCGGGGCGTGACCCTCGCCACGTCCGGCGGCCGCGAGGTTGAGCTGAGCTGACACACGGGTAAGGCGCTGGCGAACGCCGCTCTTGACGGTGACGTGCCCGCCCCGATACTGACCGTGGGCGCGTTGCCGCCGACACGGCCCCACCAGGGCCGTGCGGACCGGTACGTTCGTGCGCCACCCCGGTCTGGGCGGATCCCCGGCCGGGACAACACCTCCGGCAGGGAAACCGGTGCGACACCCTCACGACCGCGCGCCGGAACAAGGATGGGGAGGCCCCCGCACATGGGCATGAGCGTCATCATTTCGACCGCCGACACGGACGACGCGGAGCAGATCCTCAAGCTCCAGTACCTCGGCTACCAGAGCGAGGCCGAACTCTACGGGGACTGGGCCATCGAGCCGCTGACCCAGACCCTGGACAGCATGCGCACCGAGCTGACCGAGCAGCACGTCCTGGTCGCCCGCCTCGGCGACGAGGTCGTCGGCACCGTCCGCGGCCATGTCGGCGCCGACGGCGTCGGCCGGATAGGGCGCCTGGTCGTCCACCCCCGCATGCAGCGCCACGGCCTCGGCGGCCGGCTGCTGGAAGCCCTCGAACAGCGGCTCGCCGAGCACGGCGCGGTGACCTCCTACCGGCTCTTCACCGGCCAGCGCAGCCTCGGCAACCTGCGCCTCTACGCCCGCCAGGGCTACCGGCAGACCACCGTCGAACGGGTCAGCGGCCGGCTCACCCTGGTGCACCTGGAGAAGCCCGCCACCGCCGCGCTCGCCGCCACCGCCTGAACCCCGTCCGGACTCCGCCCGGGCCCCCCGACCGTCGCGGTCCTCGTCGGCGCCGCCACCATCCGGACCACGGTGGCGGCGCCGAGCCGCATCACCGCAGCTCAAAGCCAGTGCTGTCCGAATTGCGGACAGCCTTGCCAAATAATTGGGGTTCCCCCGGCCCATCTGTTTTACTGGCTCACATGACTGCGACGACGAAATGGACCCCCACCGGCACACTGCCGGCAGGTGAGCGTGCCATGTGCCGTCGAATGTGTCACCGCTGAGGGCCACCGCCCCCGGCACCCGTTGAGAGTGCCAATCCTCGCGCCCCGAAGCGAGAACCCCGCGCCGCTCCCGTCCGTGTGAGCGCGCCCGCTCCCGCCGCACCCCTCTCCGCACCCGTCACCCCCCACCCGTTCGCCCGCCCGCGGACACGGTGAACCGCCAGGGCCGCGCCGTCGCGCGGTCCGGCCGCCCGACGGCCGCGACCGGGGGACGGCGGATCGCACCCCCCAGGCGTGACGCCGTCGCGCGTCGCCGACCGCACCCCCCGGTGCGGCGGCCGCCCGCCGCCCGCCCCCGACTTACGGAAGCAGTTGTGATCACCACCACGGACCTCACCAAGGTCTACCGATCCCGCGGCCGCGAGGTGACCGCCCTCGCCGGCGTCGACCTCCACGTCCGCCCCGGCGAGGTCTACGGAGTCGTCGGCACCAGCGGCGCCGGCAAGTCCACCCTCATCCGCTGCGTGAACATGCTGGAGCGCCCCACCTCCGGCACCGTCACCGTGGACGGCGTCGAACTCACCGCCCTCTCCGGCGGCGAGAACCGGGCCGGCAAGGAGCTGCGCGAGGCCCGCCGCCGGATCGGCATGGTCTTCCAGCACTTCAACCTGCTCTCCTCCCGCACCGTCCAGCAGAACGTCGAACTCCCGCTGGAGATCATCGGCCTGGACCGCACCGAGCGCCGCCGCAAGGCCGCCGAGCTCCTCGACCTCGTCGGCCTCGCCGACAAGGCCCGCAGCTACCCCGGCCAGCTCTCCGGCGGCCAGAAGCAGCGCGTCGGCATCGCCCGCGCCCTCGCCGGCGACCCCAAGGTGCTGCTCTCCGACGAGGCCACCTCGGCGCTCGACCCCGAGACCACCCGCTCCATCCTCAAGCTGCTGCGCGACCTCAACCAGCAGCTCGGCCTCACCGTGCTGCTCATCACCCACGAGATGGACGTCATCAAGTCCGTCTGCGACTCCGCCGCTCTGATGCGCGGCGGCCGGGTCGTCGAGTCCGGCGCCCTCACCGACCTGCTCGCCCGGCCCGACTCCGAGCTCGCCCGCGAACTCTTCCCGCTCGGCGAGTTCGGCACCGGCCACCCCGGAGCCACCGTGCTGGAGATCACCTTCCAGGGCGACACCTCCGCCCAGCCCTTCGTCTCCCAGCTCGCCCGCACCTACCAGATCGACATCAACATCCTCGGCGCCGCGGTCGAGACCATCGCCGGACGCATGGTCGGCCGGATGCGGGTCGAACTGCCCGGCAGCCACCAGGACAACGTGGTGCCCATCGGCTTCCTGCGCGAGCAGGGCCTGCAGGTCGACGTCCTCGACGCCGCCCGCACCGCGAGCACGAAGGGAACGGCGGCATGACCTGGGACCAGATGCAGGAACTGATGGGGCCCGCCACCTGGGAGACCCTCCAGATGGTCGGCGCCGCCACCATCGGCACCGTCCTGTTCGGACTGCCGCTCGGCGTGCTGCTGGTGCTCACCGACAAGGGCGGCCTGCTGCAGAACCGGCCCGTCAACAAGGTGCTCGGCGCCGCCGTCAACGTCGCCCGCTCGGTGCCGTTCATCATCCTGATGATCGCCCTGATCTCCTTCACCCGCTGGCTGGTCGGCACCTCCATCGGCTGGCAGGCCGCGACCGTGCCGCTCACCATCGGCGCGATCCCCTTCTTCGCCCGCCTCGTCGAGACCTCCGTGCGCGAGGTCGACCGCGGCCTGGTCGAGGCCGTCCAGGCGATGGGCGGCTCCACCTGGACCATCGTCCGCAAGACGCTGATCCCCGAAGCCCTGCCCGGCCTGGTCGCCTCCGTCACCACCACGGTCATCACCCTGGTCAGCTACTCCGCGATGGCCGGCGCGGTCGGCGGCGGCGGACTCGGCACGCTCGCCATCAACTACGGCTACTTCCGCTTCGAGACCGCCTTCATGTGGATCATCGTCGCCGAACTGGTGATCATCGTCACCGTCGTGCAGCTGATCGGCGACCAGGCCGTCCGCTCCCTCGCCCACCGCGGCCGCACCGGCGGACGGACCCGCCTGCTGCGCCCCCGCGTCCCCGCCGCCCGGACCGCCGCCGACGAGAACGAGCTCGTCGCCCCCTAGACCTCCCGGCGTCCGAACCCGGACCCGGCTCCCCGGTACCACGCAGAAAGGCACTTTTCGTGCGCAACGTTCTGAAGTTCACCAGCGTCCTCGCCACCGCCGGCATCGCCCTCTCCCTCGCGGCCTGCGGCAGCAACGGCGACTCGAAGTCCTCCTCGGACCCGAACGCGCCGCTCACCGTCGCCGCCACCCCCACCCCGCACGGCCAGATCCTCAAGTACGTCAAGGACAACCTCGCGGAGAAGGCCGGCCTCAAGCTCACCATCAAGGAGGTCACCGACTACGTGACCCCCAACACCGCGGTGCAGGACGGCTCGGCCGACGCCAACTACTTCCAGCACGTGCCGTACCTGGAGGACTTCAACAAGAAGCACGGCACCCAGATCGTCTCCGTCGAGACGGTCCACCTGGAGCCGCTCGGCCTCTACTCCAAGAAGGCCAAGGCCATCGGCGACATCAAGGACGGCGCCACCGTCGGCCTGCCCAACGACGCCACCAACGAGGGCCGCGCGCTCAAGCTCCTCGCCGACAACAACCTCATCACCCTCAAGGACGGCGTCGGCACCGCCGCCACCCCCGCCGACGTCACCGGCAACCCGAAGAACCTCAAGTGGAAGGAGCTGGAGGCCGCCCAGCTGCCCCGCTCCATCGACGACCTCGACGCCGCCGTCATCAACGGCAACTTCGCCCTCGACGCCGGCCTCAAGCCCACCAGCGACTCGCTCATCCTGGAGAAGGCCGCGGGCAACCCCTACGCCAACATCCTCGCGGTCAAGCAGGGCAAGGAGAACGACCCCCGGGTCAAGAAGCTCGCCGAGCTGCTGCACTCGCCCGAGGTGAAGAAGTACATCGACGACACCTTCAAGGGCGCCGTCATCCCGGCGTTCTGATCCACGCCGACCGCGCCACCGACCCGTCCCGCCGGACACCACCGGGCCCCCGCCGCAAGCAGGCGGGGGCCCGGTCGGGCAGTATGCACCAGTGACGGTCCGACAGACCCACTTCTGACGTACCGTCGTCCGGTCCGTGCACCGCGTGACAACCCGGCACCGGCGAGGCGTACGGTGTGTCCACGACCCGGCGAGGAGAGACGGCATGGCAGCGAGCTTCCCCGAGACCGCCATCAGCACCGAGAGGCTGCTGCTGCGCCCGCTTGCGGAGGACGACGCCCCCGGACTGGCCGCCATGATGGCCGACGAACTCGTCCTGGCCTGGACCGACCAGCCGCACCCCTGCACCGAGGCCCACGCCGTCGAGCTGGCCCGCACCCTCGCCCCCGCCCACCGTGCCGCCGGCCGCGGCATCGTGCTCGCCGTCACCGAGCACCTCACCCAGCGCCTGGTCGGCCTCGTCGAACTCCGCAACACCGACTGGCGGCTGCGCTCCACCGAGATCTCCTTCATCACCGCAGCCTGGGCCCGCGGCGAGGGCTACGCCCCCGAGGCCGTCCTCGGCGTCGCCCAGTGGCTCTTCGAGGACCGCGGCTTCCTGCGCCTGGAACTGCGCACCGCCGCCGGCAACACCGCCGCCCAGCAGGTCGCCCAGAAGATCGGCGGCATCAGCGAGGGCGTGCTGCGCAGCGCCTGGATAGTGCGCGGAGAGGTGAGCGAGGTCGGCTCCGGGGCGCCCGCCGGTCAGCGGGCCGGGGGAGAGAGCCGCAGCGACCTCATCCTGTGGAGCCTGCTGCCCGAGGACCTCGAAGCGCCCGAGGCCCCGGCCCCCGCCTGGGCCGGGGGCGACCGCTACGTCCTGCGCGACTGAACCGTCCCCGCCCGGCCCCGGCCGTCCGGTCCCCGCCTGTCCGTGCCCGCCTGCCCGTCCGGGACCCGTCCGGTCTGCTCCGTCCGCCGCGCCCGTCGTGCACAGGTGTGCGAGATGTCCACGCCGAGGGGATCGCACCCGGTAGCCTCTGACCGGCGCCGCACACAGGCGCCGCCTGTCGGCGCACGGATGGCGAGGGAGACGGCCGCAGATGGCTGACCGGATCACGGTCATCGGGTGGGACGGAACACCGCTGACCGAGGCCGCCGCCGCGGCCCTCGCCGCGGCCACCCTGGTGGCCGGCGCCCCCTACCAGCTCAAGGCCCTCCCGGTGCCGTCCGGCGCCGAACGCCTCGCCCTCGGCAGCATCCAGCTCGCCGCCCGCCGGATCGCCGAACACCGCGGCGCCGCCGTCGTCATCGCCGAGGGCGACCCCGGCTTCTTCGGCGTCGTCCGCACCCTGCGCCGCCCCGAGTACGGCCTCGAACTCGAAGTCCTGCCCGCCGTCTCCTCCGTCGCCGCCGCCTTCGCCCGCGCCGGCATGCCCTGGGAGGACGCCCAGGTCGTCAGCGCCCACGGCGGCCGGCTGCGCCGCGCCGCCAACGTCTGCCGCGCCCACCCCAAGGTCGCCGTCCTCAGCGCCCCCGGCGCCGGACCCAGCGAACTCGCCCTGATGCTCCGCGGCGTCCATCGCACCTTCGTCGTCTGCGAGGCCCTCGGCACCCCCGACGAGGACGTCACCGTCCTCACCTCCGACCGCGTCGCCGACCACATCTGGCGCGACCCCAGCGTCGTCCTGGTGATCGGCGGCAGCAGCGCCGGCGGCCCCGGCGGCGGACCGCAGAGCGGCGCCGCCGGCGAAGCGGCCGGCTGGATCGCCGGACGCCCCGTCGGCTACCCCGGCCCCGACCGCGGCTGGGCCCTGCCGACCGACACCTACACCGGCACCGGGCGCACGCCGGGCGCCACCGACACGCTCCCGGCGCACGTCCGCGCGCTCGTGCTCGCCCGCCTCGGCGCGCGCCCCGGCGATCTCGTCTGGTCCGTCGGTGCCGGCAGCGGCGCGCTCGCCGTCGAGGCCGCCCGCTTCGGCGCCGCCGTCGTCGCCGTCGAGGCCGACGCCGCCGCCTGCGCCCGCCTCGCCGTCAACGCCCGCCGCTACGGCGTCGAGGTCGAGACCGTCCACGGCCACGGCCCCGACGTCCTCGGCGAACTCCCCGAACCCGACGCCGCCGTCGTCGAGAACGGCGGACCGCAAGCCGTGCGCGCCGTCCTCTCCCGCCGCCCCGAACGCGTCGTCGCCGTCGCCCGCACCCTCGCCGAGGCCGAGGAGGTCCGCCGCGCCATCGCCGAGGCCGGCTACCGCGCCGACGGCGCGCTGCTCCAGTCCGCGCCCCTCCTCGCGCCCTCCGGCACCCCCGGCGACGGCGGCCACGGATTGCGCCTCGGCGTGGGTGACCCCGGCACCTTCCTGCTCTGGGGTGAGCAGAAAGCGTGAAGGCCCGGTGCCGCCCGCCCCGGCCGGACGGTGATCCAGGTCGCATCCGGACACCGATTCGAGAGGCGGCCCCGCCGGGCCGGTAGTGTGGCGTCCGGGACGGCTGCGGCCTCCGCCGGCCCGCCCGATCCGGCCTGTTCGTCGCCAATCCGACGCGGTACGGACCGGTACGGCTCGAAGTGTGGGCAATTCGACGGGCCGCCCGCCGGACCTGGAGAATGCCGTAGGGTCCGGTGCGGTCGTGCCGGTTGCCCCGGCTTGTCGTTGTTTCAGATGACGCGCCATCCCCCGCGGGTGGTGCGCGGGCCGGGGTGCCGCAGCGCGCCGGAAGGACTTCGGCCGCAGCGCCTCGGCGCGGCGGCCGTGTGTGGTTGAGGGGCGGGCCGGTGCAGGCCCGACCCGTGCGGATGGGCGCTGCGGTCGTTGATCGCGTCGCCGAGGGCGCGGCAGCGGCCTGGAAGGAGCTTTGACATGACCGATGGCGGCCACGTCCCGAACGAGGGACTGCCGGAGCACCTGCTCGCCGGGCCCGACCCGCTCGGCGGCCCCGAGGGCGCCGCGGCCGTCGCACCCGGACAGGGTGTCGCGACGGACGGCACCGGCCTGCCCGGCACCCTCCCGCCGCACGGCGTCCCCGCCCAGGGCACCCCGCTCGGCGCGCCCGGCGTCCCTGGTGCCCCTGGTATTCCCGCCGGCGTCGGCGTCGGCGACGGCTGGACCGTCGACCCGGGCGCCCAGCGCCCCGCCTTCCACTTCGTCGACCAGCCCGACGGCCTCGACGACGAGGACGACGTCCTGCTGATGCCCGGCCCGCAGGGCTCCTGGGGCGAGCCGGCCGCCGACCAGCAGACCCCGCCCGGCACCCCCGTCGAGCCGTCCTGGCCCCCGCTGGACCCGCCCGTGCTCGGCGCCGCCCACGGTGCCGCGCACGCCCAGGCCCCGCAGGTCCCGCCGCACGCCCAGCCCGCGCCCGGCGCCCAGACCGTCCCCGTCCAGGGCCAGGGCCCCGACGCGATGACGGCCGCTCAGCCGCCGCGCCGCCCGCTGCACGCCGGCCCGCCGATCCCGGACCCCTCCCTGATGACCGGCCAGGTCCCGGTCCGCTCGCTCGCCGACCGCGGCCCGTCGACCGGCGCCACGCCCGCCCACGGCATCCCGGTCGTGCCGGCCGGCCTCCAGCCGGAGCCGCAGGCGGTCCCGGTGGCCCCCGCGCCCGGCGTGCCCGCCGCGGTTGCCGCCCCCGGTGCGCCCGTGGCCCAGCCGGTGCCGGCCGCCCAGCCGGTCGAGACCGCCGCCCAGCCGGCCGCCGCGCCCGTCGAGGCTCCGGTTCCCGTGGCGGAGGCCGTCGCCGCGTCCGCCGAGCCGGTCGAGAACGCCGAGGCCGTCGCCGTGCCCGCCGCGCCCACCGAGGCCGCGGTGCCCGTCGAGGCCGTCGCGCAGCCCGTCGCCCCCGCCGGGGTGCCGGAGACCGCCGAGCCGGCCGCCGCCCACGCCGCCCACGCCGTCCCCGTCGCACCGGTCGCCCACGCCGAGCCGGTGGCCGTGCCCGCCGCCGAGGCCCCGGCCGAGGCGGTCGTGGAGCAGTCCGAGCAGCCGGTCGAGGTCGTCGCCGAGCCGGTGCCGGGGGAGACCTCCGCCGCCCCGGCCGGCCCGCCGCGCCGGATCTCCGCCTTCCTCGCCGCGCCGACCCCGCACGGTCTGCCGCAGGTCGAGGCCGTCGCGCAGCCCGCCCCGGCCGCCGCGCCCGTCGCCGTGCCGGAGACGGAGCAGTCCGCCCCCATAGCGCCCGCCGCCGAGGCCCCGGCCGAGCCCGTCGTCGAGGTCCAGGCCGAGCAGGCCGCCCAGGCCGAGCCCGCCGTGCCCGCCCAGGCCGAGCAGCCCGTGGCCGAGCCGGCCGAGCCCGCCGCCGAGCCGGCCGAGTCGGTGGCCCCGGTCGCCGAACAGGCCGTCACCGAGCAGCCCGCCGTCGAAGCCCCGGCCGAGCCCGTCGTCGAGCCCGTCACCGAGGCGGTTGCCGAGACCGCCGCCGGAACCGGCGAGATGCCCTCGGGCCGGCCCGTCCCCGTCGCCGTCCCGGTCGCCGAGGCCCCCGCCGAGGAGCAGCCCGTCCCCGAGGCCCCGGTCGCCGCCGAGCAGCCCGTCGTCGAGCAGCCCGGCGTCGAGCCGACCCCCGCGGAGCAGCCCGCCGAGGCCCCGGTCCCCGCCGAGGCCGCGCCGGCGACCGAGGCGCCCGCCGAAGCCGAGGCCGGAGCCGACGCCGAAGCCACCGCGCCGACCGCCACCGCCGAAGCGGCCGAGGCCGCCACGCAGAGCGCCGAGCCCGCTGCCGCAGCCACCGAGGCCGCCGAGGCAACCGAGGTCGAGACCGGAGCCGGGTCCGAAGCCGAGTCCGCGCCCGCGCCCGACTCCGAGGACGCCGAAGCCGCCGCCGAGCCCGCCGAACCGCGCGGCCCGGCCGCCCCCGGCTACGACGACGCCGGCCGCGAGGCCGTCCACCAGGTCATCCGCGAGCGCCGCGACGTCCGCAACGGCTTCCGCCCCGACCCGATCCCGCACGAGGTGCTGATCCGCGTCCTGGAGGCCGCCCACACCGCCCCCAGCGTCGGCTACTCGCAGCCCTGGGACTTCGTGGTCATCCGCTCCGCCAAGACCCGCCGCAAGATGCACGAACTGGCCGAGCGTCAGCGCGAGGCGTACGCGGACACGCTCCCCAAGGGCCGCGCGAAGCAGTTCAAGGAAATCAAGATCGAGGCGATCCTCGAAACGCCCGTCAACATCGTGGTCACCGCCGACCGCACCCGCGGCGGCCGGCACACCCTGGGCCGCCACACCCAGCCGCAGATGGCCCCGTACTCGTCCGCCCTCGCGGTCGAGAACCTCTGGCTGGCCGCCCGGGCCGAGGGCCTCGGCGTCGGCTGGGTGAGCTTCTTCGACGAGGAGGAGCTGGTCCGCGAGCTCGGCCTGCCCGAGCACCTGGAGGTCGTCGCCTACCTGTGCGTCGGCTTCGTCGACGCCTTCCCGGACGAGCCCGAGCTCCAGCAGCAGGGCTGGGCGAAGAAGCGCCCGCTGTCCTGGGTCGTCCACGAGGAGCAGTACGGCAACCGCGCCCTGCCGGGCGAGGAGCCGCACAACGCGCTCTCCGAGACCCTGCGCGGCATCCGCCCGCTGGACGCCAAAGCGCTCGGCGAGGCCTGGGACCGTCAGAAGCGGATGACCAAGCCGGCCGGCTCGCTCGGCATGCTGGAGATCATCTCCGCCCAGCTGAGCGGTCTGTCCCGCAAGTGCCCGCCGCCGATCCCGGAGCCCGCCTGCGTCGCGGTCTTCGCCGCCGACCACGGCGTGCACGCCCAGGGCGTCAGCCCCTGGCCGCAGGAGGTCACCGCCCAGATGGTCGGCAACTTCCTCGCCGGGGGAGCGGTGGTCAACGCCTTCGCCAAGCAGATCGGCACCGAGGTCTGCGTGGTCGACGTCGGCGTGGCCGCCGAACTGCCGGACGCGATCCAGCAGGGCCGCACCACCGGTCTGCTGCCGCGCAAGGTCAAGCCCGGCACCGACGACATGACGCAGGGCCCGGCGATGACCCGCGAGGAGGCCCTCAAGGCCCTGGAGGTCGGCATCGAGACCGCCCGCGACCTCGTCGCGGCCGGTAACAAGGCCCTGATCACCGGTGACATGGGCATCGCCAACACCACCGCCTCCGCGGCCCTGATCTCGGTGTTCACCGGCCTGGACCCGGCCGAGGTCACCGGCCGCGGCACCGGCATCGACGACGAGACGCACGCCCGCAAGGTCGAGGTCGTCCGGGCCGCCCTGGCCCTGCACCAGCCCGACCCGGCCGACCCGATCGGCGTCCTCGCCGCCGTCGGCGGGCTGGAGCACGCGGCCCTCGCGGGCTTCCTGCTCGGCGCGGCCAGCCTGCGCACCCCGGTCATCCTGGACGGCGTGATCGCCGGCTCGGCCGCGCTCGTCGCCAAGGCGATCGCCCCCGAGGTGCTGGCCGCCTGCATCGCCGGTCACCGCTCGGCCGAGCCCGGCCACCAGGCCGCGCTCGCCAAGCTCGGCCTGCGCCCGCTGATCGACCTCGACCTGCGGCTCGGCGAGGGCACCGGCGCCCTGCTGGCCCTCCCGCTGGTGCAGAGCGCGGCCCGTGCGATGCACGATGTAGCCACCTTCGACTCCGCCGGGGTCACCGAGAAGGCCTGACGCTCGTCCGAACCGCTCCGCACACCGGCCCGAGGGCGCGCCGGTGCGCGGAGCGGCGCCGTACCCCCGCACCCTCACCGATCCAGGAGCACCACCGATGACCGCGCCCACCCCTCACCCCAGCACCGAGGGCCGCACCCCGTACCCCGTCGGCCTGCTGCTGGCCGGCCGCCGCGTCGTGGTGGTCGGCGGCGGGCACGTCGCCCAGCGGCGGCTGCCCGCCCTGCTCGCCACCGGCGCGGACGTGCACCTGATATCGCCGGCCACCACCCCGGCCGTCCAGGCGATGGCCGACGCCGGCGAGCTGACCTGGCACCGCCGGCCCTACCAGGAGGGCGACCTCGCCGACACCTGGTACGCGCTGGTGGCCACCGACGACCCGGCGGTGAACGCCGCCGTCAGCGCGGAGGCGGAGCGCGAGCGGGTGTTCTGCGCCCGCAGCGACGACGCCTCAGCCGCCACCGCGTGGACGCCGGCCAGCGGGCGGGACGCCGGGGCGACCGTTGCCGTCCTCACCGGCGACCCGCGGCACTCGGCCGCGCTGCGCGACTCGATCGTCGAGGGACTGCGGGACGGCTCGCTCGCCGCCCGCCAGTACCGCGCGCACGGCGCGGGGGTCGCGCTGGTCGGCGGCGGCCCGGGCGACCCGGACCTCATCACGGTGCGCGGCCGGCGGCTGCTCGCGGACGCCGACGTGGTGGTGGCCGACCGGCTGGCGCCGCGCGAGCTGCTGGCGGAGCTGCCGGAGCACGTCGAGGTGATCGACGCGTCGAAGATCCCGTACGGGCGCTTCATGGCGCAGGAGGCGATCAACCGGACGCTGGTCGAGCACGCCAAGGCCGGCAAGTTCGTGGTGCGGCTGAAGGGCGGCGACCCGTACGTGTTCGGGCGCGGCGGCGAGGAGCTGCTGGCCTGCGCCGAGGCCGGGCTGCCGGTCACGGTGGTGCCGGGCATCTCCAGCTCGATCAGCGTGCCGGCGGCGGTCGGGGTGCCGGTCACCCACCGGGGGATGACGCACGAGTTCACAGTGGTCTCGGGGCACGTCGGCCCGGACGACGAGCGGTCGCTGACCGACTGGGGGGCGCTCGCCCGGATGACGGGCACCGTGGTGCTGCTGATGGCCGTGGACAAGATCGGCGCCATCGCGGCCCGGCTGATCGCGGAGGGACGCGCCGCCGACACCCCGGTCGCCGTCGTCCAGGAGGGCACCACCGCCGCCCAGCGCCGCGTCGACGCCACCCTGGCCACCGTCGCCGCCACCGTCGCGGCCGAGGGCATCAAGCCCCCGGCGGTCATCGTCATCGGCGACGTCGTCAACGTCCTCGCCCCCGCCACGGCCGCCGGCGCCTGACCCCTCGGCTTCTTCCCCCTTCCTTCCGCCAGCACTTTGCAAACAGCAGCTGTTTGCAAAGTGCTTGGCGCGTCGTCCCAGCTCAGCGCCCTCGATGCCCGCGTTCCATGCACTTTGCAAAGTATGGACTTTGCAAAGTGCATGGCCGTGCAGCTAAGCGCTTGAGCGGCCGAGCGCCCACGCCCGGCTACTCCAGCGGCTGCTCCGTCCAGATCACCTTCCCGGTGGCCGTGTACCGCGTCCCCCACCGGTCCGCGAACTGGGCGACCAGGAACAGCCCGCGCCCGCCCTCGTCCGTGGTGGCCGCGTACCGCAGGTGCGGCGAGGTGCTGCTGCCGTCCGACACCTCGCAGATCAG
The DNA here is from genome assembly GCF_042887135.1 of Kitasatospora sp. NPDC057965. Lineage (NCBI taxonomy): Bacteria > Bacillati > Actinomycetota > Actinomycetes > Kitasatosporales > Streptomycetaceae > Kitasatospora > Kitasatospora sp. NPDC057965. The sequence goes on from NZ_JBHVPZ010000045.1 coordinate 44,464, forward strand.
CGACCGGTCGAGCAGCAGCCGTACCTTGATCGGCCCCGTGCCGTACCGGATCGCATTGGTCACCAGCTCGCTCAGGATCAACTCGGTGACAAACGCCGCGTCCGCCAGCCCCCAGTGCTCCAGCCGCTCCGCGACCGCCGCCCGCACCCCGGCGACCGCCGCCGGGTCCGACGGCACCTCCCACTGCGCCACCCGGTCCGCCGACAGCCCCCGGGTCCGCGCCACCAGCAGCGCGATGTCGTCCTGCGGCCGCTCCGGCAGCATCGCCCCCAGCACGTCCGCACAGGTCTGCTCCGGCGTCCGTGCCGGCCCCTCCAGCGCCGCCCGCAACAGCTCCAACCCCTCGTCGATGTCCCGCTCGCGGTCCTCCACCAGCCCGTCCGTGTAGAGCACCAGCCGGCTGTCCTCCGCCACCTCCAGCTCCACCGTCTCGAACGGCAGCACCGCCAGCCCCAGCGGCGGCCCGGTCGGCAGCTCCGGGAACACCACCGACCCGTCCGGGCGCACCAGCGCCGGCGGCGGATGCCCCGCACTCGCCACCGTGCACCGCCGCGCCACCGGGTCGTAGATCAGGTACAGGCAGGTCGCCCCGGTCACCGCCGCCGACGCCCCGGTCGCCGACTCCTCCAGGTCGATCCGGTTCACCAGCTCGTCGAGGTGCCCCAGCAGCTCGTCCGGCGGCAGGTCCAGCGTCGAGAAGTTGTGGATCGCCGTCCGCAGCCGCCCCATCGTCGCCGCCGCGTGCAGCCCGTGCCCCACCACGTCCCCCACCACCAGCGCCACCCGGGCCCCGGGCAGCGGGATCAGGTCGAACCAGTCCCCGCCCACCCCCGCCTGCGCCGGCAGGTACCGGTGCGCCACCTCCAGCGCGTTCTGCTCCGGCAGGCTGCGCGGCAGCAGGCTGTGCTGCAGCGTCACCGCCATCGCGTGCTCCCGGGTGTACCGGCGCGCGTTGTCGATGCACACGGCCGCGTGCGCGACCAGCTCCTCCGCCAGCGCCAGGTCCTCCTCCTCGAACGGCTCCGGCCGCTCCGAGCGCCAGAACCGGACGATCCCCAGCAGCACCCCGCGCGCCTTCAGCGGCACCCGGACCAGCGAGTGCACCCCGTCCGCCAGCACCCGCGCCGCCGCCTCCGGATCCTGCTCGCGCCACCCCGCAGCCTCCGTCAAACGCGGCTCCAGCCCCGGCAGCCCGCTGTTCAACGCCCCCGCCAGCGGCGTCGACGGCCCCACCTCCAGCACCGTGCCGACCGGGTAGAACGGCACACCCTCCCGCACCGCCGACAGCGCCGCCCGCCGCATCCGCAGCAGCGCGGGACCGGACGGCGGCTCGTCGCCCTCCAGCACCTGGTCGGCCAGGTCCACCGTGACGATGTCGGCGAACCGGCCCACCGTCACCTGCGCCAGCTCCTCCGCCGTCCGCGTCACGTCCAGCGTGCTGCCCACCGTGACCCCGGCGTCGTACAGCAGCCGCAGCCGCCGCTGCGCCACCTCGGCCCGCCCGGACAGCGCCAGCAGTTCCGTGGAGTCCCGCAGCGTCGCCACCGACCCGGGCGGTCCGCCGTCGCGGTCCGTGGGCCGGATGTTCACCGCCAGCAGCCGCTCACCGGCCAGCACCACCTCGTCGCTGACGGCCCGCCCGTCCGCCAGCAGCTCCAGCGGCGCCGGCTCCAGGCCCAGCTCGGTCAGCGGACGGCCCTCCGCGTCCGGCGGCAGGTCCAGCAGCCGGCGCGCCTCGTCGTTGCAGAGCAGCAGCCGCCCGTCGTCGCCGATGATCAGCACGCCCTCGCGCACGGAGTGCAGCACCGCCGCGTGGTGCTCGTACATGCGGGTCATCTCGGCCGGCCCCAGCCCGCGGGTCTGCCGCTTCAGCCGCCGGCTGATCAGCGCCGTCCCGCCGGTCGCCAGCGCGAGCCCGGCGGCGGCCGTACCGAGCACCACGGGTAGCTGCCGCTCGCTGGCACTGCTCACATTGGCGATCGTGATGCCCGCCGAGACCGCCCCGACCACCTGCCCGTCCGGGGCGCGCACCGGCACGATGGCCTGCACCAGCGACCCGAGCGTGCCGGTGACCTGCTCGGTCACCACCTGTCCGTTCAGCGCGGGCTGGTAGTTGCCGATGATCTTGTGGCCGATCCGGGCCGGGTCGGGGTGGGTCAGGCGGATGCCGTCGGTGTTGATCACGACGATGAAGTCCACACCCGCGTTGATCCGCGCCGACTGCGCGGAGGGCTGCAGGATCGCGGTCGGGTCGGGGGAGCGCAGCGCCGCGACGATGCCCGGCGAGTTGGCATAGGTCTGCGCGACCGCCACCGAGCGGTTGGTGGCCTCCTGCCGGGCGTCGTTGCGGGACTGCACCAGCAGCGCGACCACGGCCGCCACCACCAGCATCAGCACCACCACGACCTGCAGCGCGAAGACCTGCCCGGCCACCGACCGGACCCGGGCCGGTGCCGGCCGGGCCGTTCGTGATCGCTGGTGCCGACCGTGTGGGCGCCCGCCGGGCGAGCCGGCGCCGGTACCGGTGGACCGGGAAGCGGAGGTGGAACCGGCCGCACCGGGGTCCGACGGCGCCCAAGATCGACCCGGAAAACGGGCCATACGTCATATTTGCACTCCACACGGCGGCGGGCCAATGACGACCACGCCGCCCATTGGGCCGGTTGGCCTTCCCCGGCCCGACTTGGCAAGATCGCAGGGTGTCCGAACCCCGCACCATCACCGACCCCGCCGACCCGCGCCTCGCCGACTACACCGGCCTGACCGACGTCGAACTCCGCCGCCGCCGCGAACCCGCCGAGGGCCTGTTCATCGCCGAGGGCGAGAAGGTCGTCCGCCGCGCCCTGGCGGCCGGCTACCGGATGCGGTCGATGCTGCTGACCCCCAAGTGGCTGGACGTGATGGCGGACGTCATCGCCGAGGCCGACGCGCCCGTGCACGTCGCCGAACCCGCCCTCGCCGAGGCCGTCACCGGCTACCACGTCCACCGCGGCGCCCTCGCCTCGATGGAGCGGCAGCCGCTGCCGGACGCCGCCGAGCTGCTGGCCGGTGCCCGCCGGGTGGCCGTGCTGGAGGGCCTGGTCGACCACACCAACCTGGGCGCGATCTTCCGCAGCGCCGCCGCCCTCGGCATGGACGCCGTGCTGCTCTCGCCCGACTGCGCGGACCCGCTGTACCGGCGTGCGGTGAAGGTCTCGATGGGCGCCGTCTTCGCCGTCCCCTACGCCCGGCTGGACCCCTGGCCGGCCGCCCTGGACACGGTGCGCGCCGCCGGCTTCAGCCTGCTCGCGCTCACCCCGGCCGAGACCGCCGTCGACCTGGCCGACCTCGCCCCGCACCGCCTCCCCAAGGCGGCCCTGATGCTCGGCGCCGAGGGCGACGGCCTCACCCGCCGCGCCCTGGCCGCCGCCGACCACGCCGTGCGCATCCCCATGGCCCACGGCGTCGACTCCCTCAACGTAGGCGCCGCCGCAGCCGTGGCCTTCTACGCCGTCACCGCCACCGCCTGACCCCCCACCCCCCACAGGAAGTCGGCCCCGCCGACCTCCCACTCCGGCATGCCCCGCCGCCTCCGGCGAAGCACCGTGCTGCGGCACAGCAGGTCGGGCCGGCCTCGGGCTGCCCGTCGTGGGCGCCCCCGGTGAGGCGCCTGCTGCCGCACGGAAAGTCGAGCAGAGCGACTCTCCGTGCTCAGGCGGACCAGTCGCCGCCGACCGGGCGCGCCGCGCACCAAGAGTCGGCCCGGCCGACCTCCTGCTCCGTAGTGCCCGCCCATCACGGGCGCCTCCGGCGTGGCTCGGTGCTGCCGCACGGAAAGTCGGGCTCGCCGACTTCCTGCTCCGGCGTGCGTGCCCGTTCCGGCCGCCTCCGGTTGTGCCCACCGTCGACGCGGCGCCGTGCTGCGGCGCGGGAAGTCGGATCCGCCGACTTCCTGCTCCCGGCGCGCTTGCGTGTTCTGGTCGCGGCTTGCCCGGGCCCGCCGCCTCCGACCGGGCGGGCTGCGCACCAAAGGGCGGCCCGGCCGACTTCCTGTGCCCGCCCGGGTCAGCCAGCGGGGGCGGTGGGGGGTGCGGGGGCAGCGGCGGGGGGTGGGGTGGTGATCGGGGGCGTCATGGTGGGGGAGCCGGGCCAGGACTCCTCCAGGGTGCCGTCCGCGCGCAGCGTGTAGCGCGTGGATGTGGTGGCCCCGGTCTGGGCGACCCGCTCCTCCCGCACCAGGGCCCCGGCCTCCAGCCGCCAGGCCGCAGTCGCCTGCGGGTCCGCCGCCGAGGAGCGCGAGGTCAGCGCGACCGGGGCGTCCCCGTTGAAGGCGAACAGCTGCACCAGGTCGACCGGCACCGACCCCTCCGAGCGCCGCAGGACGACCAGCGCCGCCGGTGCGCCCTTGTACCGCGCCGGGAGGACCGCGCTGAGCACGACCTGCGGCCCCGCGCCCGCCGAGCGGCCGTCGCGCAGGGCGATGGCCGGACCGCCCGCCGGATCGGCATAGGAGCGGTTCGGCCAGTCGACCGCCGGGCCCGCACCCTGGGCGGGGGCCAGCGCGCCCTCCGCACCGCCGCCCGCCGGGGCCCCGTGGGCCGCGGCCGCCAGCGGAGCGGTCGACGGCGCTGTGGCGGACGGCGCTGTGGTGGACGGCGTGAGCCCGTCCGCCGACAGCCCCGCCCCGGTCGACGCCTCCGGAGCCGGGGCGGTCGCGGGCGCCGCACCGGCCGTCGGGCCCGCCGCAGCGGCGGAGCTCGCCGGTGGCCGCATGCCCTGCTTGTCCCGGTTCTCGCACCCCTGCGCCGCCGCGATGGCCAGCGCCACCCCGACCGTCACGGTCACGAACACCACCAGCCGCTGTCGCATCAGCCGCTGCCGCGCCGTCCCGGGGCGCCCCCCGGGCGCGGGCGTGTGCTGCCGGTCTCCCGCCCGGCCGCGCGGCCCGCCGGGCCGCTGCCGGGTCGGCCGTGCGGGCGGCGGGGTCTGCTGGCGCTCGCGCATCGGCCGGGTGGCCTGGAGCGCGTCGGGACGGGGGAGCGGCGCGGTGGCCGCCTGCCCGTCGCTCGGGGCGGGGGACCGTCGCGGCGCACCGGCGGGCGCGCCCGCCGCCCGTGCCCGGGCCGCGGCCTGT